>JBDRQO010000051.1:0-54881 GCA_043826275.1 Pseudomonadota bacterium
ACCAAAATCTTTGTGGATCAGGTTGCCTTTACCAAACGAACATCCCGTAAGAAACTGGATCGCATCCACACCGCACATGTCTGTTTCTGTCACACAGACCCAGTCCGACTTATTGTTATTATCCAGTTTTTCTAATGCCAGTTCAGCCACCCGGATACCAATGGTCAGACCGGGGCAGTTATGGCCATGGAAAGCAATGGTCTCTTTGATCAGTTTTTCATTTATGGAACAGGTCATTATTATAATTTCCTTTTTTGAATATGACTCTTTCCTGTAGGATCGATCATTTGGAAGGAAAGCCAAGGAAACCTGAAGATAAATCCCGGTTTTTATGTCCAACAGTTAAAGCAAAAAAACCGGGATCTTGTTAATAACGTTTAGCCGGCCTCATAGGTGCAGGAGGTAAAATCGATTTCCACACCACAGGCATCGCATTTGTGAGCTTTCCCAAATTCATCTGAAAATATTTCTTTTGTTGCCTTGCACGCAGGACAGGTGCAGGTAAAAGATTTTAGTTTTTTAAAACTTTCAAAACCTGGACAATGTTGGGGAGTTGACATAAGTGCCTCCTTTTAAAAAAATTAGATGTTATAGATAGAATGCTATTAAAATAAAGATTATTGTTTTGCCTTGTCAATACAATAATCTTTTCAATCCAGATTAACAATCATTTATTCTAGATTAACAATGGTTCGTCCGCTTAAATTTCCTTTTAATATCTGTTCTATTTTTTCGGAAAGTTCGGTCAGGTTGATTTCCTGGTAGATCTGTTCAAGCTGGTTGAATTTCCAATCTGTTGCTAAACGCTCCCACAGGTCTTGCCTGAGCGCCATGGGACAATGCTGTGAATCAATCCCCATCAGGGAGATGCCTCTTAAAATAAAGGGAAAAACATTCATGGGCAGGTCCGGGGAAGCCACATTGCCGCAGCAGGTAACAATACCGTCTTGTTTTGTGGATTTGATGGCTGCCGCAAGAATCGGTCCACCCACGGTATCAATGACGCCGGCCCATTTCTCTTTCAGAAGGGGCCGGTCTGCTTTTTCGAGGAAATCCTGACGGCTGACTACATTTATCACACCCAGTTGATCCAGCAGGGTGGTATCTTTTTTTCCGGAAATAGCCGTTACCCTATATCCCAAATGAGATAGAATACCCACAGAAAGACTTCCCACACCTCCTGTGGCCCCGGTAACCAGGATATCGCCGCGATCCGGCGTGATGGTCTGGACCAGTTTATAAACAGACATGGCAGCTGTGAATCCGGCAGTACCCAGGATCATACTTTCTTTTAATGATAGATTTTGGGGCAGTTTGACCACCCATTCGGCAGGTACACGGATGTATTGACCAAATCCGCCCGACGTATTCATACCCAGGTCATAGCTGGTGACAATTACTTTCTGGCCTTTTTGAAAGGCTGCATCCCGGCTGTGCTCAACAATCCCGGCAGCATCAACGCCCGGGGTGTGCGGATATGTTTTTGTAACACCCCGGTTTCCTGTGGCAGACAAGGCATCTTTATAGTTTAAAGATGAATAATGAACCCGGATCAGAACATCACTATCCGGCAGATCATTGACCTGAATCTCTTGTATTTGGCCGGCAAATTGATTTTTACTGGTTTCTTTAACAACCCATGCCTTGTACGAAACTTGACCCATTCAAACCTCCTTGTATGTTTGGCTTGTATGATTGGTGGTGATGGTAATAAAAAATATTATAATCATTAATAAATCAAATTCCAACCAATTTTTAATACAGGATTTGCCGTTCATTTAACAACACCCGTGATGCTGGCCATTATTCTTTTATTAAAGTTGGATCTATAGTTTCAAAATTATCGTAATACTGATATGATACGTCCGTTTCAGCATTGAATGATTATAAGGATGATAAAGATTTGAATACAGGCAAAAAAAGTATCCTTCAAAAAGGAAGGGGCAATGCCAGAAAACAGGCAAAGTTTGAATATCTGTATGAAAAAGAATCACGGTATTTTGCCCAGGTGGCTGAAAGCGTCAAAGACATGGCCATCAATGAGATCAGAGAATTGGGGGGGTACGGCTTAAAATCGGTTTTCCGAGGAATATGGTTTAAGGCATCCAAAAAAGATTTTTATCGAGTCACCTATTTTTCAAGATTGCTTTCACGGGTTCTGGCTCCGCTTGTATCCTTTGAATGCCATGATAAAGACGATCTTTACAAGGCGGCCAAGGCCATACGGTGGGAAGAATTTTTAACACTCAAACAAACCTTTTCCATTACAGCCAACGTATCTGAGTCTGAGATTACCCATTCCAACTTTGCCGGCTTAAGAGTTAAAGATGCCATTGCCGACTATTTCAGAGACCGATCCAACAAGCGGCCAAACGTGGATGGAAAGAATCCGTTTATTATTATCAATGTGCATCTCCACAGAAATATGGCTACTATTTCCGTCGATGCATCCCATGGCCCTTTGCACAAAAGGGGTTACAGGGAAGAATCAGTTCTGGCCCCCATGCAGGAAACGGTTGCCGCTGCCATTATCAATCTGTCTGAATGGGATGGACAACAAAAATTATACGACCCCATGTGCGGATCAGGGACCTTGCTGTGTGAAGCATTGATGAAACATTGCCGGATACCGGCCCAGATTTTTCGAAATACCTTTGGGTTTGAACGCCTGCCTGATTTTAATCCTGAGTTATGGGAAAAAGTTAAAACCGAGTTCCAGGAAAACTTTAAACCGCTGGATAGCGGGCTAATTGTCGGCAGTGATGTGGCGCAATCTTCTGTAACCGCTGCCAGAACAAATATCATGGGACTTCACTTCGGCAGTGAAATAATCATTGATCTCAAAGATTTTCAGGATATTGAATCTCTTGAAGATACAGTAATTGTTGCTAACCCGCCCTATGGCATTCGGATGGGAAAAGAAGACAATCTCAATGTATTTTATAAAAATCTGGGTGAATTTTTAAAAACCAGATGTAAAAAATCCACAGCCTTTATTTATTTTGGCGAACCCAAATATATCAAAAAAGTTCCCCTGGCACCCGCCTGGAAGCGACCATTGAAAATCGGCGGTCTTGACGGAAAACTGGTAAAATATGAACTTTATTGAAAATAATAATTGTTCAGATTCCAAATGGTGAAAGCGGTTTGCAGCAAAAACACATTTTATTGGATTTTAATCAAGGAGTCTTTTGAATGATGGCAGCCAAACCTGTTAAAAAGTTGCAGTCATTAAAAATCTATCACGAGTTAATGGCTAAAAAAGTTGAAAATATTCTTCTGGTCTCTTGTCCTTACGACGCTTTTATTATGGAAGAAGAAGGGCGGCTTTCCACCCGGATTATCAATGAGTATAAAGGACTGAACCTTTCGCGGCCTCCCCGGTTGACCCAGGTATCATCTGTATCACAAGCCTTTGAAAAATTAGCTGTTAAAAAATTTGATCTGATCCTTGCCATGCCCAGTCTGGACGGTACAGATGTCTATTCGTTTGCCCGGAGAGTAAAAAAACGATACTCTAACCTGCCTTTTTTCATGCTGCTTCACAATACCTGTGATGTTGATCATTATGTTTGTCAGGACAATACCCATTCCATTGATCGGATCTATATCTGGGGCGGGAATGCCGATCTCTTGCTTGCCATTATTAAAAATTTTGAAGATGAAATGAATGTGGCCTGGGATACACAGAATGCAGATGTCAGAGTTATTATTCTGGTGGAAGACTCTCCGTATCATTATTCATCTATTTTACCCGTGCTGTACAAGCAGATTGTGCTTCAGACACGATCAGTCATAGACGAATCCATGAACGAGGAACATCGGCTGCTGAAAATGAGGGGTCGACCCAAGGTTCTGGTGGCCCATGATTATGAAGAAGCCGTGGTATTATACGAAAAATACAAACCCTATCTTTTATCCGTGTTTTCCGATATGCGATATCCCCGAAAAGGGATTCAAGACCCTGAAGCCGGATATAAATTGTTAACAAAAATAAAGAAAGAGACGCCTGATCTGCCGCTGCTGGTATTGAGCACAGAAGACCACAACCATGAAAAGGCAGCCGGTATCCCGGCTGTGTTTATTAATAAATTGTCCAGCAACCTGAACAACCGGATTAAAAGCTTTTTTGTCTGCTATCTGGGATTTGGGGATTTTGTTTTCCGTATGCCGGATGGTGAGGAGATTGCCCGGGCCAGTGATTTGCGGACCATTGAAAAATTATTATCTGAAATTCCAGATGAATCCGTTGTCTATCATGCCATGAATGATGATTTTTCAAGATGGTTCATGGCCAGAAGTGAGATTGAGTTCGCCATTCAATTAAAGCCGGTTAAAATCAGTGAATTTCCAGATCCACAGGATTTAAAACTTTTTTTAATTGAAAAAATCCGGGAACGTAGAAAAGGCGCTCGCCAGGGACAGATTATTGATTTTAATCCTAAAAAATTTGATTCTGATACAGATTTTATGAAAATTGGAAACGGTTCCCTTGGTGGTAAGGGAAGAGGGCTTGCTTTTATGTCATCCCAGATTAAGCTCCATCCGGAATTGCATGAAAAATTTTCTGATATCACTATTTCCATCCCCCAGACCATCGTCATTTCAACTGAGGGATTTAAGACCTTTATTGAAGAAAATGATCTTTCCACCCTGCTTGATCCGGGTGTTGATCTTGAAGATGACCGGATTATTGAAAAATTTGTCCAGGCGCATTTTCCAAAAAATTTGAAAAACAGTCTTAAAGCGTACCTTGAAAATGTCAGCTATCCCATTGCTGTGAGATCTTCCTCCCTTTTTGAAGATGCCCATTATCAACCGTTTGCAGGACTTTATAACACCTATATGCTTGCCAATTCCAATCCAAGTGTAGAAAACCGCCTTGATCGGTTGATCCTGGCCATTAAACTGGTCTATGCGTCCACGTATCTGAAAGCACCGCGGTCCTATGCTAAATCGACCATGCATCGTACCGAGGATGAAGAGATGGCGATCGTTCTCCAGCAATTGACCGGATTAAAATATGAGCAATACTTTTATCCATCTATTTCAGGATTGGCCCAATCTTACAATTTTTATCCCATCTCTCATTTGAACCCTGAAGACGGTATCAGCCATATGGCCCTGGGACTGGGTAAAATTATCATGGAAGGAGGGAAAACCTTGAGGGTCTGCCCCAAATATCCTCAGTTTTTGCCGCAGTTCTCCATTGTGTCTGATATTCTTGAAAATTCTCAAAAATATTTTTATGCATTAAAACTGGATGAATTCCCTGATGATGAAAAATTTATTAACCTTAAAGCCAGTGATCCTACCCTTGTTAAACTTGATTTAAGTGAGGCAACCGATCATCCAATGGTCAGAGAGTTGTCATCAACCTTTCATTTTCAGGATAACCGGATCAGGGATTCATTCTCAACCCAGGGATTCCCTGTGTTGACCTTTGCTAATATTTTAAAATATAATTTGTTTCCTTTAACTGATATTCTTGAAGAAATCATTCGATTAGGTTGCCTGTGGTTAGGGTCTTCGGTTGAAATAGAATTTGCCGTTAACCTGCCCCGGAATAAAGGCGAAAAATCCAAATTTTCTTTGCTCCAGATTCGACCCATGGGGCAATATAAACAGAATCTTGGAGTCAATATTTCACAAAAAGAGATCAAACAGGCTTTTTGTTATTCCAATCAATCGTTGGGCAATGGCGAGTATAAAGATATCTACGACATCGTCTATGTGGATCCGGAGACGTTTGATGCTTCAAAAACCATAGAAATTGCAGCACAAATAAATAAAATTAATGCTCTGTTTACTTTGAGTAAGCAAAAATATATTTTAATCGGGCCTGGCCGTTGGGGATCTGCTGATCGCTGGCTGGGAATCCCGGTGGTCTGGAATGATATTTCCAATGTCGGAGTAATGGTGGAAACCACCATTGAAAGCATTAAAGCTGATCCTTCCCAGGGGTCACATTTTTTCCAGAATATCACCTCACTTGGTATCAGCTATATCACGGTATCAGATAAGGGGAAGGACTTTATTGATTATGAATTCTTTAAATGTACGCAATGCAGTAATACCACCCCATATTTAAAACACATCAAATTTGAAAATCCCGTAAGGATCCTTGTGGATGGTAAAACCTCCCGGGCAGTATTAATGCCCTATAAAAAAGAGGAACCAGATGATATCATGGATGACATCCCTGTTTTTGATGACTGACAGGCCAGGTTCTAAAAGATAAACACTATTTGCCGCTCTTGGATATTGATTTTTAACGAAAAGCTCGCTAAGTTCAGATGCACTTGATGCAATCGTTTCAACAGATTTAAAAGGATACAGCTAAAGGCTTTTTTAATAATTGGAAAATATGAAAAATGCTATGGTCTTAATTGTCAATCCACCGGTTAGCAGCCCTGCCATACCTTCCTGGAATTCTGCCGTGGTGGCTGGCAGTTTTTTGGACTCAAATCTGGATTGTTTTCAATATGATGCGAATCTGGATTTTTTTTTAAATCATGCTTTGTCAAAAAGAATGATAGATCATTATCAGGCAATGATTGAAAAAAAAAAGGCAGCTAAATTTATTTCGAAAATAGAATTAAAGGAGTTCGAAAAGGCTTGTGCAAGGATTTCAAAAAGTTGTATTTCAGTAGATTGCTTGAGAAACAAAGAATTTTATGAGCCTGAAAAATTTTTGGTCGTAAAAAATTATATCAATGATCTTTTATTGTGTTTTTCATACGAATTTTTCCCAACCAGAATTGGCTGGGGCTCATTATTTTTAAAAACAGACCCTTTTGTTGAAGACCCAAGCATCAATCCTTTTATTGCGCTTTGCAAACAAGGATTGAATGATCAAATTGTCAGTGTTGACCCGGATGTTATTGTGCTGCTTATCTCTTCTTTGGACCAACTTTTTGCCGGAAAAACCATGGGCTGGTTAATCAAATCAAATTTTCCTGGAAAAAGAGTGGTGGTTATCACTGAGATCCACATTCCTGTCCAGCACAACCAATTTTTTGATCATATCTTCTCAATATCCTTTCTGGATCCGTTTTTTAATTTTCTCCATACTCTGGGCAAGGGAACGATAAATTCAGACGTGATACAACCTGACTTTAAACGTCTGCCGTTAAAGGACTATTTAACGCCGGACATGATATTCCCGGTGAAGACTTCTTTTTTTAAAGACAAGAAAGCACTTTGGACATTTTTATCAATCCAGCAGGATAGCCTTGACGTCAAAGGGTTTGTTTTGGAAGGCCATTGTCCAAGTATTGAAAACTGGCTGAAAGATGAAACCCCTGATCTGTTTTTCAGTGTATCAAAATCAATGGATGATATCGATGTTTTGGATAAATCCGGGAATCAACACTTACAATACCCGTCATGTCTTAAAATGGTTTGCTGGGACAGTCCCCAAAAAGAAACTCGATTCAAGGCGAAAACCTTATGGAATTTATCCAAGCTGGGCATATGGAACCATGTCAAAATTTTTGGAGAAACAAGGATAGAGCTTAAGAAAGATCTGTTTTCATTTATCGCTTCCAATCCCAATATTGCGCATTCTTTTGAAAATCAGGATGGCAAGAGCAGTTTTTATCAATCTGATGAATCCTGGATTGATCCTGAGTTCCAGCCATACAACAAGGTTAAGCAACTTTTCGGGGAACCGTTCTGGAAAATTTTGCAAGATCCAATATATCTTCTGCTGTATTTGAATAAATATGGCAAACAAGAGTTGTTTTGCATGCGGGCAGATACCAGGAAACAATCTGTGAAAAGGCTTGGCAGCCGTATCCGGTATCATTATAAAAAACCGGTTGACCTGAATGGCAAATATCTTGATGAAATATGCAGGATGGTCGAAGCTGGCGGCTCGGTTGATGTAAAATATGTCCGTTATAATCTTGAAAGAGCCTATTTAATAGGGTATGCGATGGAAAATGGGGTCATTGTTGGGAATTCGAGTTTAAAACACCCGAGAGAAGAATTTATACAAAGGATTAATCAGATTACCGGCATGGATTTCACCCATTTCCTTGAAAGGGGATATACCTCTGTGAGGCCTGAATACAGAGCGCTCGGAGTTGGCGCAAAACTTCTTGAAGGCTTGACCCAAAGGGCCGGCGATCATAAGATTTTTTCCATTATCAGTGAAGATAACACTGCCACTCAAAAAATTGCCCTGCGGAACAAGACCAGACAGGTTGCTAGCTATTACAGTGAAAAGGTCGGAAAAGAATTAGGCGTCTGGATGCCTGAACAAATGATTGATGACAACTGGAATTTAAAAAAATGAACATAGGGATTCTTACTATCAATGATTTTGGCTTTCATCCAAATCAGCGTTTTGCCCAGGCAGCAAAAGAACTGGGCCATGACATTCTCCTCATTAATCCGTATAAAATGTTATCCACCTTAAACAATGATGATTTTGGCTTTTCAGTGAACGGTATGGCTAAAATACCGGATATTGTTTTACCACGGCAGGGATCTCCCATGGGAGACTATGGCCTTTGCCTGGTACGTCAGTTTGAACAGATGGGGATTCCTCTTGTCAATGGCCTTGAAGGCGTGACCATTGCCCGTAACCAGTTTATCACCTTGCAGGCGCTGGTCGCATCTCGCATTCCTGTACCGTCATCGTGTTTTATTACCGAGAAGATCAATTTTTCAGAAGCAGTTGATTTTTTGGGCGGGTATCCGGTTGTTGTAAAACAAGTGGATGGGATGGGTGGTGATGGTGTGATAAAAGCTGACAGGCTTGAACAGGCCATTCCTTTTTTAGACAAGCATTTAAGAGAAAAAAAAGGGATGATTGTTCAAACATTTATTCAGCCCGAGGGACGAATGGATATAAGGCTTCTGGTTGTCGGAAAAAAAGTTGTCGGCGCCATGAAACTTGAACCGGGCAAGCATGATTTCAGGGCCAATATCCACCAGAATGGTCGGGCAGAGGCGATAGAACCATCTCCTTTATGGATTAACCTGGCTGTTAATGCTGCAACAGCCTGTTGCCTTGAAATAGCAGGTGTGGACATGATAGTTGAAAAAGAAGGCCTTCCAAAGATTCTTGAAGTCAATTATTCTCCAGGCTTTAAAGGATTAGAAGCTGCGACAGGGATCGATATTGCCGGAAAGATACTGGAATATGTGGATTTAAAACTGAACAAAAAAAAACAACCCGGAAAATAATAAATCTATGAAAATATCAAATATCCATCTGACTCAAGAACAAGACACTTTAAAAGCAACAGCATTGGTCCAGTTTGAAGATTGCAGCAGGCCCGACAGTCAGGTGTATATAAAAACGTCAAACGCATATGAAGACGGTTTTTTTGCAAGCCCTGATGCTTTTTTAGTGGGATGTCTTTTGCCGGCCCTTCATCTTGGGGAAAAACGGATTGTGATTGATGGTGAGATCTGCCCTTTTCTCAAAGAAGGTCTTAATGTTGCCATGCACATATTAAAAGACTGGACAAAGGGGCAGTATAAACCGTTGATTATAGAAGGCAGGACAAGCCTGGAAATTAAAAGATCGGACCTTCACAGGACCGGGATGGTCATGTCAGGAGGGATGGATTCTCTGGCAGCGTTAAGGTTGAACCGGTTAAATTATCCCCAAACCTACCCCGGGTATGTAAAAGACTGCTTTTTCCTCCATGGCTTTGATATCGGCGGTGTTGTTGAAAGAGGAATGAAATATCCTGTTTTTGACAGAGCAAAAGAGGCTATTCTAAAAATTACCGATGATGCCGAGGCTATCCTTATCCCTGTTTACACCAATATCAGGCATTTATGTGATGACCGGGTATTATGGTTAAATAGTTTTTTCGGAGCGGTTTTAGCCACCATGGCGCATTCGTTTTCCAACAGGATTGACATGATGTTTATCGGGTCATCCTATGATATTCCCAATCTGCATCCCTGCGGGTCACACCCCTTGCTTGATCCTGAGTATTCCAGTTACAACTTAAGAATCCGGCACAGGGATTATGAACTGTCACGGCTTGAAAAAATAAAAATTGTTTCACAATGGGATGTGGCATTTAATAATTTCAGGGTATGTCTTGCCAATGTGCCGGACCGCCTTAATTGCGGCAAGTGTGAAAAATGTGTCAGAACCATGACCGAACTGACGGCCCTGGGACTTTTACATAAAACCCGGGCTTTTGTGGAAGATGAAATTTTACCTGAGGATATTGCAAAGTTTGATATCACCATACGGGTCCGCCCGCCCTTTTACAGGCCCATGGTTCCATTACTCAGGGAACAGGGAAGGGATGACCTTGCAAATGCCATTGAAAAACAATTAAAAGGATGATGATGAACAGAATTACTGTTTTAATACCTTTGGTCAATATGCTAGGTGCGGTGGCGATCTTTTTTATTTTTCCCGAACCTTTTTGTGCAGATGGCGAATATTCCGGCTCAATACAGAGCAGATTTTAAGGGCAATTCTCGGATATTCCATGACGGTTTCTTTGAATTCCTGTTTATGGAGAATGATAAAACGGGAAGGAGCAGTTGTTTTGATTGTTGCTGATCGTGGAGAATCATCGATCAATGCCATTTCTCCAAAAGCACCGCCGGATGAAATATGATCAATGACGATTTCTTTGCCATCTTCATGTTCCATGATTACATCAACCTGGCCCTCAATGATCAGAAATACAGTCTTTCCAATTGTGTTCTGTTTGAACACCGCCTGATCGGCAGGGTAGTCCAGTTCTTTTGTGACAGCTGCAATGGCAGCTAATTCAGCAGCACTGAGACCTGAAAAAATTTCAATCTCTTTTAAAAGAAGAATTTTTTCACCCAGAGAAATTTGGGTTGTTTGTATTCTCTGGGGATCGATAGATGCGGTTTGGGTTTTGTTCAAAATCATTTTAACTTCCTTTAAAATATTCTTGTTTAAAGAATTTTCCAACTTTTTCACCAAATCATTCCCTTCAAGCAGACCAGGGTTTTCATGGGTCAGACTCAGCCCCATCAAGATATCCACCCAATCACTGGAGGACACAAGTTTTGAAAAAACATCTTTTCCATCCGGGTCGAATTCAGGTATTTTAACCACTTTTTTTCCATCTGCCAGCGCCACTGAGGGGGTTGGGCTTTCCAGAAGCGGGAGCATGGCATTCAAAAGTTTTCTGTCCATGATGTCGCTCAAGAGTTCTATGGCATTGGCCCGGTGCTGGGTATCTTTTGAAAAGATGCCCTGCCATGCGGTCTTGATTCTTCCTGTTTGATCATGGATGGCCAGAACCTGTATGATATTTTTAAGTCCCAGTTCTTTTTTCTGATGGATATGCTCTATCACCATATTCCTAAATTTTCCCGGAGGAAGAGTGGCAAGATTTTCTCCCATGGCAAGATATGCATAGCTTTCATTGAGGCTGTTTTTTGCAAACATTAATACGTCAAATTCTCTGATATCAAGAGTTTCCAGGAGTTCAAAAAGACCTCTTCTTATACGGGAACTGGGTAGTCCCAGGGATTCTACAACCAGCTTGTTATTCTGATATTCAGAATTTTTTATTTTTATTTTTGCAGATTCATGTATGGCATCTGATGGATCGCCCAAAAGGAGAATCGCCTTTTTAAGAGAAATATTATCATTGATATCCAGAGCATCAAGGGCTGCCAATCTTACATCCTTTTTGTCGTAGGACAGGTATGCAAAAATGACGGTATTCAGTTCCTTTGCCCTCAATCGTGACAATGCCCTGAAAATGTCGGGTATGATCGGATCAATGCCATGCTTGGACAAAATTTTAAAAAGATCAATGATGAATTCGCTGTTACCGCTGAGACCGGCACCGATAATTCCGGATTGTTTTTTATCAATCTCTTCTGATTTCAGCCAGTTATCAATCATTTGGCTATATTGATCCGGATTCTGGGAATACAGGCATGCTGCGGTAAACCCTCTGACCACAGCATGAGGATTGTTGATATAGGGTGTCATATCAACATCTTTTATTGTTTCAAACCCCTGCCGGCAGATGATTTTCAGTATGGCGATGGTCACTTCAGGCTTTTTGGGATCCAGTATCGGCAAAAGCTTTTTTGATTCGGTTTTAAGGGCTTCGGAAGATATCATTTTGATCAGGGCAATTTTTGTTTTGTCATCCTGGTCCGGCAATGTTTTAAATATATTTTTGTCCAACTCCTGGGCAGAAACGGTTTTCAGCAGTGTGGCATACCAGATCACATCCTTTCCTTTTGCAGATAAAAACGACTGTTCAAGATCGGAAAGAATCTTTCCTTCCTTGAAAACCTGTGCCAGTTCTTTTTGTTCAAGACTTTTTATATCCAGAAGATTGTTGGAAATCAAATCCAGCAGAATTTTAGCATATTTTGATTTTAATACAAAAGGGGCACCCAGCCAGGCCAGCATAAACGGCAGGGCCACAAGGGTGAGATACCTTGGATGGAAGTGGAAAAAATTGTCGGAAATAAGGATGAGTGATGAGCCGACAAAAAGGGCTATTCTGACAACAGTTCCCCTTAAAAAGGGGCGGATCATATTGCGGTAGGATTCCGGGAAAAGACCAATGAGGATGGCATTGGCAGGCATGTTGATGGTTGTGCGAAGGATATTTGTGGACATCCTGGCATACATGGCGGAAAACATATCAAACCGAAACAGGAATGCGAAAAAAGCAATCATGTAATTAAACGGGTGGAACATCAAGGCCACCGGCAGGCCCCATCTTCCGTAAATCCTGCCGACAAAAAGAAGGATAAAGAGGCTGACGGTATAAAGGCTGCCTCTGAAAAAACCAAAAAACTGGATCATGGCTGCTTCACTGGCAAACTGCTCGTTTATGGCATAGTTGAACTGATAGTTCATGATCGGGATGACAACATTGGGCATAAAAGTCAGGACCAATACGATTTTAATGAGGATGGAATCTTTTATCAAGGGCAGCACATCCTTGAATTCCTGAATCATGGAAGGTTTTTCTTTTTTTTCTTTGGCTGTTTTTTCAGTGAAGATCAGAGTTGGATAACTTCTGCCCATTGCCTGAACAATGATTGCACCGGCAAAAGTAGTGCAAAGATAAAGATATAAAAGATTATCCAGGCTGAACAGTCTTGCAAAATAAGGAGTTCCAAAGCTGCCGAGGATGAGACCGATCACCCCACCGGCAGTCAGCAGGGGGAACAGACGTTTGGATTGCCGGGTATTAAAAAGGTCATTGCATATGTTCCAGAACAATAAGGCCTGGAGCAATTCAAATTGGCTTTTGAGCATGAACAGCAAGGGGTACAGAATGTTAAATCCAAAGGGGATGAGAAGGCGGATCAGCACGGTAATAATGCCTGAAAAAATAAAAAGAAAGGATAAAATTTTGGCTCCGGGCATCTTACCCATAAATGCGGATAAAAACCCTGTGACCAAAAAAGTGACAACAGCATTGAGCATGTTGATAATGGGCAGATATTCAACACCATACCTTTTTAAGAATGCGGTTTCCGCATAATTGTTCAGAATAACGCCGGAACTTCGGATAATGAACAGCAGGGCGGCAACCCATAGGAGCAGACTGACCTCGTTTTCATACAGTTTTAAAAAACTTAAAAGTTTTTTGCGCATTAATTTGCCTCAAGGACCAGCCTGAAGCCTGTTGTTTGAAATTGAGCACCCGGATGAGCATACGTTCTGTTGGCACTCCTAAGGGATTGACTGTGTTTATAAAAGCTTCCGCCACGGCGCACCCTGCTCATTTGTTTAATGGTATCATAATCTTTGTTGGTCGACCGGTCCATGTACGGCCGGTATTGATCGGCACACCATTCCCATACATTCCCGTGCATATCGTAAAATCCCCAGGGACTGGGTTTAAAGGTTTTTACTGGGGCTGCTTCATCCGGTTTCAGGTTCATGGATTTATAAAAAGGGATGCATTCCGGATTTGCTCTGGTGTTATTGCCGTACATTGCCTTGGAACAGTCAATGTCATTTCCCCAAAAATAGGTTGTTGTTGTTCCTGATCTGGCTGCATATTCCCATTCCGCTTCTGATGGAAGTCTGTATTTTTCTTTGTTTTGCTTGTTTAATTTTTTAATAAAGTTCTGGCAATCAAAAAAGGAAACCCGGGTAACAGGTGAAGTTTGTCCTCCTCTTTTGCGGGTAAACATTTTTTTGCCCATGACGGCTTCCCATTGTTCTATTGTCACTTCTGTTGCCTGCAGGTAAAAAGAAGTGGTAATCTCTACCTTGTGCTGGAGTTCGTCAGTATCTCGAAACGGTTCTTTTTCCGGGCTTCCCATCATAAAAGAACCGGGTTGGACCAGGATGAATTCCATCCCGATTGAGTTGGTAATTTTATTGTCCAGGGCCCATGCATTGTTAAAGGAGAGTCTGTAAAAAAGACAGCATGCAATACAAAAAATAAAGAGCATTTTAAAGGTTTTTTTTAACCTGAATATCAATATGGAATCCATGATTTTTAAACGTCCTTTTATTGAATTTTAAAGAAATGTTCAAGCCTCAACTTGCTGCCTGATCCATCCATTTTTTGATAATGTTCCGATCTTTTTGATCCATGGAAGTGATTTTCAGCCGATTGAATTTTTGATCATTATTTATTTCAATTGACAGGTTTTTGGCATAAATATCTTCAAAACAATGGGCTTGTATACAAAAGTCAAATTTGAGTTTTATATCTGTGAATGGTTCAAGCGGCGGAAAAATGACCGCGTCTATCGTATGGTCATCCAACCGTATGGTTTCGCCTATCCGTGGAATCACATCTATTTTTTTATCATTAATGGTCCATAATTGAAACGGCAGTTTTATTGACAGGTTTTGGTTTGGTGCCACCGGCAATTGAAGCAAGACATTGTATTCAGAATGAATGGCAGATACGGGATAGAATACAAGGGGTTTTTTTAATCCCTTCATCATGGTATTGCGGGGTGATTCAGCTGTTATTTTTTCATTGACCAGATCAAATGTCGATTCCCCGATGAGCACCTGGCCACCGATACTGTTGGATTCTATCCTTGCCGCTGTATTGACGACTGCCCCAACGATACCGTATTTCATTCTCAGCTGTGACCCGATATTGCCGACAATAACATTCCCGGTATTTATGCCAATACCCATCTCAAGGGGGGGGTGACCGGACAGTATGATTTCTTTATTGAGTTCACCTAAGCTGTTCTGCATTTCAAGGGCGCAGGCAATGGCTCTTTCCGGATCATTTCCATGGCTTTCCGGCGCCCCGAAAACAGCCAGTACGGCGTCACCAATGATTTCATCAATGATACCGTCATATTTGAGAATGATTCTGGACATCTGTTCAAGATAGCGGTTTAAAAGTTGAACCATTTCTTCAGGATCTCTTGTCTCGGATAGACTGACAAACCCCCGCAGGTCGGACATCAAAACGGTAACTGTTTTTCTCCGACCCCCGATCTGTTGACCTTCCGGGGATTCAAGTATTTCATTTACAACCTTGCTGGACAGATAACGGCCAAAGGTTTCCCTTATGAAATTGACCAGGCGAAGCCGGTCTTCAGATACATCAAATATGGTTTTAAGCATTTTCGTTCTGGAGGTTATAATGGTTCTTATCTCATGGGGAGAATCGTCAGGGATTTCCACATCTTCAGCAACGGACATGTCACCCTGAGTTTTTTTGTTTGCAGCAGCGATTGCTTCTAAAGGAGCAATGATTCTATGGGTAAGGAATTTTTTCAGGGTTACCATCATAAAAAGAATGATAATTCCAACAAGAATGATGATACGCACACCATACCAGAAAAGATCAATAGGGGTTGCATCTTCGGTAACCCAGCGAAAGAAAAGTGAAAAAACAAGCAGGACAACTTCAATAAAAAGGATACGCCAGAAAACACCGGCCAAAAGAATTTGTCTGACCCCTTTATTGTTTTTATTATCTGTCATTATATCCAGTAATTGCGCGGTTTATATCTGTATTCAAACCAAAGGTGTCTTTTTATCAGATTGAAAAAACAAAGTAAATAAAGTCGATCTGATTTATCCGGTTTTCATTTCAATAATGTTTCCTACAGCTCTGGATTCAAGATTTACACCGACCCTGAGGGCCTTAAGCCCCCGGACTTCCGGCATGTCGTCCAGATCAAGGGATTCCATGTCATTGAGCAGTTTGCCCTTGTTCATCAAAAAAGCCATATGTTGTCGAATTTCTCTTCCTTCGGCAGGATTGGAGTAAACAACGGCAAGTCTGTTGGGCTGGGTCAACCGTTCGTGGCTTCCTTTGATCATTGCCTTGTCCAGCCTGGATTTGATGATTTCGTGGCGGACATCATAGGCACCGTCCACATCGAATCGCTTTTCATCAAATCGAAACCTTATGGAAAGGGAGGTATGATTGACAAGAATCAGATGGCAGGTATCCAGCGGCGCTGTAAGTTCAGGTTTTATCTTTTCCGTATGCCATGCCAGACCACAGGCAAGCATCATCTGCCACAAGGTCATGTTCTTAATATGAAATGCGGCAAGTTTCTGGTTCTCCATCATGGCGGCACCAATATACATAATATAATCCACACCGTCGGTTTGCCGTTTTTCAAAGTAGTGGGGAAAGGTCTGCTGGATATCTGCATCTTCCTTTCCCAGATAGGCAGATAATACCTCGTTAAGGCGGGACACGCTTTGTTCGTATTGTTTTCTTTTGTCGTAAATCACTCCTGCAACAGGATCCAGGGCATTCTTGTAATTTTCAATGCATCTGGCAATATCGGGACTTAATCCCATAAGATCCTTAAAGGTCGATGAAACTTCATCGTTCAGGAAAGAAAAAACCGATACTTCATCTCCGGAGTTAACCCCGGATGAAATCGACTCAATTTTTGATTCTATCCGGTACTTGTATTCTTCCAACAAAGGCCAGGGTCTTTCTTTAACACCGGCTTCCATGATATCAAGCGCCATGGTGAGTTGTCGGGTTAAATCCTGGGCAATGCCTTTATTCCTGGCAAAGGATGATCCCCGGATATCAGATTGACCATAAAAGGGAACCACATCCTTGAAGATAATGGATTCCATTTCAGACGTTATCCCTTGGTGAAGGCGTTCCATGTGGCTCATGGCTGCCTTTTTAAATCGCCATTCCACTGAAGAATGAACCGCCGTGCATTTTTCTTTTATGATGGACTGGACGGCTTTTCCAAGTTCATCCAGTCCTCTTTTCAATGCCACGGAAAAGATGGGGGTCACCTGTTCAAGCAGCATGGTTTCCATGGGGCCAAGATCATTGGGCTTACAAGTAAAGACTTCAAGGATGCCGATGACTTTCCCCTGGTAGGATAGCGGGGATATCAGCATGGATCTTATTCCTGCTGCTGCAGCCTGCTGTTCTGCCGTGACCTTATCCGGTTTTTCTTTGAGATCGCTGACCCTTAAAGTGGATCCTTTTTCAACAGCGCTCATCCATACAGAGCCCTTTAAATCATTCAGGTTCAAATGGTGGGAATTTGAGAAAAGACAATTGATATTCGAGAGGCAGTCATTTTTAATAATCATGACCTGATTACCTTGAAGGGCACCGATTCCCACGGCCAGATCCGGGCGCTTGAAAAGTGTCTGGAGGCGAAATTCCAAAAGTTTGATTCCTTCTGATGAAAAAATAGACTGTTCATCAATCAAATCTCTTTCAAGAGCGGAAATAACTTCAGAGTCGGTGATATCCATGGCGCGAACAACAGTAAATCCTGTAAATTTAAACTGACTCAAGTCTATGAATGTCTTTAATACATTAATATCTGTAATATTATCTGCAATAATGGCCTGATCTTTATCAGACAGCTCTTTTGGGGCCTTTTGCGCCATAACCTTAACAAATTGGAAATCAGGTACTACTCTGAAGTATCTGTCCAATCCAGTTTTTTCATCGATCACAATACGGGTGGTTGCATTGTTGAGTCCCTGGGCGTTGATATTGTATATCCGGTCCAGGACCAGAAAATAAATCCTTAAAAGCCTTTCATCTTGTGCAGTATCGCTGTCCTGATTGGCGCGGCCGTTTAAAAATCTGTTTTCATCGATGAACAGTTTTTGAAACATAGGGGTTACGAAAAAAGGCTCAAAGGTGCAGGGTGTAAGAGCCCCCGCGATTTCCGTATCAAAGGAGGCAGGTGGAAAGACAATACTCATTAAAGGGTTTATGATTTCGTGGAATTCATTCAGGGTACTGATATCTTTGATAGATCCCTGGAGTTCAGGGGTTTGCTTTATTTGTTGCTTTATTTCTTTAAATATATGAGCCATGTGATGGCATTTAGGTACCAGCTTTTTTTCCCAGAAATCCAGTAAAGGTGACAGGCTTACCATTGAGTTAAGCGGGATATCAAAAAAATTTGTTTTCATTATTTGCTCCTTGGAATTATCTGTATCATAATAACCACAGGAAGAATAAAGTCAACTGCAGCTTAAGTCACAGCTTAAATCATGCCTTTGCTAAGATTTTTATACCCTTCAAGTTTAATCTTTTTTAACCCACATTTTTCCTTAATGATTTTTGCCGCTTCCATATTCAGGGTTTTTTGTTTTTCATTGACCCTGACATTAAACCCGCAGTTAAACGGGCCTAATTTTATTGAATTTTGAACCCCGTCATAATTTTCATGTATTTTTGTATAGGGGTGAGCAAAAAGCCATCTGAGCTGCAGGGTTGTCACGGCATTTTCAGAAAGGGTGTCCATGAAATGTTCAAGGTCCTTAAGGTCTTGTTCAATAAGATTATTCCAGCCGAGAATCACATTTGCATTAACTTTGAAACCACTTTTCCGGCATAGTTCAAGGGTTTCAAAAACTTCATCCATTTTTGTTCCCTTGTTCAGGTATTTCCACATCCGGTCTGAAGGGAATTCTATTCCAAATCCTATTGTGCAGTCTGGAACATTTTGGTCAAGTTGTTTTATTACCTGCTTTAATGCATTTGTTTCAGCTTTGGCCGCTCTCATGAAAAATCTGTATTCAATATCTTTCAGGTTGGGAAGGCGAGGCAGAATGGCTTTAATATGTTCAGGCATGATGGAACCTGTATTTAGGCGAACAATTTTATGTCCTTGAAAATCAAAATTCAAAAACTCAAGATCGATCTTTTCTCTTTTTCTGAAATGCTCAGTGGACTGCTGGGCAATGGAACAAAACGGGCATTTTTTCCAGTAACACATATTTTCAAGGGTGTATGAAAAATAGATCCGGCTGTCCCGGGGGATTACACCTGGAACCTTAAATTTCCATTTTCCTGAAAAGTTGGGGACCTTGAACAGATCTTCTACACTTTGACCGGTGAGAAAGAGGTTGGAAGGCAGTTCTTTTTCAACTTTGAAATGAACCGAATTCCAGCCATCAATACTCACGCACCTTTCCGATGCCACAGGACCGCCCACAATAAACTCGATGTCAGGATACAGGGTTGCCCATGTATATGCCTGGTACAGATGATTGACATAACTTGCACTGACATATACCCGGCCTTTTTGGATCGGGAGGAGTCTGTTTTGATATGTTGGTTCCTCATACCATTTGTCATTGTCTGCCTCATGTTCCATCCACAGGAAATCACCTTTGCTTTGGCACAGGTCATAGGTGTCTGAAAAACCATTGCAAAGATCAAACCAGCCGCTTTTTGTTTTGCTGTAAAATTGTATGAATAAGGTATCTGACATGTTTTGTACCCAATACTGTTAAAATTAAAAGAATAAACTGATAAAAGTCTTTTAAGTATGATACTTAAGATTACATTAGATATTGTGTTTTGTCTTGGTTTAATTTTTTTATGCTGCAGCTTTGATGGATAAAAACCAGGATGTTTTTTTGTTAAAACAAGAATGGAAACCCCCTTTTCGAATTTTAAAAGACAGACTCACTAAGGGTTTGACAATTTACAATGCTTGTCATACAAATGATGGGTCATCATTTTACAGACAGGATTTTGAAAGGATAATTGAAATATTATGAAAATTGGGTTCTTAATGGACAATTTGCGGCATATTGACCCCATATGGGAAACAACCGCTTATTTAATGTATGAATGCAATCAAAGAGACCATACGGTTTATTTTTTAGAACCTCATGATATCTATATCCGTGAAAATAAAGTGGTTGCCAGAATGCGAAATATCAGCGTTCAATCCGACCTTTCAATGGAGAAATACTGGAAGGCATTGATCCAATGCCTTGACCAGGAAGAGCTTATCTTTGAAATCGTCACAGATCTTGATGCACTTTTCTTACGAAAAGATCCTCCCATCATTTATGAAGTTATGGAGTTATTAGGTCCTATCAGTGATGATGTGTTCATCATTAACAGTACCTTTGGCCAGCTCAATGGCAACAGCAAGGCATATATTTTAAATTTTCCTGAAATAATTCCTGAAACACATGTATCAAGAGATCCTAGACGCTTAAAAAAACTGATTGATGATTTTGGCGGTGATATGGTGATAAAACCGCTTCAGGGCCATGGCGGTCATGGGGTTATTAAAGTGAGCAACAGGGATCAGGAAAATTTAAATTCTTTGATCAATTATTATGTCAGAGCCAGCAAGCCATATCCTGAAAGACGTCCCATTATGGTTCAAGAGTATCTGAAAAAAGTGAAAAAGGATGGGGATATCAGAATTTTATTGCTGAATGGGGAAATTTTAGGTGCCATGGCAAGAAAATCTGTTTCCGGAGATTTCAGAACCAATGTTCATGCCGGTGCCCTGGCGTTCAAGCATGTGATAACAAAAAGACAACGAGAGATCTGCGAAATAATAAAGCCAAAACTGATAAAAGATGGTCTTTTTTTTGTCGGGATTGATATTATAGGGGATAAACTAATTGAGGTTAATTGTGTGAGCCCGGGAGGAATTCCCAGAATTAACTTGTTTGATAATTGCAAACTTGAATTAAAGGTGGTGGATTTTGTTGAACAAAAAATTATTGAATCGAAAAAATCCGGGGGCCTTAAAACAGTTCAACTTGTCGGTTAAATTATTTATCAGCAGTATGCTTTTTTCCGGATTAATGGTTGTTTTCGGTGCTGTTCTTTTTTCCTGCCAGAATACATCCAAGAGCACGCTTCTTAAAATCGGACTTCCTGAAGAACCCAAGTCTTTGAATATCTGGCTGGCCAGTGATGCAAATTCAAAAAAAATTTTGAGCCAGATTTACCAGCCGCTTTATACTCGAGATCCCAGCACTTTGGAAATTATTCCGTGGCTGGCAAAAGAAGCTCCGGTTTTCAATGAACAAGAATTGTCCTATACGGTCAAACTCAGGCAAGCCCAGTGGTCTGACGGGTCTGAATTCACGAGCGAAGATGTTGTATTTACCAAAAAGATGGTTTTTGATTTTAAAATTCCTCGATACTACAGCACATGGAAGGTGATTAAGCGGATAGAAGCGCCGGACAAACATACGGTTGTATTTTATTTAAGCCAACCGTCCGCTATATTTATTTCCCGGGTTCTGACCGCTTCCATTGTTTCAAAAAAAGAATGGGAACAGGTTGCCGCAAAAGCCATGGAAACGGAAAAACCCCTCAGGTTCATACAGGATTATTTGGTTGAAAAACCAATAGGGATCGGACCTTTTATTCTTTTTGAATATAAAAAAGGGGCTTATCTTCACATGAAAAAAAATCCGTATTTTTTTGGAACAGGAAAACAAATCGCCGGATTTTTGCTTGGTCCATTTGCGGACAGCCTGTTATTTAAAATTTACGGCACCAGCGATGTGGCCATCCTGGCGCTGAAAACAGGAGAAATTGATTTCTACTGGTGGGATATTCAGCCGGGATACTTGGAGGATTTAAAAAAACAGGACAATATTCAGATATTTTTAAATAAGAAAAGTGCGTTGTACTATATGGGATTTAACGTCAGAAAATTGCCGTTCAATGATAAAATTCTCAGACAGGCCATTGCCACATTGATCAAAAAAGAGTTTATTCTGACAAGGATTCTTCAGAATTACGGGACCCCCATGCATTCCATCGTGCCGGAAGGAAATCATTTCTGGTACAATCCCAATGTTGAAAAATTTGGATATGGTCAAACCCCGGAAGAGCAGATCAGGGCTGCTTACCATCTTCTAAAAACTGCCGGTTATACCTGGGAAATTCCACCCCTTGATGATGAGGGCAATATCGTGAAGGGGGTAGGAATACGGCTTCCTTCCGGAGAGCTTATGGAAAAATTTGTCATCTTGACCCCACCGGCTGACTATGATCCCAAGCGGGCCTTTACCGGTACAATGATTCAAGAATGGCTCAGGGATATGGGGATGCCGGCCTTTGCCAGGCCCATGTCTTTTAACTCTCTGATTGATAAGGTAAAAGGAACACATGAATTTGATGCCTTCATATTAGGGTATGGTCATCTCAATCTTGATCCGGATTATCTGAGGTCATTTTTTAATTCTGAAAATGACAAGCCAAGAGGCTGGAACATGAGCGGGTATAAAAATCCTGACTATGATACCCTGGCCAATCAGCAAATAAGCATTGTTGATGTTGAAGCAAGAAAGAAGATGATATGGGAGATGCAGAAAATCATAATGCAAGACGTCCCCTATATTCCATTATATAATCCGCAAATCATTGAAGCAGTCAGTACGAATAGATTCAGCGGCTGGATTGAGGAAATTGACGGCATCGGCAATATCTGGTCTTTATGCATGGTGAAACCCAAATAATGAACTCAGCGAAATCCGGATCATAAGAAATGAGAAATCAGAAATTTATTTTCAAAAAACTGATTGAAATTTTCACCATTTTTTTAATTATTCTTACCATGCTCTTTTTTTTGTTCCGCCTGGCGCCGGGAGATCCGGTTTCAAGGATGGTAGATCCGACGCTGACCGCCGAAGACACTCAGCTTATGATAGAGCAGCTTGGCCTGGATAAGTCTGCACATATCCAGTATTTCATATATGTGAAAAATTTTTTTTCAGGAAATATGGGGCGTTCTTTTCACTATGGGGAACCGGTTTCAAATATTATCATGGATAAACTGCCATGTACGATTCTGCTTTTTACCACATCCACTCTCCTGGCTGCATTTGCCGGTGTGTTTTTAGGCAAAATAGCTGCATGGAACAAAGGATCAGGCCTGGACAATTTTTTATCCATATCCGCTCTTGTCGGTCATACGCTTTTTATTCCCTGGTTTGCCCTGCTTTTGTTGTGGATACTGGCCTATAAGGTCGGATGGTTTCCCCTGGGGGGGATTATTTCTCCGGAGTTATGGATTCAGGATGCTTCGGTTTTTATGAAAACCATAGATGTCCTTCATCATATGCTCTTACCCCTGGTCACTCTTTTTTTTATTCACCTGGGATCTTATCTCTTATTAATGCGATCCAGCATGCTCAGTGTGTTAAGGGAGGACTATATCATAACGGCACGGGCAAAAGGGCTGTCTGAAAAAGTGATCCGTAATAAGCATGCTGCTAAAAATGCGGCACTTCCGGTGATCACAAGTGTGGGATTAAGCCTTGCCTTTTCCATTAACGGCGGGGCCTTGACCGAACAGATTTTTACCTGGCCCGGTATTGGAAGAGAGCTTATTTTTGCAGTCAGTAACAATGATTATCCCCTTGCCCAGGCTTGTTTTCTACTCATTGCAGCAGTGGTACTGATTGCCAATCTGGTTGTGGATCTTCTGTATGCCTATCTGGACCCGAGGATCAGGTACTAAAATGAATTTTAATTATATACACATTAAAAGAATATAAAGGATAACCCGGTGCGTCGAAATCACTATATTGTGCGGTTTCAGAAAGGATGGACAATTTTTATAAAAAATCCTTTGGGAAAAGCAGGTCTGTTTATTTTATTTGTTTTTTTAGTGATGGCGGTTGCAAGCTTTTTTATCCCCTTTATAGGGCCCATGTATGATCCCATGACCGGAACCGATCCAAACATCAAAGTGTCTACCTACCCGAGTTTATCGCACTGGCTGGGTACAGACAATGTGGGCAGAGATCTGTTTGCCCAGTTGCTGGAGGGATCAAAAGTAGCTTTTATCGTGGGTCTTTCTTCCGCATTTATCAGTGTTGTTATCGGCACCACCATCGGCATGATATCCGGGTATGCCGGCGGCATTATTGATATCCTTCTCATGCGCCTGGCAGATATTATCATGGTAATGCCGTCTCTGGTTATTCTTTTAATTCTGGCCTCCATATTCGGTCAGTTTAATATCTGGCTTATTGTATTTATCATTGCCATATTACGATGGCCGGCAGTATCCCGTATTGTCCGGTCTCAGACCCTTTCTTTGAAACATCGTCCGTTCATCGAAGCATCACGGGTTGCAGGAGCATCCAATATCAGGATTATTTTCAGGCATATTATGCCAAATGTTCTTCCATTGGCCTTTCTTTATATGACGTTCAGGGTCACATCCGCTATTCTTGTGGAGGCGGCTTTGTCCTTCCTGGGATTTGGCGATCCCAGCCAGGTCAGCTGGGGGATGATGCTCCAATGGGTCTGGAAAACCGGCCACATGTTTCAGGCGCCTTACTGGCTGATACCTCCGGGCGTGTGCATTTCCCTTCTGACACTGGCGTTTTACATGCTGGGAAGGGCAATGGATGAAGTCCTTGATCCAAGATTGAGAAAAGAGGGGCAGGATTAATCAATATGACCATACTATCTGTTGAAAATTTAAGCATTGGATATGACACTAAAAAAGGTCTGTTAACAGCTGTAAACAACGTCTCCTTCAACCTTGAACACGGCATGTCATTGGGGTTTGTCGGGGAGTCTGGATGCGGTAAAACCACCATTGGCATGGCGCTGATGGGGCTGTTGCCTGAAAATGCATCTGTTCTTTCGGGCAGTATCCATTTTTCAGGAGAGGATTTAAGTCTGTTTACCGAAAAACAATGGCAAAAAATCCGGGGCAAGGAAATTGCCATGATTTTTCAGGCAGCCATGAATGCTTTAAATCCGGTTTTCCGGGTTGGAGAACAGATTGCAGAAGCAATTACCACTCATAACCCGGGTCTTTCAACAGATAAAGTCAATGACCGGCTGAAAACCCTTTTTAATCTGGTTGAAATTCCGGAATCCCGCATTTTTGATTATCCCCATGAATACAGCGGCGGCATGAAACAAAGAGCCATTATTGCCATGGCCCTGGCCTGCAGCCCCAAGCTTGTTGTTGCTGATGAACCGACAACCGCTCTTGATGTTATTGTTCAGGACCAGATTTTAAAGGAGATAAAAAAAATACAGCAGGCCATGAATATGAGCCTGATTTTTATTTCTCATGATATTGCCGTGGTTGCTGAAGTATGTGAAAATATCTGTGTGATGTATGCAGGACAGATTGTTGAAATGGGGAAAAAGCAGGAAGTTTTCAAGTCTCCAAAACATCCCTATACAAAAATGCTGCTGGCATCCTATCTGAGTCTTGACAGTGATGAAGATATCTTTGTTCCCGACATGATGGAAACACCCGACCTGACCGGTATAAATACAGGATGCCGTTTTTCAGTTAATTGCAATTGCCGATCAAAAACTTGTCAGAATGATGCACCCGGCTGGATAGATCTGACATCAACCCACAAGGCTTTTTGCTGTGAACAAGGACTTGGGCAGAAAAGATCATGACTGAAAACATTGAAAAGAACAGATTTATTATTGAACTTAAGGGGATTGTGAAAGAGTACAATCCCCGGAAAAGTTTTTTTTCAAAAGATGATAATAAGGTCATTGCCCTTAATCGTATTGATCTGGGGATTAAAAAAGGAGAAATATTCGGGCTTGTCGGACAAAGCGGCAGTGGGAAGACAACCATGGGAAGACTTCTGGTAAAACTGGAACAGGCAACCCAAGGGACAATTTTTCTGAATGGAAATTCGGTAAACAAGCTGACCGGAAAAGCCTTGAATAATTATCGTTCAAGGGTTCAGATGATCTTTCAGGATCCTTATCAGTCTTTAAATCCCTATCTTTCAATTTCAGAAACCATTATAGAACCCTTAAACGTACATAAAATCGGAAATAATACCCAACGACAGGAAAAAGTGATTCACACCCTTGAAATAGTCGGGCTTTCACCTGGGAAAGAATATTATGACCGGTATCCCCACCAGCTCAGTGGTGGTCAGCGGCAGCGTGTTGCCATTGCAAGGGCCATTGTTCTGGAACCTGAATTTATTGTGGCAGATGAGCCCACTTCCATGCTGGATGCCACCATTGCCATTCAGTTATTCAGGCTTTTAACCCAGATAAGAGATAAATTTAATATGACGTTTCTTTTTATTACCCATAACCTTGCTGCTGCAAAATATCTTTGTGATCGTATTGCCGTTATTCATGAAGGAAATATTGTTGAAATCAATACAGCAAAAGAGATCATCCGGAACCCTCAACATCCTTATACAAAAAAGTTGATCCAGGTTCAGCCGGGATTTCATTTTCATTGATCCACATGGGGTCACAGTTTTTTTGTTGGCGGTAAGTTTAAAATAATGGATTCGACCAAAATAAAAGGAGGATTATGACATCTGCTTTTTTAATATCATTACCCCATTGTTCATCAAAAATCCCAGATGAACTATTTGACAAGTTTGCATTAAATAAAGACGAAATTTTAGAATCAGAAGATTTTGGGACAAAGGAGATTTTTAATGATTTGTCCATACCTGCTATTCAGGCTCAATTCAGTCGCCTGGTGGTGGATCTTAATCGAAATCCAGAAAATATTGATATCAAAGGCGTTGTGGCAAAAACTGATTACAGTGGTCTGGAAATTTTTAAATCCGGTCAATATCCAGATCTTGTAACCATTGACCAATTGATAGACACGTATTATAGACCCTATCACGACGACCTTGAAAAAGCGTTTGCCCGCCCTGAAATCAAGTTCTTATTTGACTGCCATTCTCTGAATGGGATTGGACCTAAAGACGCGCCAGATGCAGGCTTTCCTCGCAAAGATATTATTTTAAGCAATAATGGAGATACAAAAGGCAATTTTGATCCAGTCCTGGGACCTGTATCATGTCCGAAAGACAAGATATTGTTAATCAAGTCCATATGTGAGTCATTTGGATTTAGTGTCAGCATTAATTATCCATACAAAGGAGGGTTTATCACTGTCTCCTATGGCCGGAAATATCCGGACAAGAATGTGCTTCAGATTGAATTGAATCAGGATCTTTTTATGAATCCGGATGGAAAAACTATAGATCATTTGAAAATAAAAAAGATACGGAATAAATTTATTGGTATTTTTAAAGAATTTTCAGACTGTTTTTTATAAAATTTTTTTTACACAATTATTGCAAGACAGGGACAATAAAAAATGGACAGATATTATAAAGAGCGGTTTCTTGCGCAGCGAAAGCTGATTCGCAAAATTGCCCCTTTGATGGAAGTCAACGAGATCATCGAAAAAGTGAGAGAAGAGCTTCGGATAACAATTCCCAATGCCATGGAGGTGTGTGTTCTTTTGCTGGACCCCGAGGCGGACAAATACACAAGTCCCTTGCAATGTGCCTTGTATGAACAGCCGGTGAGCTGTCAGTCCTGTAAACGGAGTCGGCCGGCAGTACAAAAAGCCATTCAGAGGAAAAAAGCCGTTGTGGTATCACAAACACAACCTGTGCAGCGATCGGATAATTCTCTTGTGGCAGTGGGATCGGAATATGCCATGCCTGTTTTTGTGGGGGACAAGGTTCTGGCAGCTATCAGTGTGGTGATCCAGCCCCTTAGCCGGTATACCCGCAAGGATTTTTTTTTAATTCGGGATTTTGCAGATATTCTGGGAAATATTATTTTAAATGCCAAACGCCAATGGAAAATTACCCAGGAAAAAATTCATATCAGCCGAAAACTGGCCAATCTAACCCCCTTTGTCCCGGGCTCGGTTCGGCAGATGGTGGAGAAACACCCGGAATTGTTGACGCAAGAAAAAGAACAAAAAGAGGTGACTATTCTATTCCTGGATATGGAAGGGTATACAAAATTCAGCGATGGTCGGCCAGAAGCTGAAGTCAACGCTATTGTTGAAAAAATGTTTTCCAGTTTTGTGGACCCCATTCACAGGTCTCACGGGGATATCAATGAAACATCCGGGGATGCGCTTATGATCATATTCAAGGATCATGATGCAAGGACCAATGCGATCAATGCGGTAAAAGCGGCCTTTGAAATTATTGATCGCAACCGGGCCATTAACCGGTCTCTGGAACCGGGTATGGACCCGATTGATGTAAATATCGGGATAAATTCCGGTTCTGCGCTTGTGGGAATGACCCGGTTTAAAGGGTCTTTGAATACCCGCATGACCTTTACCGCCACAGGAACGGTGACCAATATTGCGGCCCGTTTGTCAGACCATGCCAGGCACGGAGATATTCTTATGGGTGAGGAAACAAAAAATATGGTGGATGGGCTATGGCCGGTGTATCCACATGGACCGGTCAGTTTAAAAGGGATAAAACATCCTTTATTGGTTTTTTCGCTTCTTCGGTCTCTTGAACCCGAAACAGGCATATGATTATAACAGGCTCTCCATTTTAAAAAAGCCGGTGTTTCCCGCCTTAATTTTTTGTCCCATCTCTTTTGACCAGGAAAGATATGGCTGGGTGGTAAACTCTCGTGCCAGGTCATCTTTGATGATGTTGCAGGACGGTATTCATAGGCTTTTTTTAAATTAAGGAGGAGTAATGGAAAACAGGCCAAAACTGATTGTTCTGCCCCTTCAGCCGGATGGGTATCAGGATTACAATGGAATAGGGTTAGGGATTCATTTTCTGCTTGGTAATATGGTTGCGGTTCATTCCGGTCTTGCAGAATTCTGGTTTGGCTGGCGGGTCAATAAAATTTTTAAAACAGTTCCTGAACTGCACGCTTTTTGTCGGGGGAAAAACCGTTTTTCAGAGGTAGACCTGCTTGCAAAGAAACAGAAAATCAGATACTGGCTTTACGGTAAATACAGACAAACAAAAGCGGCTGTTCAGGTTTTCCTAGTTCTTTATGATGCAGAACTTGGCAAAAAGCATGATACTGACCTTTGTCTAAAACCATTTGATTTTCTGGTTGGTTTTGGCCACAGTTTTTTTAAATGGCTTTCTCAGTGCAATCTGACCCTTGATGCCAAACTGGCAGCAAAGGCAGTATGGAAAGAAAATATCAGTATCCAGGGGCTTGAATATCTTGGCTGCGCAATTGAGGCCACCTATTTGAACTATATCGATCCGTCTTTGTTTAAGGACGGACTTTTTGATCTTGAATGGTTTGAAAAAGCAGTTATTGAATCCCCCGGATCATACCTGACCCATAATCTCAAAGGATGGGCATTTTATAAAAATAAACTTTATGAAAAATCCAGAGATAGTTTTGAAAAGGCCTTGAGGATAAATGAAGCAGGTATCGGTGCGCTTGCCGGTATGATGTGGTGTTATATTTTTGAAAATAACAAAGATAAAGCCCTGGCGTTTGCCATTGCCAGGGCAGATGTAAAAGATGAACATCATGATGCTGCTATAAAATTTATAGAAAAAAAATTTTCAAATATGGAATCGATTGATTTTTAACGAAAAGCTCGCTAAGTTCAGATGCACTTGATGGTATTTTATCCTGGAGCCTTGAATGCGTATTGAATGCAATAATTTAAGCTACACCTATCCTGGCAGCAAAAAAGCTGTGATCAATGATCTTTGTTTTTCCATGGAAAATCCTGGATTTAATGCCTTGTTTGGTCCTTCAGGTGTTGGCAAAACCTCCCTTGCCAAATTGATTGCCAGTCCGGGTGATCGGTTGGGACAGCAGATTATCACCCAGGATATAAAAATCATTCTTTATTCTTATAATTTAGAACGACTGCCGGGTTGGTCAAGTACTGGAAAGCATTTGGACAAGGTCACCCCCAAAGGTAAAGAATACTTAAAAGAGACCCTGGTGGATATCTTTGAATTAAAGGATGTGTTAACATCCCGGTTTTCAAAGCTTTCCATGGGCCAACAGAATCGGATTAATCTTATCCGTTATCTGCTCCAGGATTTCGATCTTTTAATTATGGATGAGAGCCTTGCCAATGTGGATGAAAAGCTCCGTCAAGCCATTGTATTGGCAATCAAAGAATTGTTTAAAGACAAAATGTTTTTATATATCTCACATAATCTGATGGAGGTCTCAAAATTTTGCAGTCAGATCCTTGTTTTTGGCAAATCTCCTTTTGCTAACGCTTTTTTTATGGTCACAGGACAGGACCACAAGAGCAATAAAGCATTGAAGAAAAAAGATCTGGATAAAACCATGCTGGAGATTATGAATGCTGTTTAGACGTATCTACCAGTTTTTAATTGTATATGCCATCGGCATCCTGTTATTAGGCATGGTAAAATTTTTTTTATCTTTGTCTGATTACGTTATTCCCGGGATTTCAGTGATGAAGGAGGCCCTTGGACTGGTTTTTATCCCTTATTTATTTGATGTATTGAACACCTTATCCGTTACTGTTTTAGGACAATGTCTTTCCATTCTTATGGCATTTACTGTGGGCATTGCCGGGCGTAAATCATCCTGGATCGGGTCTTTTATTAAAATAACGGCTTACAACATACAGGCCTATCCTATTGTTGCTCTGGCCCCGATTATTTTTATTCTTCTGGGAGACGGGTTTATTTCAAGGCTGCTCATCGCCTCCATGATTTGTTATTTCCCTTTGCTGTTATCAGTTTTGGGGATTATGGCCACCCCGGTGGAAGACATTGAACATTTTTACAGAGTGACCGGACGGATGCGCTGGCAGCTGGAAGTTAAAATCAGGGCATTTGAGAATTTAAGCAAATTGATCACAGTGATCTCCGGCAGCGCCACTCTCGCCATGGCAGGAACCATTGTGGCAGAATTCATTGCCGCCAATGCAGGGATTGGTTACAGTATTCGGATTGCACTCTACCAGAGTGATCTGTCTAAAATATTGATTGCTTTGTTTATGATTGGTATTTTTATCTCCATTTATCAGGGTATCCTGGAAACAATAGGAGAACAGATGAAAAACAGATGGCTGATGTCTGATAAAGGAGAAATCGCATGAAGAAAATCTTTGTCATTTTATTGCTTCTGATTTTGTCTGTATCAGCGATATTGCTTTTTAAGCACAAGGAAAATAAACCACTCAATTATAGACTCAAATGGCTGTTTAATACCAGCGTTGCCGGAGATATCTATGCCAGTGCCAAAGGATATTTTGAAAAGGCAGGCTTGATTGTTGAGATTAAAGAGGGCAGTCCTGAGAAAAATGCCATTAATGAGTTGGAACTGGGATATGCGGATTTTGGTGTGGCCTCGGCAGACCAGGTGATCCGTGCCATTGAAAAAGGCGCTAAAGTTGTGGTGATTGCCCAGTTGTTCCAGATTAATCCCATGCAGTGGATCTATCGGGCAGACCAGCCTGAAATAAAACAATTGCAGGATTTAAAAGGTCGTTGCATCGGGATTACCTATGGCGGGAATGATGAAACCATTATGAAGACGCTTCTGGCCAGGGCAGGCATCAATGAAACTGAGGTGACTCTGACCGGTGTAAGGTTTGATTTTACCCCGTTTTTAAAACGCCAGGTGGATGTCTGGCCGGTCTATCGAAATTCCCAGGGCGTGATTCTTAAAGCAAAGCTGGCCAAAGAAGGTGAAAGGGTCCATTTTTTTAATCCGGCAGATTTTGGCGTTAATTTAGTGGCCAACTCGGTCATTACTACCCAGGCCATGGTCCAAAAGAACCCCAAAAAGGTGAAACAATTCTTATCCGCTCTTTTAAAAGGATGGGAAGCCGCCATGAATCCAGCCAATGAGACCGATGTTCTTGCAGCAGTAAAAAAACTGGACAAAGGCACACAGGGCATGATCCAGAAAGAACAATTAATTGCCACCCGGGCTTTGATCAAGCCGCTGCCATCCACCAGGATAGGTACGATTGACATAATTTCCTGGAAGCAGACCGAAGAGATCATGCTTAAAGAAAAACAGATAAAAAAGCTGGTAAATATTGAGAACCATCTTATTCAGATAGAATAGGCCAGACAAAGGATAATTATTTTTTGCTTTTTTAATGGAATTAATGCATGATTAAAATCATATCGGTATTACTCAACAATTGGAAAATAATTGGAGAGACAATTGAAACGAATCAATGTTGATAAATTAAAGCCTGGCATGATTCTGGGTAAAGATGTTGTCAACCAGGAAGGCCGGCGTCTATTATCAAAAGATTTAAAGCTGACCCCAAAAGAGATCCGCATTTTAAAAATGTGGGGAATACCGGAAATTATCATCCTTCAGGACCCTGCAGCCAAAACCCCTGCAAATTCAGAAAAAACAAAAAAAGACGATGAAAAAGCCAGGCAGTTTCTTGATTCCTGGTTTAACAAAAATGATTTGAAAAATCCAGTGATTGAGGCTGTCTATGATATCTGCCTGGAGCGGTATTCACAGGGTCAATTTGAGCCCTTTTCTGCCTTTCAGGAAGAACAGAACCCGGTTGATTCAGAATCAGACAATATTAAATCTCCAGAAGAAATTCAAACTTTATTGAAAAAGGATTTGAAATTACCTGCGCTTCCTACGATTTTTACTGAAATTAATGAGGCCAGTCAGAATCCAAAATGTTCGGGCAAGGATATTGCCAATATTGTCAGCAAAGACCCCAGCTTGAGTGCAACCCTCTTAAAAATCGTTAATTCTGCTTATTACAACCTTCCTGAGAAGGTGGAATCCCTTCATTATGCGGCAATGGCTCTGGGAACCCAACAGGTCAGTTCTCTGGCCCTTGGTATTACTGTGGTTAATTATTTTAAAGGGATTTGTAATCAGAAAATTAATATGCAGGCGTTTTGGCGGCACAGTGTGGCCAGTGGTATTGCAGCCAAAGCATTGGCATCACAAATAAAAGGGATTAACTCTGAACGCGTTTTTGTGAGCAGCCTGCTGCATGATATCGGCTGGTTGATTTTTTTAAATTTTTGTCCGGCTGAATGTAATCAGGTTTTTTATAAATCCCGGATCCTGGGGTTAAACCTCTATCAAGTTGAACCCAGATATTTTGGAATGACCCATGCGCGGTTTGGAAGCCTGTTGGCAAAAAGTTGGAATTTTTCAGAGAATATTTCTTCTCTGATTGACCACCATCATGATAATTTTAAAACATTGCCATCTAAAGAAATGGCGATAGTGTATCTTGCCAATTGGCTGTCCGATGTCATTGGTATTGGATTTGCCGAAGAAAAACAAATGCCGAAGCTGAGCGTGAATGCCTGGAAAGCCTTGGATTTACCCGAGAGCGTACTGGTCTCCATTGTAAAACAAATTGATCGGCAGGTTGCCGAAACGGTTCAATTTTTCAATGAATAAATTCTATAAAACAGATCTTGATAAGCGCCTGGAGTACATGGAGCAGGCCAACTTTTTTAAAATGATGGCACTGGATCTGGCAAAAGAACTGGGCGATTTCAACTCCAGTATCAGCCAGCTGGAAGATCTGGGTAAAATCTTTGAAAATTGTCAGGCCCGGGCCAGACAGATTATCGGTTTCAAACAGGTCTTTTTTTTTCTGGTCAATGAAAAAGATTCAGAATTTTATCCATATTGTTGTTATCCTGATACGGATAAAGTCACATTAGGGCGGGAAATCGATATCCTGGTGGAAGATGGTACCTTTTCAAGGGCAGTGCTGGAAAAAGAGCCAATCACGGCCTATTCAAAGGATTCTGAACATCAATTGCTTCTCCATGTGCTGGCAACGGCTTCCCGCGTTCGGGGGATGTTTGTTGGTGTGCTTGAGAAAAATTCCAAACACATCCAGGAAGCCGCGTTTGAATTATTTTCAATTTTAATGGTCCATTGCGCCAATGCTTTGGAAAGTTTTGAACTCTATTCTCAAATGAAATTGTCCAACATTGAGTTGCAGAAAAAAGTGAATCAGCTTTCTCAATCAGAATCTTGTTTAAAAGATGAAATACTGGAACATGAAAAGACTGAAGCCGCGTTAGAGGTTAGTGAACGACAATACCGCCTGCTGGCTGAAACCGCAAAAGAGATGATTCTTGTTATTTCCAAGGACAAAAAAATCAGTTACGCCAATCCATCCGCCCTGGAAACCTGCGGATATGAACAAGAGGGAATGAAAGATCTGCCCATCACTGGATTGATTGATGAATTCGAGACCATACTTTCTGATAAGTTACAATCAGATACCCCTGTTCTGATCGCTCATGTTTTGTCAAAATCCGGAGAAAAGATTCCCCTGGAAATAAATATTGCAGACATTCCCGATAAAAAGGATATTTCAGGATATCTGATCATTGGTCGTGATATTTCAGCAAGACTTCAGGCTGAGCAGGATCGAACACTTCTGGAAACAAAGCTATGGCAGGCCCAGAAGATGGAATCCATAGGTCTTCTGGCTTCAGGCATTGCCCATGATTTTAATAATATTTTACATGTCATCAGTAATTACACGGCCATGGCAATAAAAAATACGCATAAAGATAGTTACAATTATTTGAAACAGGTACAGAAAGCATCGGACCGGGCGTCACATCTGGCAAGGCAATTGTATACTATTGGCAGGGATGATGACCATCATACTGTTAAAATTAATATTGTTTCCATGATTAACGATACTGTTAACCTGTTAAAATCTTCTATTGGAAAAAAAGTATCTTTGACCACTTTTTTTGAAAAAGACCGAATGATTATTCTGGCTGAAGAAACAAGGGTCCAGCAGGTGTTAATGAACCTGATTACCAATGCCGGATATGAACTGGGAGGTCGCCAGGGAAACATTGTCGTGTCTGCCACTCAGGTCAGTGTTCCGGATGTCATGCCGCTGTCTTTGATGGATCTGGCCCCGGGAGATTATATAAAAATCAGTATCAGTGATGATGGTCCCGGTATTGATACAGCCATTATCCAACGGATTTTTGACCCCTATTTTTCAACCAAGACCGATAAGGATAATTCAGGCCTCGGGTTGTCAGTGGTTCTCGGGATTGTTAAAAATTATAAGGGCGGTATAGATATTGATACAAAGCTGGGCTCAGGAACTGTTTTTCACATCTATTTGCCGGAATTCAAATCTTAAACTTAAAACCATTACCCAAGATCTAACAATATTCCGGATCTAAGTCATATTTAAACGTTTTCATGGTTTTAAATTCAACCGATATAATGGATCGCCCACCAATACCATTTTCCAGGACAGATAGGGAAGGCTGATCAGATAGGATTCAGCCAGAGTTAAAACGCCTTCTGCGAGAAATCCAAAAAATATTTCCGGCATGGGAAACGCCTGGATATAAGGTTCTCCAACAGGGCCGACAGTGGCGGCAATGCCGTTATCCAGCATTTTTTTGCACCAGACCTGGCTGTTGCCGGATTTCAAGGTGGCGCATTCAGAACTGGCCATGTGATATCCCACAGAACCTTTCTGCCAGTCAAAGGCATCAACATATCTTGCCAGGCTGTACCAGCCACAGTAAAGAGCTGTCTCAAGGTTAAGACCTTCCTGGAACAGACTTGCCTGATCATCTATCACTACTTTGATCTGGTCGTTTCTGGCTAATAATTTGGCTGCTCGGTGGAGAGACTGGTCATAAAGCCCATATCCTGATGTTTTTTTGTTTTCCGGGTTTTTCCATCGGGCATCAAAATAGGCTGTGCCTTTTAAACCATTTTTTTCCGCCTCCAAAGTGTCGTTTATGATACGTTTGACAATGGTTTCATCGGCACCGTCCAATCGGCTGGTCATTAAAACCTCAGATTTTCGGATCTTTGTCTTTTGCCCTCGAAACCCGAGATAAAACGGATTGGGCAGCCACATGTTAAGTTCATATTTGTCTATTTTAACCAGAGAAAGTTCTGAATCAAACGAAGCCTCTTTATCCAGGCGTTTTATCAGTTCAGACTGATTCCTTTTTAAGGCAGCCAGCTGATCTGATTTTTCTTTTCTGATTTTTAAATCAATGATTTCTCCACTGGCCACCTGGTCTTCAAGGGTTTTAATCTTTATATCGAGTTGTTTTGAGTGTTCTTCTTCTTTTAGGGTGGGCCCAGGAGACAAGATCTTTAAAGGGATGCCGTAAAGGGTGACAATGGCCCTGATTTTTGAGTTTTTTGTAAGGAATCTGCGGATAGGGGGGATGGCTTTATTTACATACTCATCCCGGGAACAGGTTTCCTTGTCAGTCATGAATAAAAGCACAAGATTTTCTTTGGGAATCTGTCGTTTTTCCATATAATATCTGGCAAGCCCTTTGCTGCTGGTCGCATTCTGGTTGGCCACAACAAGCACTTCTTCAGGCGATAAGCCATAAGCTGTGGACAAAAGACAAAAGAGAATAACAAGTGTGAGCCCAAAAGATATTTTATTGAAGAACAGGGATTTTTTAACCATAAAGACAATACCCTTGTTGATGAAGTTGAAATCGGCCTTATGCTGTTGGACCAAGGTCGTTCATATCGGTCAATTGAATCGCATTGCCATGTGAAATTTAAACAAAGTAATACTATCATGGATAATTAAAATAAAAACTAAAAAATACTTATTTTGAACCTTGACCTCATTTTGGGATATGATTAGGGTATTAAAGACATAAAAATAAAAACACAGATAAGGGTAATAACAAATGAAATACGGGGCAATGAATTTTCCGATCAAACCGGTGCTGGAAGAACTGAAAAGAATTTCAGATCTTGGATTTGACTATTTTGAACTGACCCTGGACCCACCCTGTGCGCATTATACGTCAATCCTTGATATGGAAAACGAACTTGTCAGCGCCCTTAAGCAGTATTCAATGGATGTCATATGTCATCTTCCCACCTTTGTTTACACAGCAGACCTTAGCCCGGGTATTCGAGATATCTCTTTAAAAGAAATGATCCATTCCCTTAAAACAGCCGCAAGGATTGGGGCTAAAAAGGCTGTTCTGCATCCAAGTTTTATCAGTGGATTAGGACCGTTTGTCATGGAGACGGCAAAAGGGTATGCCCTTGAAAGTCTTAATGCCATTGTAAAACAAGCAATACTATTGAAAATAGACTTATGTTTTGAAAACATGTATCCAAGGTATCATACCTTTTTTGATCCCAAGCATTTTCAAACGGTTTTCAAAGCATTCCCCTCTTTAAAAATGTGTCTTGATACTGGTCATGGGAATCTTGATGATCCGGATAATAAAAGGCTGTTTGAGTTTATTAAAAAACTTCCAGACAAAATCGGCCACGTCCATATCAGTGATAATAAAGGGAAAAACGATGACCATTTCGGGGTGGGCCAGGGTAATATTAATTTTAAAAAATTTTTAACGCAACTGATAGATGCCGGTTATAATGATACCATCACCCTTGAAATCTTTTCTGAAAATACCAAAGATCTGGTGGACAGCCGCAGGAAAATTGCTTCCATGATTGCAATGGCCCGGATTTAAACATCTGGTTTCTCAAGGGTCAACATTCAAACCGATCCATGTAATTTTTACCGGTTGCAATATAATAAATATCCTCGGCCATATTGGTGATGTGATCGCCGATCCGTTCGCAGCAACGGCCAATGAAAATCAGCTGGGTAGCGTCATCAACAGCAGCGGCATCATCCAGCATCTGTTTTCGAACCAGGGTCATTGTCCTGGCAAATTTTTTGTCAATCTCATTGTCCTGGTGCCAGACGGCAATGGCTTTTTCAATATCCAGAGCGTGGAAGGAATCCATGACGTCTGTAAGCATTTTTCGACACAGATTTGCCATTTCACAGATCAGCGAAACCACTTCCTGGGACGGGGATTTGGATATATGGGTCACCCGTTTGGCAATATTACCGGCATAATCTCCGATACGTTCCAGTTCAGCAGCCATTTTCATGGCAGCCAAGATATATCTCAAATCCTCGGCCAAGGGCTGGCGCCGGGCCAGGATTCTGACGCAATTTTCTTCTATTTCCCGTTCAAACCTGTTGATATAACGGTCATCTTTGATAATCTGCTCGGCCAGCGACATATCCAGGGTATTAAAGGCCAGGGCGGCAAGTCTGAGCTGTTCTTCACAGGTCTTTGCCATGGTTGTGATGGTTTGATTCAAGGTGTTTATTTCAGCATCAAATGCTTTTACAATATGGGATTGCATTGTCCTGTCCTTAAGGTTATCCGAACCGGCCGGTAATATAGTCATTTGTCAGTTGATGGAGCGGGTTTAAAAAAATCTGGTCTGTGGGACCGATTTCAATCAGATCGCCCATGTGAAAGAATGCAGTTCTTTCGGAAACCCGTGAGGCCTGCTGCATGGAGTGGGTGACAATGGCTATGGAATAGTCTTGTTTTAATTCATCAATCAGGTCTTCAATGATGGCTGTTGCAATGGGATCCAGTGCTGAGCAGGGTTCATCCATCAGGATGACTTCCGGGTCAACGGCAATGGTCCTGGCAATGCACAACCGCTGCTGCTGGCCACCGGACAATCCGGTTCCCGGCTGATTCAGGCGGTCTTTTACCTCGTTCCACAACCCGGCCCGCTTGAGCGATTTTTCCACCAGCTCATCAATTTCCTGGCGGTTCTGGACCAGCCCGTGGATTTTGGGGCCATAGGCAATGTTGTCGTATATGGATTTGGGAAACGGGTTTGGTTTTTGAAATACCATTCCCACCTGGGCTCTTAACGGCACCACATCGATTTTTTTATCATAGATATCGATTTCGTCCAGTGTGATCTTCCCTTTTACCTGACATCCGTCAATGGTATCGTTCATCCGGTTCAGACAACGCAGAAAAGTGGATTTTCCACACCCGGACGGTCCGATCATGGCAATCACTTCATTTTTTCCAATGTCCAGGGTTACATTGTGAATGGCCTCTTTTTCACCATAATTATAAAAAACGCTTACGTTTTCACAACGCATCCTGGGATTTGGAACTGTTTTTTGACCGACGGTTTCCCGGCTGTCTCTGTTAACCAGTTGATGCTTTCTCTTTGTTGACAAAGGGTGTTCGGGCATGGGGGGTTCCATATTAGTTTGATTTGATAGGGTTTGGATTTCTTGATAAGTCATTGTTTTATCCAGGGGGCATACCGGATGGCAGCGTGCCATCCGGTATGCAGGTGATTATAAATCAGACAGTTTCAAGGGAGTCATGTTCTTGACAATGCCGGCATATTTTTGTCTTTCTGCTGTTGGCATGGGAATCAGGCCTTTATCGGTAAGATAACCTTCTTCTCCCCAGGCAGCCTCACTGGTAAACTCTTTTAAAAATTCACGAATACCGGGAATCTGATCCACATGGGCTTTTTTTACATAAAAGAACAGGGGACGGGAAACCGGATAAGAGCTGTCCGCAATGGCTTCAAACTTTGGCTGAACACCTTCTACAGAAGATCCCTGGAGCTTGTCGCTGTTCTGGTCCAGAAAGCTGAACCCAAAAATTCCCAATGCATTTGGATTGGCTTCCAGTTTCTGAACGATCAGGTTGTCATTTTCACCGGCTTCAATATAAGCGCCGTCTTCGCGAACCGTGTGACAAACACCCTTGTATTTTTTCTTATCTATGGCTTTCATGGCTTTAATGAACCCAAAGGTGGTTGCCCCTTTTTCCATGGCCAGTTCAACAAAGGCATCCCGTGTTCCGGATGTGGGCGGTGGGCCCAGAACTTCAATGGCGATATTGGGAAGCGCAGCATTTACGTCTTTCCAGGTTTTATAGGGATTTGGCACCAAAGTTTCACTGCCGTCGGGATTGGGAACATTGGCAGCCAGGGCAAGGTAAAGATCTTTTCTGGTTACCTTGAACAAGGGCGCTTTTTTTGAATTGGCAATCACAATGCCATCATACCCGATCTTGACTTCAACAATGTCGTTGATGCCATTGGCAGCCGCTTTTTCAACTTCAGACTTTTTGATTCGTCTGGATGAATTGGTGATATCCGGATGCTGAACTCCAATGCCGGCACCAAATAATTTGTGTCCGCCGCCTGACCCGGTGGATTCGATTTTCGGGGTTTTGAACTGGGTTGATTTACCGAATTTTTCTGCAACAACCGTTGCAAACGGGTAAACCGTTGATGAACCGACAATTGAGATATAATCTCTGGATTCGGCGCAGACATTGCCAAGGCCGAGGATTGAGCTGATAAAACCAAGGGCTAAAACTGTTAAAAGTACTCTTTTCATTTTTTTCTCCTATTGTTGTTATTTACCATCGTTTTTCAAATTTTTTTCTTAATATGACGGCTACCGCATTCATGGTAACCAGAAACAGCAGCAACACCATGATCGCGGCTGATGTTTTTTCTAAAAATGCTCTTTCCGGGCTGTCAGCCCATAAGAAGATCTGTACGGGTAAAACAGTTGACGGGTCTGTAAAACCGCCGGGTATATCCACAATAAAGGCCACCATGCCGATCATCAGCAGCGGCGCTGTTTCGCCAAGGGCCTGGGCCATTCCGATGATGGCACCGGTGAGCATCCCGGGCATGGCCAGAGGAAGCACATGGTGGATCACCATTTGTGTTTTTGAGGCGCCCACACCCAGAGCTGCTTCCCGGATGGATGGCGGAACCGACTTTAAGGCTGCCCGGCCGGCTATGATAATGGTGGGAAGGGTCATCAGGGTAAGGACCAGCCCTCCCACAAGAGATGAAGACCGGGGAAGTCCGAAAAAGCTTAAGAACACTGCCAGTCCAAGCAATCCAAAAACTATGGACGGAACTGCAGCCAGGTTGTTGATGTTGACTTCAATCACATCGGTAAACCGGTTTTTAGGGGCAAACTCTTCAAGATAAACAGCCGCTGCCACGCCAATGGGAAAAGACAGCAGCAGGGTGATCAAAAGCGTGTAAAAAGAACCGCAGGTAGCCCCCCATATGCCGGCCAGTTCAGGCTCTCTTGAGTCTCCTGCCGTAAAAAAAGTGGTGTTGAACTTCTTTTTTATTTTTTTGCTGGTTTCAAGAGCCGTAATCCAGGAGATCTGCTGGTCATTCAACCGGCGGTCGATTTCAGGGACATTCCGGTTGATATGTCCTTTCATGAGCATGTCCACATCATCATCTGCCGGAACCCATAAGCGGACAGTCTGGCCGATCTTTTCAGGATGGTCTTCAACAAAGGCTTTCAGAGTGTATGCAGCACCAGAGCTAACCATGGCATATAGTCGTTTCTTGTCCTGCCGGGTTTTGACTTCAGGAAACATATCGAGCATGGTTTGTTTAATTATGCCCTGAAAATTTGTTTTAAAAAGATTGTTTGCATTGAGTTCAAGCGGGTCAAGAAAAACGTCAAGTTCGATTACCGTTTGTTGAAAGGCGGTATATCCGTTTGTGCTGATACTGATGAACAGGGTGGTCAGACAAAGGAGACTGAAAATAATGGCTGCAAGCCCCAGGCGCCGGAACCGCTTTTCTGTTTTATATCGCCGGGCCAGCCCTTTTTTAACCTGATCAACGGTTCTGATCGTTCCGTTAGTGTGAGTGATAGGTTTATTCATACTGCTCCCTGTATTTTCGAACCACGTATAAGGCAATCACATTGAGAATCAGTGTAATGACAAACAGCAGCAATCCCAGGGCAAAGGCAGCCAGGGTCTTGGGGCTGTCAAACTCCTGATCTCCAACCAGAAGGGTAACGATCTGAACCGTGACCGTGGTGACCGTTTTTAAGGGATTAAGGGTCAGGTTGGCAGACAATCCAGCAGCCATGACCACAATCATGGTTTCACCAATGGCCCTTGAAACAGCCAGAAGCACCCCGCCGACAATTCCGGGCAGGGCTGCCGGCAGAACAATCTGCCGAATGGTTTCAGACCGGGTGGATCCCAGGCTGTAAGCCCCGTCCCGAAGCGACTGGGGAACCGCATTGATCACATCATCTGAAAGTGAAGACACAAAGGGGATAATCATGACCCCCATGACCAGCCCTGCGGCCAGCGCACTTTCACTGGAGACTTCAAGACCCATGGCAGCGCCGGTATTCCGGATCATGGGGGCCACCACCAGGGCGGCAAAAAAACCATAAACAACAGTGGGAATCCCGGCCAGAATTTCCAGCAGCGGTTTGGCCACAGCCCTGAATTTTTTATTGGCATATTCAGACAGATAGATGGCGGACATCAACCCGACCGGAACCGCTACAGACATGGCAATGGCTGAGATTAAAAGGGTTCCGACAAAAACAGGAACCGCACCGAACGCGCCGGATGATCCGACCTGATCTGCGCGGATGGCCATCTGGGGGCTCCATTCCAGCCCGAACAAAAACTCGGAAACCGGAATAATTTTAAAAAACCGGATGGCTTCATATAAAACAGACAGCACAATGCCGATGGTGGTAAAAATAGCAATGGTGGAACAGGCGATCAACAGATATTGGATGACGGTTTCCACATGATTTCTGGCCCGAAGTTCAGGCCGGATAAATTTTTGCAGAATCAGGATGGCAGTAATGCCCAGTGCAAGCACCACAACAGACAGGGCAGCACGACTGACCGATCTAAGATGCCGAAAGTAATCTGCTGCAGCCTGGATGGCCGGACTGATATCGCTTGATACAATATTGCCGTTCACAAGGTTTTTAATATCATTCATGACCAGGTTCAGACGATCCGGTTCAAGCGCCTTTAAGGGGTCTGGCAGCTGGGAGATCACCATGTCAGCAATCACCCCGGATTCACCTGTCAGCCAGACACAGAAAATGAGCAGCGCAGGAATGCCACACCACAGGGCGGTCAAAGACCCGTAATAAACCGGCCGGGAGTGCAGCACTTTTGGGCCGCCGCTTGCTTTTGTAACGGCAAAAGAGCGGTTCTTCCCCAGGGTGTAGGCTGCAGCACAAAGCAGCAATAATATGATCAATAAATTTGCAGGTGACAAAAAAAACCTCTTATCTTAAATTCAGGTACATCTGTTCTTAATGTTTATGAGAATACCTGAGTTTCATTAGGCTAAGTTTAGCAATGTGTTAGAACATGATTAGATCAATAAAGCTGTTTTTCAGGCAGCATTTTTCCGGCTGACGGGCATATCCGGCTTGACAGGTTTTGCGTCAGAAGTGTCTGATAAACTGATCATTGACAGTTTGTCACGGGTTTCGCTCAAAAGAGCTGACAACTCAATGGCAATGTTTTCTGAAAGGGACTGAACCGTCTGGGCAAACCGGCTGGTGGACTGGTCTGCCAGGGTGATTTTGGCGGTTTCCAGTGGCTATGGCTTTTGATGTTTTTCTACTTTTTAACACAACTTCAACGATTTTTTGTTTTGTGGGACATCTGAAATTTTTCCTGTTTGCTCCTGGCTGACCAATTCTTCTTTCGGATCTTCCTGAACAGTCAGAGAGGGTTTTCCAGGTTGAGGCGCACCAGTGGTTATATCTTTTGGTTTCAGCTCATGCACCAACGGAACCCGGCTTAGATCCAGTTCGCCCTTGAATGCTTTCTGGCTGAGTGCGCCATACAGGGTTTCAAGGTCATTGAGACTGTTCTGGTATTTTTCTTTGGTGGATTCTACTTTTTCGACGATTGCGGCGAATTGATTTTGAATATTTAATGGTGGCAATACTATCTTTGCGGTTTTTAACTTTGTCTTCGAAATATTCGGCATGGACCCGGCTGCACCACCAGCCAACGATTGGATTTTCTTTCTTTGTGAATAATTCGTCAAAAGTTTCCAAAGGAAAATTGGATGAATCTCCGCTTCTTTTTCTAAAACAAGTCTAAAAATCAAATCTGATAACATTAATTGCGGTTTGGTTTTGAATACATACGCACATGCTGCAACTAACTCATAAGTGTTTTTACGACTAAATAGATTGTCTCCAGCTCGGACCTCAATATTTTTTTTAGGTGAAGTTCCTTGAATAAGAGCTTTATTTTCTTTTTCATCATACGAACAATATGTAACAGCTCCAAGTTTCAAGACCCCCCATTCACCATTTCTCGCTTCATGTGGTTCACATTTTGGGCTCCAACCACTATCAATATTTTTAAGTAGATTACCCAATTCTACCTTATCCCATCCTCTCTCATTCCGCACCGGATCACCAAACATCTCCAGAAAAGTGCTTTTCAACAGCTCATCCAAATCCGTTATGCTCTTTTTGCGTTTGGCCATCAGGGATTCGACTTTGAATAGGAGGGTGGCGATGCGGGTTTGATCATCAGGAGAGGGAAGAGGAATCTTGGCTTCGGTAAGATGGGCAAGTTTGATATACTTGATTATACCTCCAATAGCACCCTTTCTTAGATGCTCAATATAAATTTTCATGAAATAATAGAGATATTTCATGTTTAGATTTATGCTTTGTTTCTTTTTTAAAACGTACGTTCTCTGATAAGCGTTAAATTTTCCTTTATAATATTTTACATTCAAATCACCATTTCCAGCAATTAATATAGCTTCAGAATCAAACGCATATTTATTAATTTTGTAAGGTTTAATGGCACAAGTGAAAAATGGATAGCTCCCATTCTCATCACCCGCATTTACATCCAATTTTCCGGTAACAACAGACACTAAACCACCGAGTTTTTCTGTATTCATCCCACCATCCCCTTCAACTCAAGCAACTCCCGCACAATTCCGCTTTTAACCCCTCTCAAACCCTTCTCATCCATCTCCCCCACTTCACTGGCAATCAACCGGTCCAGAATCTCAGAGGGTTTTTCATATTCGATCTCTTCAAACACCATCTCTTTGTAGCGGCTGGGGGAGAGGTCATATTTTTCATCCACAATTTCCTGGTACGGAACAAAAAAGCCTTTGGGATTTTTCCGGTCGCTCTCGTTTTCAGGATTACGGGTGTTGTACGTTTCAACGATGTCCTGGAGGTCGCCATGGGTATCTATTTTGTTTCGCTTGTCATCCAGAGAATAGCCGTCAGATTCCATTTCATAAAACCAGACATTTTCCGTGGCAGGTTCTGATATCTTATCTTCCTTGTCATAGACCTTGGTAAAGACCAGGATGGCGGTGCTCACCCCGGCATAGGGTTTGAACACGCCGCTGGGCATGGTGACCACAGCCTTTAAATCGCACCGGTCCACCAGGATTTTCCTGGCTGACACAAAGGCATTGCCGGAACCGAACAGCACCCCCTGGGGAACAATGATTCCGGCGGTACCCCCTTTTTTGAGCATTCGAACCATGCTTTCCACAAAGAGCAGTTCCGTCTTTGTGGTGGACAGGCTTAAATCTTCATTGATGTCTCCCTTATCAATGGAGCCGGTAAAGGGCGGGTTAGCCATGATGATATTGTATTGACTGGGTTGGTTAAAACTTTTGCTCAAGGTGTCTTTATAGTCCAGCAGGGGCTCGTCAATGCCGTGCATCATCAGGTTCATCATGCCCAGACGCACCATGGTGCTGTCGATATCATAGCCTTGCAGGCTTTTGCTGAGGATATCCTTTGCATTCCGGGTCAATCCGGCACTCACCGATGTTCTGAAAAATCCGTCTTCATCCTGTTTGATATCCTTATTCCCTGATTTTCTGGCCAGATCCGTGACAATGTATTGATAGGCGCCCAGAAGAAAGCCGGCCGTACCGCAGGCAGGGTCCCCGATCCGATGTCCAAGCTGGGGTTTGACCAGGTCGGCAATCAATTTGATGATGTGACGGGGGGTTCTGAACTGGCCGTTTTTTCCGGCCGAGGCAATTTCAGAGAGCAGATATTCATAGACATCTCCCTGGATATCCTGGAAGGCCTGGCCTTTTTGAGATGAATCGGTTTCCATGATGTGGAAAATCTCATCAATGGTTTTAACCGCTTCCACCAGTAACGAGGGCTTGGGGATAATGAACACGGCATTTTTCATGTGATGGGTAAACCCGGATTCTGCGCCGTTCATATCCTTGAGATAAGGAAACACTTTGGTTTGCACATGAGTCAGCATGGGTTCAGCTGCCATGCGCTTAAAATTGCTCCAGCGCAGGGTGCTTTTATCCACCTCAAAGGGTTTTTGATCTTTTTTGGTTTTATCCCGGTGTTCAGGCGGCACCCAGGTGCCTTCAAACTTGGAGGTATAGGATTCTTTTGTAAACTCGGCATCGGACTGCAGGTTTAAATCCAGTTCATCCAGACGTTTCATAAACAACAGATAGGTGATCTGTTCAATGGCAGTAAGGGGATTGGATATCCCCCCTGCCCAGAATTTGTCCCAGAGCTGGTCGATCTGTGATTTTAATTCAGGGTTATGTTGAAGCATGTTTTTTCCTTAATCGTCTTTTATTCTCCAGTGACCGCCCTTATTCGGGCCGATGCGTTCGAGACTGCCTTTTTTCTTAAGTTGTGCGATCTGCCATTCGATTCCCTTGGGGGTTAGGCCGGTTAATTTGGCCAACTGAGCTGTTGTAATATCCGGGTTGTTACGAATCAGTTCAAAGATTTTCTCCCTAGTTTTCTCCCTAGGTTTTTCCCTAGGTTCTTCCCTAGGTTCTTCAGCTTCAGAGACTGTTTTATAACTTGGTCTTGGAAACTCAAGAGAAAACAAGGTGGTATAGTCAATTTTTACATTGGGACAATTTTCTTTTTTCAGGGCTTCATAGATCCGCTCAATACCGGAACCCATTTTCTCGATATAATCACACCGCAGCAACAGGTCGGCAATATTGGGATTTCGGCAGACGCTTCTTTTGCCGAAATCCTTTTCAGGCAGTCCTTTGGGCAAGCCACCCGGATTAGAAATTTCCACACGGTCGTCAAAAATTTCCACCATGACCTGGGCGCCCTGCTCAAAGTAATCCCGGTGGCAAACAGCATTGATCACTGCTTCGCGCAATGCCACTTCCGGCAGTTCCAGGATTTCCTTACGGCGGGTGCTGGCCTTTGTGATCTCCCAGCGCAGCTGCAAATGCTTTTTTAAAAACAGCAAGGCCTCTTCAACATTTTCCAGGATATTGCCGGATAATTCCTTTCGGTCCAGAATATAGGCTTTTGTTGTCCCTTTAAAAAGGGCACAGACCACATTAACAAACGGCTGTCTAAGCCCCGGGTCTCTGGTAAAAAAAAGCACGCCGGTCTGGTTCAGATAAAACCGGTTGTCTTTGACATCACCAGCCCCCAGATTCAGCAGAAGATTTTGAGGGTCACTTTTTTGAAAAATTTTTGCCAAAGACAGAAAATGGGAGAGCCGGGCGTCATCCAGAACTGTTTCCCAATCAAGATCCATCCGGAGTTGCTGGTCAAACCTCACCCTGCCTTCGGATTGGATAAACGCCGTGATGTCATGGGTGTTCATTTTCTGGGAGCTGGCCCCGTTTCTTAAATAAAACCCCTTGCTGCACCGATGGGGACGGTTTGCTCCTTCGGGCACATGAACGACAACGAGTTTTTTGCCCGGCAGCTTTTCGATGAATATGGCCACGGGCGGGTCACAGGCAGCGGCCATGGTTTCAATTTTAGAAAAAAGAGAATTGGAAAAATCGCACCCGACAATTTGGTTTTGGTCGTTCACACCGATGAAGATCCTGCCGCCGGAGGCATTGGCAAAGGCAACCAGCTCCTTAGACAGATCCGTGTTGACATTCTGCTTGAATTCCAGGGTATAGCCTTCCCCCTCTTCCAGGATAAGGGCCAGTTCCTGTGGTGTTGTTTTCCGATGCATCATGCTGCCAGCTCCTGGGTCAGCGCCAGAATGTCATTGATCAGAGCAGGACTGAAAATGCCCCGAATCCCCTGGGGGTGCAACACTGTAAACGGGGACTGGATCAAATCACGTTTTTCAACTTTCTCGCGCTGGATAATAAACTCTTTTAACAACCTTAAAAACTCCAGCTGCCGGATGTTAAGGTCTGTATGTTCTTTAATGAACTGGTCAAAGGCCGTTGCAACAGTATCCGGAAAACTGGTTAAAATTTCAATCCCCAGGATATGGCGGATAAACTGGACAAATCTTGCTTTTCTGTTCTGATAGACCGCTTGCAATAAATTTTCAGTAATGTGGGGATGAGTGTCATACAGCGTCTGGGTCAGTTCTTTGGTTTCCTCGGAAGAGAGCTGCTCACCCCTTTTAATCTTTAAAAGGATGGGGTTGCTTTTTGTCAGCGCCATGATCTGTTCTTCCACCATCTCTTTGTAACGGGTAATGCTGACTGCCTCGTTTTGAGGCCCGAATTCAACAAACTCTTTATTTTTAACTTTATCTTTCAGGTCGAGCAGAACAGGGCCTGGTCCGTCCGTGTCTTTTTCTCTGAATTTCATCAAAGGGGCTAATTTTTCAACCAGGACGTCAAGTGTTTCATCTGTGGCGGTTGACCAATAATTGTTCTGCTGGGAAAATTCAATCAAGACCTTCTCGCGCTTTACAATGTTTACAGACAATGGGAGTTCACTGATTTGAATGACAATGCCGTTTTTCAGGATCTCAAACCTTTCTTTTTCATGGGACATCAATGCCAGGGAAACCTCTAGTACATCTTTTTCAAATCGCATCGCTTTGAAATCAGCTTCTGATACGGTTCGAAACAAAGGTTTAACCTGGGTTCTCAGAAAATCAAATTTTTCACTGTCCAGATGATTCCAAAAATTATCTTCTTTTACCCGATAAAGGATTTGTGCGGCTTCTTTGATAATAACAGAAGAAGCAGGAAGTCCATTGATCTGTTTTCTAAGCGTCTCGATTTCTTTTGTGAAAATGGCCGCATTATTAATGTTCAAAGCTTTTTCAATCTTGTCCAAACGGATACCAAAGAGTCTTACCGGAAGCGGCAGCTGGGAATTTGTTTGTTTGCCTTCAGGCTGGAGTTTGAAATATTCAAAATTATCCCAGCAATCCATGATTAAGAAGACCTGTTTTTCAATACACCAGGGCTTGCTTTTGGCGGGTTCCAAAAGACGGGTACCCCGTCCGATCATCTGCCAGAATTTGGTATAGGAATAAACCGGTTTTGCAAACACCAGGTTTACAATTTCTCTGACATCGATTCCGGTATCCAGCATATCCACGCTGATGGCCACGCGGGGCATGTCATTGTTGGTGAATTGATCCAAAAGCCCGCCTTTTCCATAAACCCTTGGATCATCAGATACGATGACCTTGGCAAGGTCCCCTTTGTATTGAGGAAAAAGCATATCAAACACTTGTTCCAGCCTTCGGGCATGTGCTTTTGAGGCACAAAAAAAGATGGTTTTACCCGGCAGCACCCCGTTAAAGTCCTTTATGCATTCCTCCATAAATTCTTTAACAATCAGTGTATTTGTGCCCTTATTGATCACTTGCTTTTCAAGCTGTGACCCTTCAAAATTGATCTCCTCAACATCGATACCGTCCATGATCAATTTCTTCTGATCGTCCAGGGTAATGGTTCGTTTGCTGATACCATCCATTTGAAATTTGGTCTGAATTTTCATGACCTGAAAATTTGAAAGAAAGGGCGGTTCATTGTTGACCGCTTCTTCAAATGTATAGGCAAACGTTGGCAGTCCTTCCTCGCATTCAAACAAATTAAAGGTGTTGTGGTCGATCATGTTGGTTGGCGTTGCGGTTAACCCCAGGGTGATCGCTTTAAAGTAATCAAGTATTTCTCCATAGGTGTTATAAATTGACCGATGGCTTTCATCGATTAGAATGAAATCAAAAAAATGCGGGGACAAATACCCTGATTCATCCCGAATAATATTCAGCATGGTCGGATAGGTTGAGATATAGATTCTCCGATCCTTGCTTAATAATTTTTCGCCTGTATTTGGCCATCGGGGCTCATCCGGCAGGTGTTCTTTAAACGCGTTTAAAGCCTGTTCCCTCAATGCAATCCGGTCAACAAGGAAAAGGACCCGTTCCATGTGGCCTGCTCTCATGAGCGCATCAACCAAAGCAATACTTGTTCGGGTTTTTCCGGTGCCGGTCGCCATGACCAGTAAAAAAGATCTTTTTTTCTGTTCAATGCCTTCCAAGACAGAACGAATCGCCCGAATCTGATAATCACGTCCGGCAATATCCGTGTTTATCAATTCATGGGTCAGAGATTTGCGATTTTTCCGGATATATTCAAATCGTTCCAAATCATCTAATGTCGGGAAACCGATAATTTTACGCGGCGGATAATTGTCCAGATCCCAAAAAAAGGTCTCAAGCCCATTGGTATAAAAGCAAAACGGAAGCGATCCACCTGAGTTCTTTTGGATGTTAAAGCAATATTGCTTTGCCTGTTCTCTGCCTATTGCCGGATCTTTGCTGGTTTTCTTTGCCTCTACTACGGCAACAGGCTTACCATTTTTCCCCAGCAATACATAGTCGCTGAACTGATGGCCCTGATACGGGGTTTGGGCTTCTGCAACCCCTTCGGGAAGATCTACAAGGATATCGTACTCTTGGACAACCTGTGTGGGATCATTGACGTTCCAGCCTGCTTTTGCAAGCTGTTTATCAATCAGTTCCGCTCTTGTTTGCTTTTCAGTATTCATTACACAATTGTCATGGCTGTTAAATATTGATTGCCATGCTGATGATCAGAAACTTTAAATGTGCAGAGCTTCAATGTTTTCCCAGACTCTCCTGTCAACAAACCGTCTTCTTTTTTATGAATACAAATACCTGCAAGACATAAGTTCCCCTTATCCTTTATCACGTAGGCATTTCGATGTTCCCGTTTACATTTTTGCAGCCAATCATCAAATCCTTTATAATCTTGTCTAAGGGAATCAAAAATTGGGTCTGTTTCATCTATTGCATATACTTTTCTTTCTTCAACGGATGGGGGCGGTGGTGGGGTTTTATCAAAAAAATCTTTTAATAAATCGATTGCGTCCCGAAGGTAAAGTACTCGTGATTGTAGATCTGTCTTTTTATCCTTGTTGAGATCATGTTCAACCGCAGGATGAATATAAATAACATTCCCAGATTTCTTTGTGTTGTTTTTTACGGCTGTATTCATTTCAATCGATCCTGAACAATCATTTCCAGTCTATTTAGTTATTTACACACCGTACCATCATCTCAATACCGTTTAATCGCTGTGAAATCAATAAAATATCTATAGCACTGAAATATCCCTTTGGCGGATCATCATTTATAGGAATTCAGAAAAGTACGCTCGGCAAGGATGTTCTTCAGGCAGCATTTTTCCGGCTGACGGGCATATCCGGCTCGACAGGTTTTGCGTCACAAGTGTCTGATAAGCTGATCATTGACAGTTTATCCCGTGTTTCGTTCAAAAGGGCTGACAACTCAATGGCAATGTTTTCTGACAGGGATTGAACCGTCTGGGCAAACCGGCTGGTGGACTGGGCTGCCTGGGTGACTTTGGTAATCTTGTCGGAAACATCCTTGATATCATGGCTGGTTGCCTGGGCATTTCGGGCAATTCCGGCTGTGGTGCCGGTCTGCTGTTCAACCGCAGCCGAGATCTGGAAGCTGGCATCCATTAGATTTGTAATCCTGGCTTCGATTTTTTTTGTGTTTTCAATAATGATATGGCTGACCTGCTGAATGGATTTGATTTTTTCAGCAATATCGGCATTGGCCACTTCGGTCTGGATGGAAAGCTCCCGGACCTCGCCTGCCACCACGGCAAACCCTTTTCCAGCTTCACCGGATCGAGCCGCTTCAATTTTTGCATTCAGGGCCAGAAGTTTGGTTTCTTTGGCAATGTTTTTCACCATTTTAATGATTCCAGTGATCTGTTCCGAGGCCTTTGTCAGTTCGCAAATATCTTCCCTGGAAGTCCGGGTGACATCATTGATATCGCTGATCAGCTCGTTTTGTTTGGATATCTGGATGCTGATATCGGCTGCTGCAGACTGAAGCTGCCGGGTTGAAGTAGACACAGTATCGGTTTGTTCCACTGTTTTAGAGGCTGACCGGGTTGCTCCGTGGGTATGGTCTTCGGTATCAGCAGCCAGTCCGCTGAGTTCTCTGGCGGTTTCCTTCATGGCAGTTGCTTTTTTTTGCAGGCCGTCAATGAATCCGGACATTTTTTCGATCAGCTCCTGGATTACGATACGTTCCATTTTCTTTCGCTGGTCTTCTTTTTGTAAATTGGTGAGAGCCCCTTGAAAATCTTTGATTGCCCCGGCCAGAATACCGATCCGATCTTTTCGGCCCTGGAAGGGGATACGAATGGTTTGGCCGCAATTGATGGCTTCTATCGTCTGGGTCAGCTGTTTTAATGGCTTTTCAACAACAAAACGCGCCATCAGGTGAAGCATGACAAGGTTGATCACAATAGCCAGGATAGCAATACCAGCAATGGTGTTTCTTTTTTCCTGTCGGTACTGGATCAGTGCTGTTTTTTGTTTTTGAATATCTTCAATCTTATAAAGGATCTCGTTTCTTGATGTTTCAGCGGCCAGGGCGTCATCGGCCAGTTGACTTTTGAGGACCAAAACTCTTTGTTTTAATGCATCTTCACTGTCCCCTGCTTGTGCGGCTATTTCAATCTGAGCATTGATTCGGCTGATGTCCTGTTCCGGAAACTGGCTGGCAAGCTGAATGCGGGAAATGGTTTCAGAAGAGCTCCCGTCTTTATTCAGAATGCCCTTTGATACAAAAATCTGTTCATTTTCCGATTGAACCACAAACCGTCCCTTTGAAATATCCCGACGCTGGGAACGGTTGAAAAACTGTCTGTATTTTTCAGCGCCTCTAATCTGTTCTTCTTTTACAAATACAGAGGAAAACCGGGTTTTGATCCAATTGGTAATTTTTTCGGCCGTATCTGTTTCCAGCAGTTTCGGGATTTCCAGGTATTTTTTCTGGAGGTCAAAAATGCTGGCTCTTAAATGTTCATTCATGGATGCGTTCACATCCAGCAGATCATTGGTCCGGGATTCAATCTGGAAAAACGCGGTGATGTTGATATACATCAACAGGCCGATACACAGATTGAAAATCATAAATCCTGTTTTTGGTTATGTTCAAACAAGATCTTAGCAACTTGATCATCATTTCCAAATAAATCCTGTGCATAGTGAGCCTGTGTATGAGATGGCTGTAAAGAAACCCATGCAGGGTCGCCAGAACGTATTCAATATAATGACAGGATTTGACAATAATGAATCTTCAGTTAAAGATCATGGATTCCAAAGAAACATCAATGCCCCGGCTTGACCTGCCTTATCTTCAGGATGTCATGGGCATACAGACCGGTTCAACAGATGCGTTTATCCGGTCTTTGCCGTTTTCAACCCGGGATGTGACAGCCGGAACTGAAAATGAATTTCAGACCGCTGTGCTGGGTCAGCGAAAAGATATTGATCTGGCCCGCACCATTGAAGATGCTAATTATTATAAAAATATGATCCGCAGGACTGCCTCCGGGGATACGCCGAAAAAAAGGATTCAAGGACTTGAAAAATATTTAAATAAGAATCGGGACAATATCTGGGAAAACAGCTGGGTCAGGTTTCCCAGAAAGGCGCTGAATGCCTATGCCAACCGGGTTTTTAATGCAGATTTGAAATCTGACAAGACCCGCCCTGAATCAGACAATCGAACCGATGCAGGATTGTTTGTGGTTATTCAGGAGAATGAAGAATTTATCCGCATCCCGGTCAGTTACCTGTTAAAACTGGCCCTTGCCGATGCCCTTGGATCAGATTCAAATATTCACCCGCTTATCCGGATTACCGGGGAAAAAATGATGGCCAATTTTTTAAATGACAACACCTCGCCTGAAATTTTTTCCTTTTACCCGGTAAGGGCCGGATCTTCTGAAAGGATCGGCAGCAGGATTGCCCGGGAAACCCTGATCCGGTTTTTGTTTACCCAGCTTCTGGTCCAGTATGCCCGGGAAAAATTTTTGCTCAGGGATCATGGACAGGAGGTTAAACTCTTTTTTTCCGCATCCCCTCCCCTGATGCAAAAAGAGCTGAATGACTGTATTTCAGATTCGTTTTACCGGGATTTATTCATGAGTCCGTGTTTGTCCGGATGGACAAAAGGAGAAGAAAAACATGAATACATGAAGCTGTGTCATCAGGTCTTGAGCCGCAGCCAGATCAACGGCATCTCCAAGCTTAAAGAGGCGGGAATTATTACCTCAAACCTGGTGGTTCTGCCCAATATTTCAAATATCAGTCTGGCCAACAACGGCACCCATATCAGCATGGGAAGCCGGAAACTGGGGCAGTTGCTGTCTGATCCCGGTTCAGGATTTACCAGGGTCCATGAAAAATACACAGGTGATCTGGTGGTTAAAATTGTTGAGCATTTTCTGTGTCTGTTTCCCGGCACTTACAGCGCATCTCCGTATCGGCTCAGTTTTGAGGATTTTCATCCGGAAAAGGTTCTGGGGTTTTTACCCCATGAGCTTGATTATACCCATCTTCGCATGATCTGGAGACGATGGAAGCGCAAAGCCAGAATTAATATCCTGGGGTATCCGATGACACCGTTTGGTCCGGCCTGGCTGGACCGGTTGATCAGCGGCGGTTTTTTCCTGAAAGGCGATTTTGTCCCGGATTTCAGGCTCATGGACTATTTTGTTTCCCTGATGAGTACAGATCAGAGTCCGTCCCTGGATGGCATTCAGGGAAATGGAGACCGATTGAAAAAAGACCTGTCCCAGATGGGGGTCTTTGACAGCCGCATGCCCCTGTACCAGCTGGTCAGAATCCGGGAATTTTCTCAAATGGGATACAGTGGATTTGAACACCGCTATTACAGTATCTTTGAAAATATCATGTCTGATATGGGCGGGGCGGCAGATCTCCAGAACCTGCTGACCGCCCTGGCATACCAGTATATTCTGACAGGAAAAGTCGATCATGCCATGATCCCGGACACACCGGATGTGGAGAGTGAAAGACGTCAGATTTTTTTTGGGAGCGCCATCAACTTACCCACCTTTTATGTTAAAACCGGAACAAAAAATTTTTTCTTGAAAAAAATTGTTTCAAAGATTTCCAAAACCCGCATGAGCAGGCGATATCCCGGGTATACCCGGGTGAAGGTG
>JBDRQO010000052.1:0-7841 GCA_043826275.1 Pseudomonadota bacterium
CAGTTTGGTTGCCTTTTATTGCCGCCAATGCGACCTTGGTTTTTAACTCTTTGCTGTAATTTTTTCGTTTCAAAATTTCCCCTTTCTGGACTGTTTGATTCTATCTTAACACATTGTCCAGTTTTCGGGGTCCACTATAGCCTCCTTAAAATCAACCTGGTCAAAGAGTTCTACAAACCTGATCACGTCACCGCCCTTGCCGCAGCCAAAGCAATGCCATTCGTTCTTAGAAGGTGTTATGGATAATGAAGGGTTCTTATCATTATGGAAGGGGCACAGGCCAAAGTATCCTTTGCCGATCTTTTTTAATTTTATGCCTTTGGATTCTATTAAAAGCTTTATGTCAGTATTGGCTTTGATGGATTCTATTGTTGTCTGGTCTATCATATCTCGTTTCCCTCTGTCTTAGGTTTTTAAAAAGGATATCTCTCAAGTGGTTCAGAGCTTCCCTGAACTGCACAGGGTTTACCAAAGCATGTCCGTTAAGATACTCTACGACATTAACGACAAGGTGATTCTGGATCCGGATCAACAGGTTCAGACAAGCTTACACCTGGCGTTTGAGACCTTCTTGCTTACAGGGAACAGCACATAGGACAGCAAGATACTTTCGTGACAATGAGCTTCTATTCCCCAGAAAAATTATATCCGGCGCAGACAAAGGTAAAGTAATCTGGGGGCCTGTAACTGTAAAACGTATTCTCGAAGTTTTACACAATCCCCGCTATGCTGGTGCTTATTCCTATGGTCGAGGTCAATGGAAGAAAGAGACAAATGGAAAGAAGAAATGGGAAATCTTACCACGAGACCGGTGGCAGGTACTCATCCCTGATGCTCATCCTGGCTATATTCCTGGCAGCAGTATGAAAACATAGATCAGAAGTTATGCCAAAATGCCCAGGCTTACGGAATTGATCGGCATCACGGTCCTCCTCGCGAAGGTCCGGCATTATTGCAGGGGCGGGTTATTTGTGGTATTTGTGGAAACAGAATGTCCGTGCGTTATTATAAACTGAAAGATAAACTTACGCCAACTTATTAGTATAATCGTAACTATATAAGGGTGTTGAAATCGATAGCTAATTATAACGAATAAAAATAATAAATTCAGATATTTATATTGAAAACACCTCTGTTTTGATGTATGATATTTTTGACATCACTCGAAAAAACAAACACCAAAACAGAGGCTTTATGAACAACAAAAATATCAGACGAATCGTGGTAAAGCAATTAAAAATCAACCATCCCTATTGGAAAAAATTGACCAGGAAAACAAAAAAAGAGTTTGCCAGGCAGGTTTTGGCTGAAGTCATAAGCAACTATGATTATGATCAGATTTTAGATGTCCCCATTGAAGAGCTTACCGGGATTTCTGGTCAAAGCCTGCCGACAGGCATTCGCAATCTTACACAAATGGCCGAATATATAGACAATTTTTATCAGGACAATCTGTTTGATTTTGATGCGGCCCAAAAGCCTTATTCTGAAATTTATGATGAGGAACTGCGATTCATTGATCAGCTTTTGGACAATTCAATTATAAACTCTCTTATCGCACCAGAGGGATACTCAGCAGTCCACCGGTACATTCAGCCCTATCAGCTGTTCCGGATGGAGCTTTTGAAGATCATAAAGTACCCTGAGATCAGTTACCGCAAATTTTGCACGGATGATTATTTTGGGCGGGACTGCAAGCAGAATCGACGGTTTGTCCGGCTGTCTTTGAGCAATAAAGATCAGGTACACCATACGGAATTGTGCCACTTCAGAGCCGGTTTGTCTTTCAAACAGACGATGAATCTTTTGCTGTATTTTCTTCATCATTTTTACAAATCCGGATGCCTTGAACAAACGGTAATCCATGGGATTGATTCTTCCGAGCTTCAAGTTGAGATAACCTTCCCGTTGTGCACTGTGACCCTCAACGGCAAAAAGATACGCATCTATTCCGATCTGGACTGTGATTGTGGAACACGCCGGAACAAAAGGGATAAATCACATTATGTGGTGGGCTATCGTTTGCACACGTTAACTGCCATCAATCCCTCAACCGGTCACTCATTTCCGCTGGTATCCATCGTTGGCGCGGCAAATCATCATGACAGACTTTTTCTGAAACCATTGATCAAGCTTGCCCGGGCTCTGGGTATCGATGTGAAACTGATCACAGCGGACCAGGCTTATCATGACAGTGATGGATCGGTTTTCCAGGAAACTGGGGTTTATGTAACAGCACAGCCGTCTGAAAAGGCAACAATTCCTGAAAATGTTTTGATATCCCCGGTTCGGGTTTTCTGCCATAGCTTTTGTGAGACTCCGATGAAGCGCCTGGAATCATCGGAAAAAGGACATGAATTCGCATGTGCGGCAAAATCCGGAGAGTGTTCATTTGAATCAGGATGTCCCAAATCAAGAATGATCGATTTTGACAGCGGCTGTTTTCAGCCAATGCCGATCTTTCATGAGATATCAAAACAGGCGATTAAAATTCGGAAAAATTGTGAGCGGCCGTTCAACCTTATGAAAAAGCGTGAGGGTCTTGAGCAAACAAGGGTCAGAAGTCAGGATGGTGTGGTTGTCCGGTCGACTTTTACAACCATCGCAACATTATTGATTGAAATGGCCGGGATGAGACGAAAACCTTTAAAGAAAAACACTGGACAACAGGAGTTATTTGCTGCCACAGGATAAATTCAATATACAGCGAATAGAGATGTTTTTCATGGTCTGATTGAACCAGACTGCCCGGGTATTGCCTGAATTATATACAGGACCGAATAGTGATATACTCACACCGGTCAAAAACACAGAATCGGACAAACACAGGCAGTTTAAAAAACAGGAGCCGTGAAATTAGTATTCAAAAAAATGAAGGGGATTTATAAACCCTTGCAAAAAATGATCGGTTTCAACCCCCTTTATATGGAGCATGGCGAGGCAGTTTGTCAAAAAATTCCAGGAGCGAGTATTGATAACGCCGTGGGAGAACTGTTGGTGGAAGCAATGACACCCATGGCGATTGAAGTATCTTTAGCTGTTCAACAGGAGATTCAATCCCGGCTGGATGAGACAGACCGCTTACGTCAAAAACAGATTGAACGAGCCCGGTATGACGTCAACTATGCCAGGCGAAGATATATGAACGTAGATCCTGAAAACAGGCTGGTAGCTGATTTGCTGGAAGCAGAGTGGAACAAAAACTTATGCGCTTTGGCCAAAGCCCAAGATGACTATGAAAGAAAACGCAATGCTGATCGAGAAACCATGGATAAAACCCGGCATAAGCAACTTTTTATATTGGCTCAAGATTTTCCAGCTATCTGGAATGATCCTGAAACCCCCAACCGAGAACGAAAGCGCATGATAGCCTTGTTGATAGATGATGTAACCTTGCTCAAAAAAGAGCAAATAATAGTCCAAATCCGTTACAGGGGTGGCAAAACGACTACCTTGAAGCTGCCTTTGCCGCTGAATGCCTGGCAGGGACTTAAAACTTCCAAACATGTGTTGAGCAAAATGGACGAGCTGTTTAACACATATACAGATTCACAGGTTGCCGATAAACTCAACCTGCAAGGTCTTAAAAGTTGAGCCGGCAATGATTTCTCTGCAGAGAACGTACGATGGGCTCGTTATTCTGCCGAGTTGAAAAATTTTGCTGATCGCCTCAAAGAATCAGGACTGTTGACTTCAAAACAGATGGCTATCCAGCTTGGTATTTCTGAAACAACTGTGATAAGTTGGCGTAAGAAAGGACTTCTTCAAGGTCGCAGGTGTAATGATAAAAATCAATGGTTGTATTTTCCTGATTCAAAGAAAAAAATCAATGGTAATCAGTGTGTGAACAAGAAAAGTTTAGAAAGAACTGTAGGAGGTGCAGTATAAGAACATATCCTATGAAGTTGATCCGCTTGTCTGCCCAAAATGTCAGGGTCAAACGAAAATCATCTCTATCATTGATGATTTTGAAATAATAGATAAGATCTTAAAACATCTGGATCTTTGGGATATCCGCAACCATGATCCTCCCGAAGCAGAGCCAGTTTATATTCCTGAATTAACATATGTTGAAGATTCGGATTTTGGTAATAGCGCTGAAGCTTCACTTCGTGCCAGGCTTTCAGATTCCGGTATTTGATGAATGATATTGATTTTTTAAATTTTGGCTTGAGGGATTATGGTGGACTATGCTCAAAATAAGCTCAAATTTGAAGTTTCGTAAATTTTTCCAGCAAATATCAATATAGTTTCTCTTTTCTTTTCAAAAGCTTGATTTTTTTTCTTGTCTAAAATTTGTTACCCTGATACAGGTACAACATGTTGTACCTGTATCAGGGTGGAGATAATATTTCAAATTTTGGAGGATTTTTATGGTTTGGTTAACAAAAAGCAAGTTCTTATCCCTATCCCTTAGTGACCAGACTATGGTTAGTGCAGTATAATTTTTGGAGGAATATATGAACGTACTTTTGGTGCAGCCATCTGTTGATACCAATTTTGCTGGTGCAGATGACAAAATAGCATGTGTCGAACCCCTCAATCTTGAATATCTTGGAGCCGGTATACGGGATCTATGCGATGTAAGAATCTTGGATATGCGGTTCGGCAATAATCTACAGAAAGTATTGGCAGAGTTCAAACCCGATGTAATCGGCGTTACAGGATTCGCCGTGCACGGGAAGATGATGAAGCGTATATTCACAGAGGCAAAACAGACGATTCCCGACATTGTGACAGTGGCCGGCGGTATTTTTGTATCCTCTTATCCGACTTTTTTCGACGACAGCGATGCAGACATCCTGGTCCTCGGAGAAGGGATATTCCCACTCCAGGAGATACTGCAAAAAATCGAAAAAAAACAAGATTTTTCAGACATTGCCGGTATCGCCTTACCCCAAAACGGTAAGATGAAGATAACTCAGCCAAGACCATTTCCACCAGTCGACTCACTCCCCCTTCCGGACAGATCGTTGACCAAGGAACACCGGAACGACTATTTCCTACCGGTCTTCAAACCCATGGCGCTTATGCGATCATCAGTCGGATGCCCATTTAAATGCAACTTCTGCCTTCAACACAAGGTCTCGGGGGGTAAATACTTTCCCCGTCAAATCGAATTGGTTGTCGATGAACTGAGACAAATCGAAGAACCGAATATAGCATTCGCGGATGATGAGACGTTCATCAACGCAGACAGGATGATGCAATTGGCGGAACTCATCGAGAAAGAAGGTGTCAAGAAAAGATATCATGCAGCTGTACGAGCGGATACGGTCATACGCCATCGAGATCTCATCGAAAAATGGATCGACATAGGTCTCCATCGATTACTGATAGGATTCGAATCCTTCCAGAAAAAAGATCTCGATTATTACAATAAATCGTCTTCCGAGTCAGTAAATGAAGAGGCGATCCACATTCTCAACAGTCTGGATGTGGAATATACTGCGGATTTTATCATCCGGCCGGAATATGAAAAAAGTGATTTCAGAAATCTGAGCGCCTATATCCGCAAAAATAATATTAAATTGCCTTCATTTCCCGTATTGACTCCTTACCCGGGAACAGCGCTTTTTGAGGAGGTCGAAGATCAACTGTTAACCCGTGATTTTTCGTACTATGATTTGAGCCATTCAGTCATCCCGACGAAATTACCATCGAAGGTTTTCTATAACGAGTTGTCAAAACTCTGGGCAGCGGCATTTCCTAAAAAAAGCATCATCGAAAGAATGAAATTGCTCTTAACACTGCCAAAGGAAGAAATTTTCAAAATGATACGGGGCCGATTGTCGCTAAGAACTCATCTGAAAGGTACCAAACAGTTGTATAAGGACTTTGAGGATTGAATAGAACCCATGAAATCGAAGACATCCCCATTCTCCGGTGGCATCCTGAAGCAGACGTCCGGTGGTCATCGTGAGTCAATCGGGTAAGGACAACAGAGAGAAATCCAACACAGGAGCGAACACAATCGCCGCATTGGCCGCAAACGTATTGGATAAAGTTGCTTATGCAATTCTGCTGTTCTACTTTACCAGATATATGGGGGCGGGTATTTATGGCAGGTATTTGCTCGTAATATCGGTACTTTTTCTATTCAGGACGTTGGTCACCTTCGGGATGAATGGATTGTTGGTGCGTGATCTGGCCAGAGACTATTCTCTGACAAACCGGTACTTGGACAATTCGCTGGTTCTGGCGATCTGTTTATCCATTTTCTTTTACATACTGTTTATACTCACCGCAGTCGTTCTCAAATATCCCCCTGAAGTTTTCTCATTATTTGTAATCTCAGGTTTTTCCCTGCTACCCTATTCCATTGTCCTGATAACAGAGTCAGTGCTGCAGGCCCGGCAGCGCATAAAGACAACATCCTTGATGGCTGCACTCAATTCACTCTTCTATTGCGTAGGGACGATTGTTATATTGCAGCTCAGTAGAGACCTCAAAGGCGTATTCGTCACCTTGTTTTTCGTAAACGTTTTCTATGCGTTTGGTCTTATTCTGGCACTCTATCGTATGGGAATAAAGATTACGCTGAAAGCAGACCTCAGGTTTATGATCGAGATTCTTCGTAAAGTTTTGCCGTTCGGATTGCTTTGGGCCATGATGCTCGTATATGCCACCAGCGGGATTGTCATTTTATCGAAGTTGGGGACTGATGAAGCCATAGGGTGGTACGGAGCGCCTCTCAAGCTGGTAGAAGTTTTGATGATCATTCCGGGTAGCCTTGCACTTGCCCTGTTTCCCGTTATTTCGAAATACACTAAATCCTCACTCGACCGACTGCGTATAACCTATGAAAAAGCCCTGAGATACCTGCTCCTTACCGGGTTACCGCTGTGCGCTTCAACTGCACTCTTATCCATGCCGATCGTAAATCTGCTGTTCGGCAGAGAGTTTCAGCCTTCGGCGCCGATCATGGCGGTGCTGGCTTTGGCGACGTTGATCATGTTTGTTAAATCGGTTGGACTTATCGTGGTAATAAACTCCAGCTACTTTAATCGATTCATATATGTATTTTTCATCTTCCTGTTGACGAGTATCGGTATCGATTTCCTGATGATATATAAATTGGGTCCGTTTGGCGCGGCAATTTCGCGAACAATTACGGAGTTTGTTATGCTCGCCATTCAAATCATTTTTTGCAGAATGATCTTCAAGCAGATGCCGGCATTTTTCAGACTTGCGTATAAGCCGTTCCTGGCGACGCTGATAATCAGTATCCTTTTGTACACGTTCCGTACTATTTCCTTGGGTGCCCTGGTACCTCTTGCCATCATCCTGTACATGATATTGCTTTATGTTTTGAAAGAAATAAACAAAGAAGAAATCATGGGGATTCTGAATATCTTTGGCCTTGGCAGAAAAAAGAATGGTCTTTAAAGAATAATCGTTTTGCTACATCAAAAATTTTTATTTCTTTGATCTCTTTTTTGTTTCATCAAGCACTTTTCTAATAGTAAACAGATCTTCAATTTCAACAGGTTTAATAACAATTTCCTTACTGCCTGACTCTTTGCCCCTGTCAATCATGAAGTGTTCACTGAATTTTGCAAATAGTATAACTGGAATATCAGGCATGATGAGCTTAAGTTCTCGTGCAAGCCTCTCTCCTGTCATCTCCGGCATTGTTAAGTTTGTTATGACGTAAGCGCTCAATGAACCGCATCTTCTAATTGGATTTAAGGCATGAGATGATAAGCCAACTTTAACAGTAAGGGAGGCTTAAAAAATGTCAGACAGATCCAAACCAGCAGATAAGAAGCGATCTCAATTCTGGAGATACCATATAGACACATGGTCCAAATCCGGATTGGCTCAGAATGCATACTGCA
>JBDRQO010000053.1:0-52856 GCA_043826275.1 Pseudomonadota bacterium
TGCGGATAGCCTATATTTTTAGCAGCTTTTTGTCACATAAATGATTTTCCTTGAGGGGTCTTACGTGTTGAAAAAGCGAAAAGGCTTGTTAATCAACGGTTTTGGGCTTTCAGAAAGGCTTATCTCCGAAACTCCTGTTAATAATTATAGGCTTTTAGCGGATCATTACATGTTGCCTTTGTGATTTTTCTAATCCATTTTTAAATTTTTGAAATTTAATTCTTAAAAATAAACAATCTTCTATTCTATGGCATGATTCCTGCTAATTAACCAGTAAGATCTATTATTGATTTATACATTGCGCTCATTTACAATCTTTGATAATGTTTTCGAAATAATGAGCCTAATGTACGGATTTGAAGTCCATAATTTGGTCTTATTGTAACCGGGACCTCAATTATGCGGAGTGACAAATTAAATTTTGATGAAGGGTTGGGTACTGTTTATGAACGCTTTATATTAAATGATTTTTTTGATGCTTTAGTTAAGAAACATCATATAATAAGTGCGTTAGAAACCCCCCTGTATGGAATGACTGGGGTTACCGGGATTAACAGTGTTCATTTAATAGAAAAGGGATGCAAAGTGACACTACTTGATTCGTGTCAAAATAACATAAAAGAAGCAGCAAATGTGTGGCAACTGCTTCCCCATTCTGATAGCAAATATGAAATATTGCATCATACAAACCTTTCTGCCCTGCCATTTCAAAACAATGCATTTGATCTGGTTTGGAATTTTGCCGCTTTATGGCATGTAAGGGATGTTGCCGGATTAATTCGGGAAATGGTTAGGGTATCTTCCAATCTCATTGTAATCATGATGCCCAATAAAATTCAAATTGGTTATTTTCTGCGAAAGTATTTTTTAGATAAAAACTTCTTTGATTCTGTAGAGGAAACTTGGGCTGATATCAATAAAATATCTTATGAATTGAATAAATCAGGTGCAAATATGGTTTCTCAAGGTGTATTAGATGTCCCTCCCTGGCCAGATACATGTATGCCGATTGGTGATATTTTAAAAAAACTAAAAATCAAACGAAGTGAAAAAGTTAATAATAATTGGAAATGGGATATTGTCAGCTATTATAGAGGGAAAAATCAGACTCTTAAACAGAAAATTGAAAAATTTTCGTTTATCGAAAGATTAAACATCCCCTGGCAATTAAAAGCACTTTGGGCTCACCATAGATATGTGATTTTTTCAAAAAACTAATGGAATAAACAGTATGCATTAACACAATCATCATCACGAAGATGATGTAATTTTTTCAAAAAACTAAAGGGATAAACAGTATGCATGAACACAATCATCATCACGAAGATGATCACGGGCATCACCATCACAACCATAGTGAAAATCCTGAAGGATCGGGCAGCTATAAACCCAGAAAAATAGATTTTGTCGATTTTAAAATGGAGCGAGCTTTTGCCTTTGACCCTGAAGAAGGTGAAGAAGGTATCATTACCTATACAATTGATGAACCAGCAAGAATCAGTATTAAGGTTCTCAAAAATGGAACACGTGAATTATATCTTCAAACCATTTTAAATTTTGAAGAGCGTAAAGCAGGGACTCATACCGAAAAATGGGACGGCCGGGATTATGACGGCAATATTATCGACCTACCGAATGCCTATATGGTGATTGAAGGCGAGCCTATGAGTACGTATAAACCAGGCGAATACACTTTAGAAGGAATGTCAGACGAAGAAATTGTTCATGGTCACCCATATGGGCATTCACATAACAAATATGCGGATGATGCCAATATTGTACCAACGCTTAGAATTACCTCAATCAAGAATGGCGATGTCCTCCAGGACGTTGTCACAATTGAATCAGAGCTTACCGGGGCAAAGGGGTATGGAGATCAGGCAGGCTTCGGGGTAAGATACTATTTGGACAATACTCTTGTTGAAGAAGAATTTTATGACAACAAATGTAACGGGTTTTTCACTTATAACTTAGATACGACTTCGTATGCTGATGGAGAGTACACATTATACGTTGGAATGTGTGACCATCATCAGCATGCAACATCGCGCGGTTATAAGGTTAAAATTGATAATAACGTGTTATCAAGTGCGGACGATTAAAAATTCAATTAATTGTCCCAGGGTCTTTAAAGACTTAATTATTAAATAAAGGAGGTGAAGTCAATGTGCTGTGGAACTGCTAAATCACCCTGCATCGAGGTGGAACTCCATCCAGATGTAGAAGAAAATTGCTGTGGTACTGCTAAATCACCCTGCATTGAGGTGGAGCTCCATCCAGATGTAGAGGAAAATTGCTGTGGTACAGCTAAATCACCCTGTATCGAGGTGGAACTCCATCCAGATGTACAGGAAAATTGTTGTGGTACAGCTAAATCACCTTGCATCGAGGTGGAACTCCATCCAGATGTAGAGGAAAATTCAGCTTTAGAGGACTCTTCTGAAGAGTAACTCTGTTTGAAGCGAAGTATTAAGTATCTCCCTTGAGTATCACTCCTGGGAGATACTTTTTTAAAATTAAACTTAAAATTGCAGTATTAGGGAGGTGGGTCAGAATGCCCCAGTTCAACTAACCTGATTTGAAGTTGAATGAGGCTGAATTGACCCTACGATTATAATGGAAAAAAATGTTTTGCTGGCGAACAATGAATGGATTGAAGTTTCTCCAAAAGTAAACGTATCAGGCCCATCTCACAAGGCTGAACTGGCTGGCGTGGTAAGCAATCAGCCGGATAATGACGAAACAGATATTCGAATTGAAGACAACAACAAACGAATTTTTGTCAAACGATCAAATGGAAAAGAAAAAGATCGAGTCTTTACCATTACATACAGAGTAAATGCCCATGGTGCAGATTATTTTATAAACAAACGGGTTATTATACGAAAAGCTCCAAGCGTTGCTTGATATTAAATTGTTGATACTAAAACGGGACAGATTTTAATATGGATACGACAAATTACAAAATTAAAATTGAAACACCTGATCCAGGATATGAACCTTTTCCGGTTTCAATTATGAACCGGTCAACTTCTGAAGTGTTAAAATTTAACCCGAGTAAAGGAGAATCGGCCAATATATCTTATCGCCTGAATCAGGCAGGATGTATTCGGATTAGACTTGTTTCAAAAACAGACCATAAACTATTGATTAAAACGCTTCAGGACTGGACTCAACAAGCGTTTGGTGAATACAGCCTCCGTTGGGACGGGTCAGATGAATCCGGGAACATCGTTGATAATAAGCGAGTGTTTGTTCTGTTTGAGGCCAAGGATCAGAAGGACGGACTGCAACATCAAAGTCATAATGAAGATGTATGCAGGGATCCGAAAATAACAGTGGAAACAATTCCGCAAACATCTGAAATTATCTCCGGAAATGTGGAAATTAAGACATCATTTAAGACTGAAATGATGTTCGATTGTAACATTGGCGCCGAATTAAGATATTATATAGATTATGAACTTTTTAAAAAAGAAGATATTTCAAAATTATTGACAGACCATATTTTAGAATTAGATACATCCATTCTCAGAAATGGAAAACATTTGATCACGGTTAATGTGGATGACAGGCATGATCATATTGGTTCTGCAGGGGTCATTATTAGTGTTGATAATTAATTATATCAAATTATTTATCATGAAAATAAATAAAATTTTTATATTGATAATTATACAAATGATTACGTTTGGTATAACTTTTTCTGTGAATGCATTACAATTAAGCAGCGAGTTTATTAATAGAGATGTCGAAGCCGCTGACTTAAATATACTCAATAACACTCTGGTTAATCATGATTCCGGTATAACCGAGCAAATTAGCAAAACACGAATACCTTCAATTCAAAAATTGATAACCGCTGATAGTGTACTATCCATGAATAATCAGATTGAAGACAATAACATGATAACTCAATCCACTAAAAAAGCACCTGAACCTATTACCCTGCTGTTGTTTGGTTTAGGAATCTTTGTATTTTCAATCATTACGAAGCGGTATGTAAATGGAGATCAATCAAGTTAACTTGAAGAATATTCAGTTATTTTTACCAGGAATTTTTTGATTATTATGAATGAGTCCAGAACAACAAGATTCGGTATTTCTGCAGACATCAGACTCCTTGAACAGTTTGACAAAATGATAAGTGAAAAAGGATATGCCAACAGATCAGAGGCGGTTCGGGATATTATCAGAAATCAGCTTGTCGAACACTCTTGGACAAAAAAAAATGATAATGTAGTTGGAACCATCACATTGGTTTATAATCATGAATCAAAAGAACTTACTGAAAAACTGACCGAAATTCAGCATCAAAATTATTTGAATGTCATTTCGTCTATTCATGTTCATTTGGATAACCACAATTGTTTGGAAACACTTATCTTAAAAGGAAAAAGCCAAACGATTAAAGGCATTTCCGATAAATTAATCGGAGCAAAGGGCGTAAAACATGGGAAGTTGGTGATGAGTACAACCGGCAGAAAACTCTTTTAACCTATTTTTTTTTGTTATCGTGTTACGAATCAGGAGTTTTTTATCTGCTAAGCGCATAACAACTTCATATTTTTTCATAAATTAAATTTTTAAATGCATTATGTGAAAGGAGAAAAATCATGCATATGGCAGACGCTTTAGTTTCACCAGCAGTAGGAGGGGTTTTTTGGGCTGCTTCAGCAGGCATGATCTATTATAGCTCAAAAAAAGCACCACCTGATATTAATGAGAATAAAATCCCTTTAATGGGTGTAATCGGAGCCTTTGTATTTGCCGCCCAAATGGTTAATTTTACCATTCCCGGTACAGGATCTAGTGGCCATTTAGGAGGTGCGCTTCTACTTTCAATTCTGCTTGGGCCGTATGCAGCCTTTATAACGATATCATCCGTATTAATCGTTCAGGCACTGTTCTTTGCTGATGGCGGTATTTTATCTCTTGGCTGCAACATGTTCAATATTGGATTGCTTCCCTGTTTTATTGCATATCCACTGATTTATAAAAATATTTCCCAAAATTCCCTGTCCCAAAGAAGGGTTTTTTTGGGAACAATGCTTGCTGCGGTAATCGGGTCACAATTGGGGGCATTGGGAGTCATATTGCAAACCCTGTTATCAAATGTCTCAGAGTTAACATTTACTGCCTTTTCATTGTTACTGCTTCCCATACAATTATGTATCGGAATTGGCGAAGGAATTATAACCATAGCTGTTATTCAGTTTGTAATGAAGGTCAGACCGGAACTGGTTTCAAAAAATTGCAACAGTTTTTCGGAAAAAGCGTTTTCATTACGCAAGATTTCTGCTGTATTTTTAGCAGCGACAATAATTGTCGGCGGTTTAATCTCTTGGTATGCATCATCTAATCCAGATGGGCTTGAATGGTCTATCTTTAAAACGGCAGGCACCGAAGAAATATCCGGGATTGATTCAAAAATACATTCAACCTTTTCCAAGATTCAGGAAAAGATTGCATTTTTACCGGACTACAATTTCAAATCAGAGCATGCCGTCAGTGGGCAGGATGAACCATCTGCTGAGGCATTAAAAGCCGGGACCTCTTTATCCGGTCTCATTGGCGGAGCATTGACCCTAATCTTTACGATTATGATCAGTATATTTTTAAAACAAAAAAAGTCCGATAAAAATATAGGGTCTTATTAGTGCCTTACAGAATATTTTCTTGTTTTTTTTGACAGAAAATATTCTGCGAAAGGCACTTATACCCCCTTGTGGGGTGTTAGTATCTTAACTTAAACGGGTCTTGCAATTATGGCTAAAATTGATTCTGCTTTTTTTGATATAGGGTATCTGGATACATTATCATGCAGTGATTCACTAATCCACAGGCTTGATCCCCGGATAAAACTCTTAACGACTATGGTGTTCATTGTAACTGTGGTTTCTTTTGATAAATATGAAATTGCTGCATTGATACCTTTCTTTATATTCCCTTTTATCATTATTTCGATGGCAAACTTGCCTGTAACATATTTGATGAAAAAACTGCTGATTGTGTCTCCTTTTGCAATAATGATTGGTATTTTCAATCCATTTATTGATAGCGAGCCCATGGTTCAGCTTGCCCAGATCAGTATTTCAGGCGGCTGGATCTCTTTTCTTTCAATCATGTTAAGGTTTTGTTTAACTGTGATTGCAGGTCTTGTACTTATCTCATCTACCGGTTTTCTCTCTATATGTCTTGCTGCCGAACGGCTCGGAGTGCCCCGGATTTTTACAAATCAGATGTTGTTTATGTATCGCTATATTTTTGTCCTTATTGATGAAGCGGCAAGAATGGTTAGAGCCAGATCACTAAGATCCTTTAATGGTAATGGAATGGGGTTAAAAATTTATGGTTATCTTATCAGCCACCTATTACTAAGAACCCTGGATCGTGCTCAGCGGATCCATCATGCCATGCTTTGCAGGGGATTTGATGGTGAAATCAGAATAATCAAACAGTTGAAAATAGGTGTTAATGAAATCTTATTTATCTTTTTATTTTCATCTCTTTTTGTGGCCATGCGGCTGTTTAATATCCCACATTTTGTGGGCAAATTTATAACGGGATAGTTCATATGAGTCATCATATTGTAGGTGTTCAAGATCTCAAATTTCAGTATTCCGACGGTACGGAAGCCTTAAAAGGTATTTCTTTTAAAATTACCCATGGTGAATCTGTTGCTATCGTCGGTGCAAATGGTGCTGGAAAATCAACACTGCTGCTCCATTTGAACGGATACTTGATACCGGCGGATGGTACAGTTATTATTGGAGAGGTACCGATTACCAAAAAAACATTATCTACCATTCGAAAAACTGTTGGAATGGTGTTTCAAGATCCTGACGATCAATTGTTTATGCCGACTGTTTTTGATGATGTGGCATTTGGGCCGTTAAATATGGGAATACCACCTGAAAAAATTGAAACTATCGTTATGAATGCCTTGTCCACTGTTGGCGCGTCTCATTTGAAATCAAGACAACCGTTCAAGCTCTCTGGCGGTGAGAAAAGATCTGTTGCCATTGCTTCAGTTCTTTCCATGTCACCGGACATACTTATTATGGATGAGCCAACTTCCAACCTGGATCCAAAAGCAAGACGTCAACTTATCGAATTGTTAAAGACATTTAAGCACACAAAAATAATCGCGACACACGATCTTGATATGGTTCTTGATTTGTGTGAACGGACAATCATTATTCATGAAGGAAAAATCAAGGCGGATGACCGTACCCAAAAATTATTCAGAGATAAAGCACTTCTGGATGAAAGCCACCTGGAAATGCCTTTGATAATGCAGGATTGTCCTATCTGTAGTAAAATCAATTAATATTTGGATACTGTTGGGATCAAAGAGAATAAACCATGGAATCTATCTATATAGGTCTGACTGGGAAAAACAGCTATGTTTTTGGTACAAACGATATCTATGGTACAAAAAACAGTGAATGCGCCATTGCGAGAATCAACAGGCATTGCGGAGCCCTGATTGTAACAGCCAAGGGCGATTTTCTTATTCGTTTGAATAAAATTCTTGAAGAGTGCTTTGAGAATTTATCCATTGAAGAAGAAGGCATTTCAATAGATCTGGCAAAAAAAATAATACATTATCTTGAAGAACATTTCCGAAAAGATTCGAAGTTTAAATCAAACCCTCTTCCTTTCCTGCTTTTGCTTGTGGGGTTTAATCTTGAAAATTCCGAACGCATTGAACATATTTTTTTAAGACATCGGGTTATAAAAATTGAAGAGGTCAAAAATAAAAAAATATATACAACACAATTTGATTTTCAGGAGCCGGTTTGCGAAACAGATTTGTTTTATGGTTTTTCAGAGTTGTCTGAATATATTTCCGGGCAGATACTGGAAAAAAATGCAGAACTTGAAAAAGTAATGCGTTCTGTGTATTTTTCACTTGTTCAAACACAACAAATGGATTCATCCTTGTTGCCGGGTATTCGTATGGCTACTCTCTCAGAATCCAATGGATTTGAATGGGTGGATGAAAAGGTTCTGGATCAAATATCAAATCAAACAGAGAAATTATGCAAAAAACTCAAAGGAGAAATGCAAACATTTCTTAAATCAGAGGCCAAATAAAACAACGATGTGGAGAGAGCCAAATGGAACTTAAAGAAGTCATTTTAAAACGAAGCAGTATCCGGGCATTTAGGTCAGATCCTGTTCCACGGGCCGAGATCGAAAAAATTATTCATTCTGGTATTTGTGCGCCCTCAAAAGGGAATAGTCAGATATGGGAATTTGTTATCATCACAGGCGAAAAAAAAGATGAACTGGCTGAAATATTGCTGGATTTATTAAAGACAGATTTCATTCCAGCCATGCAGCTCGGTGAAACAGATGATGATAATGAGCCTGGTAAGGCATATAAAAAAGCTAAAACAAGAAGTGATTTAAATAAAACTGAAATTTCAGCGATTCTTTCAAAACTTGATATCTCTTTTGACCAGTTTATGCTGGAGGGTACATTCACTTTTTTCAATGCACCGGCTGTCATCCTAGTATTTGCAGATACTGCCTTTGCAAAAGATCTGCCCCATGTATTAAGCATTGGAGCAGCAGTGGAAAATATGCTCTTAACCGTGTCTGATATTGGTCTTGGGGCATGCTGGATAGGTGGCGTCTGGCGCTACACCAACAGAATCCGCCAGGTGTTGGATATTCCAAAAAATAAAATACTGCTCTCTTCAATAGCACTGGGATATCCGGATGATAAATCCCCTATTACAGAGTATAAATCCAAACGGGATGATATTAATGAGTTTGCCACATGGATTGGCTTTGATAATTAGGAGGGCTTCTCTTGTCTCTGACACTTGCGCTTAAAGGGAAAAATTGTGTTGTACTGGCTGCAGACAGCAGGATTACAAAGGGATACACGCTCGAAGGTCCCAAAACCAAGGATGATTCTATTAAATTCGTTAAAATTAACAATTACTTTGGTGCCATGACCTATGGTCTCTCTGATATAGGAAACAGGGGGATTGCAGCCTTAAAAGAAAAAATCTCAGGCAGCAGCAGTCCGGCTATTTCATACAAAGATATTTTGAAAGCCGGTCTGGATATATTTGTTGCAAAAAATATAGACTGGAGCCAGAAGAATCCGCAGATACCAAGAAAAGAAAGGGATGTGGGTTTTATTATCGGCGGATATGATGAAGATGAAAAAGAATTTCAAATTTTTAATTTGGAAAGTCCTGAATTTAAAGCAAAAAAACTTTTATCAGGTTGTCTTCTGGCCGGACAATGGCATGTAGCCAAGTTTTTTACCAATTTGCTTTTTAAACCTGATTTGCCGAATAATATACTTATTGACCTGGTGGTTCTTCTGCTTAATGAAACCATGACGGTTGAAAAAACAGTTGGCGGAGAAATTAACCTGGCAATAATTACCCAATCAAAAGGTTTTGAATGGATATCCAAAGACAAAATTAATACACATATTAAGAATAATTTAAAAATTAAAAATCAAATTAAACATCTATATAATACAGGCATATCAGATTCAAAGGATATGGGCCTAAGGCAGTAAAAAGTGGGCAAGATAAAAGAAAAGAAAGATATGAATAGTGATAAAAAAAAGGTCAACTTTTCCATTGATGCTTTAAAAGATGAACTGGTTGCGATCTCCCAAAATATCTATGAGAATCCTGAAGAAGGTTTGCAGGAATTCAATGCATCAAAGAAGCTTTGCGACTATTTAGCATCCCATGATTTTGAAATAACAACACCCATCGCAAATCTTGATACAGCTTTTACTGCATCATATTCAAATCATCCAGATGGTCCTGTTATAGCGTTGCTTGCCGAATATGATGCCTTGCCTGGCCTTGGGCATGCCTGTGGTCATAATCTGATCGGCACAGCAGCAGTCGGTGCTGCAGTCGCCCTGCGGCAGTCGGTTGATTTTAATGGAACCATTCTTGTGATTGGATGCCCTGCTGAAGAGGCAGGTGTCGATGGTGCGGGAGGCAAGGTTGTCCTTGTTGAGAATGGCTGTTTTAAATCTATAAATCTTTCCATGATTTTTCATCCAATGCCATTAACAATGGTGGGTGGAGAAACGGCTGCATTAATCGGCCTGGAATTCAGATTTAAGGGAAAAGCTGCTCATTCTGCTGGAAATCCATGGGATGGCCTGAATGCTCTGGATGGTGTTCTGCAAATGTATAATGCTATTAATGCCTTAAGGCAACATGTAAGAGAGGATGTTCGAATTCACGGCATTATCACACATGGCGGAGAAGCACCCAATATCGTACCAGAATATGCTGCTGCACGGTTTTTTATCCGGTCACAAAATAACAAGTGTCTGCATGAAACCATTGACAGAGTTAAGAACTGCGCAAAAGGTGCTGCAATTTCAACCGGAACTGAATTGGAAGTTAAAACCTTCTGCAATTTTTATGAATCAATGAAATCAAATACTGTTATAAATGAGGTGTACACGGAAAATTTAAAATCACTCGGCTTCTGGATAGAAGGGATAAAGAAAGGAAAGGGTTCAACAGACGTAGGGAATGTATCAAGGGTCGTACCGACAAGTGAGCTGGGTATCAGGCTCGGGCATGGTATTGTCCCTCATACGCGGGAATTTTTAAAGGCGGCAGGCTCCAAAAAGGGATATGAAGTCATGATACTAGGTGCCAAAATTCTTGCAATGAGTGCGATTGATTTTTTTCAGTCACCTGAGCTTTTACAGAAAGCACAAGAGGAATTTAAAAAAGTATAATTATGAAACTTTTTCTTATCGGGTGGTTTGGTGCAGGAAATATGGGGGATGAAGCGATTTTGCTTTCTGAACTCCTGTTTTTTAAAAAGCATTTGCCCGATGCACAGTTTTATATTCTCTCTTTTGATTTTGAACGAACAAGGAAAATGACAGCCCATATATCCGAAGTAAAAAAAATTGTCCAAATCGGTTCAAAAGATAATTTTTTTCAATCTCATTTTCTGGCATTGTTTAAAACAATGAAAACTGTTGATACTTTTGTCATTGGCGGGGGCGGTATTTTTCAGGATATTTATAATCATTATCCTATCCCGTTTTTTACATTGTTTTCTGTTTTTGCACGTATTTTTATGAAGCACTCACTGCTATACAGCGTTGGGTTCGGGCCTGTTCATACCACTGTAGGGATGATGTTATGCAGGCTGGCAGTCAGTTTAACCCCGATTGTTTCAGTCAGGGATCATCAGTCAAAACAATTGATAAAAGATGCAGGCTCTAAAAAAGGTGTCCATGTGACAGCAGATCCTGTTTTCCTCCTGGAACCAGCAAGAACACCGTCAGTTATCCGCACGATAAATAAATATTCTCTTGATAGTCATGCAGGACCCAAAATATGCCTCTGTGTCCAGGATCTGCTCTATTGGCCAGATGATACCCGCAAAATGATGGGTGAAGTTTTGGACAGCCTTATTTTGGAAAGAAATACAAAAATTATTTTTTTACCTTTTGGACAATACGCTGATAAGTGGTTTGATGAGCATGCAGAAACTGTTGATTTAAAAGCATCAAAAAACATTGCTCAATATATGAAAGAGAAACCTGACTTTATCAGCGAGGAAATGAAACCGCAGGAATTATTAACCCTGATAGAACAATTTGATCTTGTTATCAGCATGAGGCTTCATGGTATAATCATGGGACTGTCAATGACTGTTCCTGTTATCGCGCTGACCTATGAAAAAGAAAACAAAATCGCAAATTTAATGAAAAGGGTGGATCAGGCGAATAACCTTTTTTATATAGAAAAAATTGAGAAAACAAAATTTTGTAATGCAATTAATAATTCTCTGGATAATTTAGATACAGCCAAGACCCAAATTGCAAAATCAGTCACCCGGCTGCGTGAAAAATGCAATAAATTTAATCAATACCTAATCACTGAATTAAAAAACAAGCCGATTTTAGGTTGAGTGATCTTTATGTTGAATATTATTGAAACAACATTCTTGCTGCATTCACTTAAAAGGAATTTAAATCTTTCAAGAGAAAGATCTGAAGCGCTTCAACTCTCCAACCTGAAAAAAATCATATCGCATGCTTATTTTCACGTACCTTATTATAAAGGTCTGTTTGACAAGGTAAATTTTAAACCATCTGAAATTAAATCAGTTGAAGATATTTCAAAAATCCCCACAACAAGCAAGGGGCAACTTCAGTCTGTCCCTCTGAACAACATTACAGCCGACAATATCGATCTCAATAATTGTTTTGAAGATGTTACCAGCGGATCAACAGGGATACCGCTTAAAGTTTTTCTTACCCCGAAAGATTATCTTATTCGATCTTTAATATTTATCCGTACATTTATGAAAGCTGGTTACCGGCTGACAGACAAACAGGCGATTGTGACCGACACAAGGTTTATTACTGAAAAAAAATATCTGCTTCAAAAACTGGGTATCTTTAGAAAAGCATATGTCCCTGTCCAGATTGATATAGATAAACAGATTGATATTTTAATGGAATTCAGGCCGGATTTCATACATGGTTATCCCCAAAGCATTGCTGCCATTGCAGATAGACTGATTAAAAAGAAAATTACATCAATATCGCCACGCATGGTCTGTACCGGTGCCGAGCTTGTCAGCAGAAAAACCAGGCTTTTAATAAACCAGGCATTTGGGGTTGATATGTCTGATACTTATGCGTCCATTGAATCAGGCCTGATCGCCTGGCAGTGCGAAAAGAGAAAAGGGTATCACATTAACCAGGATCATGTTGTTATCGAAATTCTTAAAGACGGCTGTCCTGCAATGCCGGGAGAAGCCGGCAAAGTGGTGATTACAAATCTTCATTCATATGCCATGCCCATCATACGTTATGAACTGGGAGATATCTGCGTTTTAAGCGATGCCAACTGTTCGTGCGGCTGTGCCACCCCTTTGATCAGTATTGTTAAAGGCAGGGTTGATGATATGATTTACACACCTTCAAAAAAAACAGTCTCTCCCAATTCTATCACCAATGCAATGGAAGCTGTGGAAGGGGTTCAGCAATTTAGAATTATTCAGGAACAAATCAACAGCCTTCAAATCGAGATAGTAAAGGGGGAGATGTTCTCAGACCAGACTCAAAATCAATGCATGGCCTTGATGAAAGATCTGGTCGGAGAAGAAATGGAAATAAATATTCATTTGCTTGATCATATTAAAAAAGATTCCTCAGGTAAGATAAGGGCGGTTATTTCAAAAATATCAAAGCAAATTCAGAAACCAGAATTGAGCAAAGGGGCGTAATGATAAAACCGTTTTATAATATTTTAATGCTTTATAAACACTACAAAGCAACAGGCGATATTTTAAGAAATGTATTTAAGGCCTCCCTTACTCTTGAGCAGAGCAGGCAGATAATTACCGACCGAATGAACAATCGTGAAAAGAATTTTATTGATCTGCTTGAGACAACAGTGTTTCCGTTTCCCCAAAGTCCCAACCGGCTGTTAATGGAACATGCAGGATACAAATTAGATGATATAAAGAACCTGGTTGCTGAACTGGGACTGGAAAAAACACTGGAACAATTATGTTCAGATGGCGTTTATTTTGACATACTGGAATTTAAAGGGAAAAAAGATGTTGTCAGAGGCGGCAGAACCTTTAAATTCAAAGAAAAAGATTTCTCAAATCCGCTTTTAACCCAGGGATTTAAAACCCAGAGCGGCGGAACCAGGAGCTCCGGTACAAAGATGGTGGTTCCCCTTGAATATATCCGTGAGCATAATCCATATAACATTATTGCATCACATGAATACGACACCTTAAATAATCCTTCAATTATATGGCTTCCGATTCTTCCGGCAGGAGAAGGCCTGTTTTTTAATTTGCGGTTTGCTGCAATGGGGAATCCGCCTGTAAAGTGGTTTTCCCAGGTGGATGAAAAATATATAAAGCCTTTGCTGGTGGATAAAGTAAAAACAAAGATCTCAACCTGGATGGCAGCCTACTATGGCAAGAAAATGCCCGGACCGCAATTTGTTGATATGCGCAAAACCCAGATTATTGCAAAATGGATGGATGCAAATTTAAAAGATTCCAAAGGATTCACGGTGGTCACTTATGCCAGTTCAGCCCTCAGGCTTATCATGACGGCAAAACAATTGAATCTGAATATTGGTAAAACTGTTTTCTGGCTTATGGGCGAACCTTTAACCGAAAAAATTTATAAAGAAATTACTTCTTATGGCTGTAAGGCTTTTTCGCTTTACGGCTGCAATGAACTTATGCTCATCGGGCATGGGTGTGGAAACCCCGCTTATCCGGATGAGATGCATATATGCAATGATAAACTGGCTGTTATTCAGTATGACCGGAATGTGGAGCATTCAGATACATCTGTTGATGCATTTTTATTTTCAACAATACTAAAAACAAGTCCTAAAATACTTATTAACACTGAAACCGGGGATTTTGGAAAAATTTCAAAAAGAGATTGCGGCTGTGGCTTTGAAGATCTGGGATTCACATGGCATATGCATGAAGTCAGAAGCTTTGAAAAACTGACAGCAGAAGGTGCTACCTTTATAGGCAGTGATCTCATCCCCTTAATTCAGGATACACTGCCCTCAGAAATTGGCGGAAATGCCACTGATTATCAGTTTGTTGAAGAATCAGATGAGGATGGTATTCCAAAACTGTACATGAACATCAGCCCCAGTATCGGGGCAATTGATGAAGACCGAATTTGTAAATTGGTTTTTGAAGCATTATCCACTGAAGATTATAACCATGCTTATTCCATGTCCTATTGGTCGCAGTCTAAAACGCTTCAGATTAAGAGAACAAATCCAATTCCAACAAAACGGGGAAAAATTGTCCCGTTAATGATTCGACAAAAAAAGATATAACAAACGGAAAAACCGAGCGTCAGGCAGGATAGGCAATTATGATAATCAGATCCTTGAATCAGTTGAGAAAATTGAAAGCCCGTCAGTACCTTTCACCGAATGAACTGGTTGAGCATCAGGAAAAAAAGTTAAGAAAACTCATCTATCATGCCTACCATAATGTGAAATATTACAGAGAGTTGTTTGACAGTGTAAATCTGAAGCCAGGTGATATTGTCAGTGTATCGGATCTTTGTAAAATCCCTATTACCGAAAAAAAGAATCTTCAGCAACGATCTGACCATGAATTAATTGCCCGGGGCACATCTATTAAAGAGTGCATTACTAAATATACCAGCGGTTCAACAGGCCATCCTTTAAAAATCATTATGAATGCCTGGGAAAGAGATTACCAGATCCTTTTAAATCTGTATATCCTCATGGAAAATGGTTTTAAACTCAATGACAAGCTTGCATATATTATCAATCCTTTTCGGTTTCCAAAGTCAAAATACTGGTTTCAGAATCTGGGAATTCTTCGTCGGGAATACCTCTCTGTTTTTGATTTTCCAGATAAACACAGCAATATACTCAAAAAAATGAACCCGGATATTATTTACGGCTATCCTTCTAATTTAACTCTGCTTGCTGAATACATCCAGCGCAAGAAGATCAGCAGCATTTCACCAAAAATGGTTTTTTCAGTGGCAGAAGCCCTTGAACCCAAAGCCAGGGATTTAATTAATTCAGTACTGGGTGTTTCAACCTGTGATATTCTAGGCACTATTGAACTTGGTGACATTGCTTGGCAATGTGAGCATAGAAAAGGATATCACGTAAATTCTGACGCAGTGATTATTGAATATATAAAAGATAATAAACCTGTAAAATTGGGTGAAGAAGGGAAAATAGTCTGTACAAATTTGTTTAATTTTACCATGCCGTTTATTCGATATGCGGTCAATGATTTGTGTATACCTTCAGACAGGCAATGTGATTGCGGACGCTCGCTTCCATTAATTGAAAAAATTAATGGAAGAGCCAATGATTTTATAACTTTACCTGATGGGAGCTCAGTAGCATCATGTTTTTTGGTTATAACCATGCAGAATTTCCATGATGTTGCTCATTACAGAGTCATACAGGAAAACAAAAAACAATTGCGGATTCAGATTGTAAAAGGAAGAGGATACTGCAATACAACAGGGGAAAAAATAAAAAATGAAATTGAAAGGGCAGTTGAAAATAAACTGCAAGCCAGGATTGAAATAAAGGATAAAATTGAAAGAGACCCGTCAGGAAAAATTCGTACTGTGGTCTCACATATATTGAAAGATTAATAAAAAACGTATTGCACTGTATATCGTTTTTTTAAGTTTGGAGTATTAATGAAAATTTTACTTATAAGACCTCATTCTGAGATTAAAATGCAATGGACCAATATTCCATTAGGAGTTGGTTATATCGCCTCCATTCTTGAAAACAGCGGAGCAACAGTTTTTGTAAAGGATCTAATGATTGATGGGTATGACAGACAAGGCCTTGTCGAATTTATACAATCAAATACCATAGATATAGTTGGGATCAGTTGTTTAACTATAGATTCTTATTATGTAAAAAAAATTATCCGGGACATTAAAGCTGAAAGCAACATACCAGTGATTGTTGGCGGTCCCCATGCAACAGTCGCATATGAGGAGTTGTTTGAATCAGGTGCCGACTACATTGTAATCGGAGAAGGAGAAGAGACCATTGCAGACTTGATCAGATGCATCAAAAATCAGGGTCTTGCCGCTGACGTCAAAGGGATTGCATACAAGGAAAATGGGACAATTCAGCTTACTTCACCACGACCATTTATGGAAAACCTTGATATTATTCCTTACCCTGCATTTCATCTGCTTGACATGAGTATTTATTCAGAGTCAGCCAAACATACCGGCGGCTACAATATTTTATCCAGCAGAGGATGCCCTGCGGATTGTACATTCTGCACAAAGAAAATTTTTGGATATAAAATTCGAAAAAGAAGCCCTGAAAATGTGGTTGAGGAAATTAAATTATTGCAGAAACAATTCAATATTAATACATTCTGTTTTGCAGATGATTATTTTTTATCCAGTAACAAGTGGGTTTCAAAATTTTGTGGTTTATTAGCTGAAAACAAAATAAAAGCTAAATTCTGGGCTCAGGGTAGAGTAGATAATAAAATAAAAATGGATGTATACAAGCAGATGATCAACGTTGGTTTCATTGGCATCAGTTTCGGTATCGAATCCGGTGATCAATTCGTTTTGGATAGTATTGGGAAGCGAATTACACCCCAAATGGCAAAGGAGGCTGTTAAAAAAGCGAAACAAGCTGGTTTTTTAATGGTCGAAGCTGGTTTCATACTTGGTTTCCCACAGGATACCAAGACCTCGATGGAAAAAACAGTACGGCTGGCAAGCGAAGTTGAAACAACAGTTTCGCATACATCTTTTTTTACGTCCTTCCCAGGAACAAAAATACAGGAGACACTGGAAAAAGACAATAGGATCAAATATGAAACAGACTACAGAAAACTAAATCTTTTTACACCAACCCTGACAACAGATCAATTTACAGAAAAAGATTTATGGAAATATCAGGATACTATTATTTTTAACAAAATGAAAAATAGATTCATGAAAGAAACAGCTCATTTCCCATCCTTTATCCTGGAGGCAATCAAAAGTGAACAATCTTTAAACCATATCGCTTATATGCATTTCCCCGCTACCATTAAATATATTAAAAATCTTAAATCAAAATTGGCGAGTATATTTTCTAAAACAAAAATAAAAAAAATATTTTCCAGAGGGCATCAATCATGAACATCTTACTTGTAGTTCCAAAAGCAAACGATAAGGTAATATTGAAAGATAAATTTTCCATGCATGAACCGCTTGCACTTGAATATATTGCTGCCGGTGTTCAGGATAATCACAATGTAAAGATTCTTGATATGCGGCTTGATGATAATCTGACCCAAACCCTGGAAGAGTTTCAACCTCATATTGTTGCAACCACCGGTTTCACCATTCATATCAAAAATTGTAAAAGGATTTTTAAAGAAGCCAAATCAACTAACCCGGAAATTCTTACCGTAATTGGCGGGCACCATGCCACAATTAAACCCGAAGACTATAACGAAAAATATATTGATGTTATTGTGATTGGTGAGGGTGTTCTTTCATTTAAAGAAATTGTTCAAAAGTGGGACAAAAAAGAATCGTTTGAAGATATTGAAGGTATCGCTGTAATCAAGAATGGCAAACTGATTAAAACCGCCTACCGTCCATATACTGATTTGGATTTGCTGCCGTTTCCAGCAAGGCAATTAACACAAAAATACAGACCAAATTATTTTATATCATCCATGGGGCAGGTTGCATCCATTCGGACCTCTCTCGGGTGTTATTTCAGGTGTAATTATTGTGCATTATGGCAGATTACAAAAGGGGAATACCTGGTAAGAGATCCTGAATCGGTAATAAAGGAATTGTCCATGATTGAAGAAGAGAATATCTTTTTTGCCGATGACGAATCAATGTTAAAAGCCAAACGGATGCTTGATCTGGCAGATCGAATAAAGTCGGCAGGAATAAAAAAACGGTATCGAATATTTGGCCGGGCAGACACCATAGTCAGACGCCCGGATCTGATTGAAAAACTGTGCGAGATTGGTCTGCATAGTGTAGTAGTGGGTTTTGAAGGAATCACTGATCAGGATCTGGTAAAATTAAACAAAGGAACCACTGTCAGCGTGAATGAAGAAGCCATATCAATCCTGAAACAGAACGGTGTGGAGGTTTGCGCTGATTTTATTGTAACCCAGGACTATGACCTTGATAAATTCAAGCAGTTGTCAGATTATGTAAAAACACTGGATCTGAAGGTTGTTATATTTCCGATTTTGACCCCGCTTCCCGGAACACAGCTCTATGAATCCACAAAGGATCAGATTATTACCGAAGATTATGATTTGTATGATTTCAAGCACAGTGTCCTTCCGACAAAACTTCCGTTAGATGTGTTTTATGATGAATTTGCCAAACTCCACTATCTCATGTTTTCACCTTATCGGCAGTTTATTTATAAAAATTTTTTTCCAATAACAAAATATCTGCCCACTTTTTCCCAAGGGTATGAAATATTAAACAGCCTTAAAAATCTGTATAGGGACCATGGCATCAACTAAAACAACAGCCTGATAACTATTTTAAGAGAGAAGAGCAATATGCTTAGAAAAATTTTGCAAACCGGTAAAAAAATATTAGTCTCGTCAAAATCGGTTGAAACATTCCTCAATGAGAATAAATCGGTTAAATTTGTTGCTGAACGAGTCGTTAACATGCGAGAAGACTATCCGTTTGAATATGTCTTGGAAATTACCACCCGCTGCAATCACTATTGTAAAATGTGTACTTTCAAGCACAAGGAAAAAACCAATCGCGGTGATATGAGTTTTGATCATTATAAAAAGATAATAGATGAACTGCCTGTGGATCGGGAGCTTGTGGTTGAATTTGCAGGAGGCGGCGAACCCCTGCTGCACAAACAATTTTTAAAGTTTCTGGAATATGGTAAGAAGAAACTCCCTAAAAGCAGGTTTTTTTTAAGTACCAACGGCTCGTTACTGAATGAAAAAATGGCCAAAAGTCTTATTGATCTTGAACTTGATTTGTTAAATATCGGACTGAACTCTGCAACCAGAGAAGGCCACGAATATATGACAAATGCCAAAAACTTTGATGTAATTGTGGAAAACAGTATCAATTTTTTTAAGATTAAAAATAAAAACGGTTTCAGAAAACCATATGCCTTTGTCCAGATTATTGAATGTGAAGAATTGAAGCATGAAATAGAGCCGTTCAAAGAATTCTGGGAACCCATTGCAGACAAACTCCATATTCGACATGTAATTGCCGGAATGGACTCCTCTGTCCTGGATTCTGAAAGCCTTACTCAAATTTATCCCAATGCGCCTGTGCGTTATCCATGCGCTCTGCCTTTCAGGTGCATGGCAATCGGCGCCAATGGAGATCTTTTCCCCTGCAATATTTTTTCTCATGAAGGAGATCCCTGGGCAAATATCGAGAATAATACCATCACTGAGATGTGGGGGATGGAAAAAATGAAACGATTAAGACAAATTCATCTTGAGGGTGCCTATTATAAAGAAAAATATTGTAAGGAGTGTGACATGTGGAATTATTCAGGTAATTTTTTCATAAAAAATCATTTTAAAATAGGCAACAGGATGTGGTGGTAATGAACACTTCAGGTCCTATTGCAATTATTGTTGCTGTGAATCGGGAAGCTGCACAGATATTGGACCAGCTGACTGTTTTGAAAACAATTGAAAAGGACTCTGCCAGTGTTTACGAATGCCGGTATCACAAATCACAAGTTATTGTTGCTGTCTGTGGAATAGGCAAAGAAAAAACCACTCAAGGATTAACATTTGTTATAGATACGTATCACCCATCTCTTGTTATATCGCTCGGGTTTGCCGGTGCCGTTGTCCCGGAATTAAAAAAAGGGGACATCATTGTTGGAGAAAAGATACTCAGTCAAACAAATATAACAGAGACCTACCTTTCACATTCAGAACTGGTCACAATGGTAAACAATGCACTGGATACAAGCAGGGTTGAATATACAAACGGCTGCATCATGACTGTATCCGAACCAATTTTTAACCCGAAACATAAAACCAGGTTATCAAAAGAGTATGGGTGCCAGGCAATTGAGATGGAGACTGCAATAGTTGCCAGGATTGCAATGGAATCAAATATTTCGTTTATATCAATACGGTTTATTTTAGATGAACTTCATGACGATTTGAGTTCATATTTTAATTTTATCTCCAAAAAAAACAAACACCCGATTGCATGCTGTTTTTCATTTTTGTTTTCATTTTTAAAGATTATTAAGGCACGTACAGCTCTGAATAAATGTCTGGATAGGTCACAACAAGCAATTTATGACTCAGTAAAACCAGTTTTAAATCAAATATGTAAAGCAGATAACCATGGGATTTAATAATAAATATATAAAAGAGGTGCCTTGTGTGCGGTATCTGCGGTAGTTATTCTCAAAATACCATGCGGCCCAAAGAAATGGTTGATCTGCAGAATATGAATCAGGCACTGAAACACCGGGGGCCTGATGATGAAGGATATCTGTTCATTAATGATAAAGGGACTCCTGTTGAATTGAAAGGAACTGATACCATTTCAGCCTTAGGCCATCTGCCCCCAATAAATAATTTTAACATGACGGATAAACCCGTACTCTGCATGGGTCATCGTCGCTTGTCAATTTTAGATGTCAGTAAAAAAGGTCACCAGCCAATGCAGGACCATGCCACTGGATCTTGGATTGTATTTAATGGTGAGATCTACAACTATATTGAATTGAGGGAAACCTTACAATCAAAGGGGCATGTTTTTTTATCTGACACCGATACTGAAGTTGTTCTGAAGGCATACAATGAATGGGGTGTGGATTGCCTTCATCGTTTCAACGGGATGTGGGCTTTTGTGATCTGGGACCCAGATAAAAAACAGCTTTTTTGTGCACGGGACAGGTTCGGTGTAAAACCATTCTATTATGCCCGGCAAAACGGGCAGTTTTTATTTGCCTCGGAAATCAAATCGCTTTTGCAGCATTCAGCCATTCCCAAAAAGGAAAATGAAAGGATAATCTGGGATTATTTATATCTTTCACTGGCAGACCATACCAGTGAAACTTTTTTTGAGGATATATTTCAACTGATGCCTGGACACTTCATGATTGTCAATGCCCATGGTGAGTTGAATATTAAAAGATATTACAAATTAAAATACCGAGCTGACCTTGGACAACATGAAGAAAGAGGGTTTGATAAAACATCAAAAGAATTTTTTAATATATTTGAAGACGCAGTTAACATCCGTTTAAGATCTGATGTGCCTGTGGGAAGTTATTTAAGCGGTGGGATAGACTCTTCCTCAATACTTTGCATGGTTGAACAATCCCTGGATAAGCTTTCTTATCGGTTTAAAACCTTTTCTTCTGTTTCTTCCAATAAGCTGTTTGATGAAAAAGAATATATGGATGAAATCATCAAAAAAATTGATATTGATCCTGTGTTTCATATGCCTGATCCCAAAGCATTAAATAAAGATATTGATCAGCTTGTCTATTATCAGGATGAACCATTCAATTCCCTTGCCATTTATGCCCAATGGTCTCTTATGAAAACAGTCAAATCCAATGAAATCAAAGTGATTCTGGCTGGTGACGGTGCAGATGAAATATTATGCGGATATGCATCGCCATATACATCTCTTTTTCTTCTGGATCTTTTAAAAAGTGGACGGTTGTTTGATTATTACAAGGAATTTAAGGGTTTTGGAGCCAAATTAAGTTTTTTGCATACACTGCGTTCATTTTACTGGTTGATGCCGTCGTTTATTCGCAAACCCATCCGGGCAAAATTAAATGTTGTCCCTAAAATTATCGACAGGGATTTTTTAAATACCTATCTGTGGCGGGAAGAAATGTGGATTGATAAATTGTATTCATCCTCGCTTCAAAAAAGACTTTATCATGATATGACAGAATCCATCCTTCCGCATGAATTAAGGTTCAGAGAGCGAAATGCAATGGCTTTCTCCATTGAAGAAAGGCAGCCATTCCTTGATTATCGGCTGGTTGAACTCTGCTATGCTGCCCCGGCTGTCTATAAAATTTATATGGGGTGGAGAAAATATTTGCTTAGAAAGGCCATGAACGGATATTTGCCTCCCAGTATCCAATGGCGAAAAAAGAAACTGGGGTTTGGTACCCATGAACTCAGATGGATTGATCAGATAACCTTGAAGAATACTGACCGTCTCAGATCCAGCCCATATATAAATGAATCCATGTTTGCTTCATATGCCAATTCAAACAAAATCAATTCACCAATTATGATTAATGAGCTATGGTCGTTTTATAACCTTGAATTATGGATGGAAACTTTTAAATTAAACGAAAACCAGTCGCATTATTGAACAGGAGCGGACAATTTTCATAAATTTAATAATTTGAAAGCTTATGATTATGTTTAAAAATATTCCTTTTTTTTCAAAGACCCTGCCAATACAAAACCGATCAGGGGAGTGCAGGATCATTACTGATATTGAAGGAGGGAATATCCATAATGTACAGATGGTTAAAAATAACCATTTTTCCATGGAGATAAAACCCGAGATACCATCTATATATAAAATTCCGAACCATCATTTCTACTGGTTTTATTTTAAGGCAGAAGGGCTTGAAAATAAAACTGTCCGGTTTGATATTACCAATTGTCGCTGGATGAGGACACATTGGAGAAACTATAAACCTGTGTTTTCTGCTTCTGAAAACCCGGACAGCTTAACCCAGACTAAATGGGAAAAAATTAATAACACAAGCCTTTGGTGGAAAACATTCAGCTTTCAGCACAAATTTAAAAACGATACTGCCTGGATTGCCCTGAGATATCCTTATAATTATTCACGTTTAAAGAATCTGGTATCAAAAAATGAGAACACTGAATTTCTTGACATTGAAGATTTGGGGTTTACCCGGATGGGAAATTCAATTTATCTGCTTATGATAACCGATAAACGAATACCGAATACCCAAAAAAAAGCAATTTTAATTTATGCCAGGGAACACGGGGTTGAACAGGACGGCTCATGGGTGGCAGAAGGAATGATTGACTTTCTTTTATCCTCCCATCCCCAGGCTGTTTTTTTGAGAAAGATTTGTGTGTTTTTAATTATACCCATTATTGCACCGGATGCGATCATCCACGGTAGAACAACCGATCCGAATACAGGCAGCTTTCCTGGTGTAGAGTTCTCCTATGAAAGCATGGAATCGGTGGAGGCAGGAATGGTTTACAGGCGAGTAGAAAAGTTAGTTAACCAGGGGACACCGCTTGATATCTGTATCAGTCTTCATAATCCACATGGAACCGAGCCTAATATTTATTCTTATTTCAGAACATGTGCCAGTAAATCTTTATTGAAAAAATGCCATCGTTTTCATGATTTGGTTTTGAAAAATGCAAAAGAATATACTCATTGGAAAATATTCATCCAAAAAAAGCTGATTACTTCAGTTGGAAGATTTGCCCGTGATTTTGATGCGGTTTCCATTGTCTATGAAGTAAATCACCAGGCAAAAGATAACTATCTATCCGTGGATAAACTAAAAAATATTGGCAGGGTAATTCTGCAAGGGAGCGCTGAATATTATGGGTATGATCAATCCAGATAGTCTGATAAAAAATAAAGAAATTCAACGCATTATAATCTTTTGTTTAGGATGGATAATTTTTTATGCCACTGGGCCAGGCATTGTGCTCAGCTTTGCAGATCAACCTCCCCCAGGCATAGAAGTTTCAGGGGGCTTTGAAGGATCAAATATAGCGGATATTGTTCAAGTATCTGATACTACATTTGAATGCAAACTCAAATCACCCAATCGAATAGGGTTTGCTGAGCTCATGTATTCCAATGGTTCTCATTATCATAACTGGTTTATGTTGAGAATAAAAAATGGGGCAGATCAGCTTGTAACCATTACCATTACAAATGCGGATTGGGGTTCTAAGGAATTCTGGGGTGATGCAAAACATCCAGTTTATAATGAAAGTATCAATCCCAACACAATAGTGTCGGAAAAAAAATGGAGACCTATAAAAAACCATCATTATTCCAAGCCGAATTACACATTTAAAGTGAAGCCTGAAACGGATTCAGCATGGGTCGCTCTATCTTACCCCGCTCTTCCCAGTCATACTGAAAGCTGGATAAACACTTATAAAAACAGACCGGATTTAGAAATTGAAACAGTGTACAATACTTCAAAAGGTTATCCAGTATACGTCCTGATCGCAACGAGCAAGGATACATCCGGGAAAGCTAAAAAAAATATTCTTGTGTACGGTCAGGAGCACAATAATGAGCAGACCGGAGGATGGGCATGTCAGGGTTTGGTTGAGTTTTTGATGTCAGGCAACCCAGTTGCCCAAAATCTTTTAAGGAACTGCGTTTTTATTATTGTTCCCGATTTGTCGCCAAATGCCACTGCGTCGGGGGGAGTTTTTGACCCGGACTCAGGATACCCGTCAACCATATATAATCCGGCTGCTTACACTCGGTTTCATCCCGGTAGTTTGGTTCACTTGTCTCAAGAGGCAAAGGCAATATGGAATAGAATATTTAAGTTTGCATCCAGCTCTGGCAGAATCGATTTGTCCATAAACATTCACAAGGGGGGGGTAGAAAATTTATGGAGCGCGTTTGATCAAAACGATCCGCAATCGGTTAATTTTGACAAAATAGTAAAAAGCTTTCTGCCCGGCTCAGGTGCAAAATGGGTTCCAAATAAGAGGCATGGTTACTCGATAGGAAAAACACATCATATACCTCCGGATGGATGGCCGATGATACGTCTCGGGGGCCGGTGCTGGGAGGTATGGAGGACCCGGCATTTTATCTATGAATTGTCTGAAGGTTCTGCCAAAGATAATTATCTGTATTCTTTAGATGGGTTGAAATATATGGGCAAGGCATTGGCCCTGGCAGTAAATAAATATTATGGGGAATTTTCCAACTCGATTTCCGTGGAGTATCCAACAAATAATCTCCAGTTTAAGCCGGGTAAAAAAATTAATGTCAAGTGGTCCAGTTCCGGTCCTGGGCTCAGTAAAGTTCAAATTGCATTTACACCGGATGGTGGTTTGTCCTGGGAAATATTGAAGAAAAGTGTATCAAATAATGGCAGCTATAGAATAGCCCTGCCAAAAGTTAATTCTTCCCTGTGTCAGATCAAAGTTTTTGACTATGATAATGCAGGCATATCTGGAATCAGTTCAGGATATTTTAAAGTCGGTTCTCAAAAAGCAGGTGATATACGTTTGCATGAGCCGGATGCCGCATCTGTCTGGCATGCCAACAGCTGGAGTAAAGTGGCCTGGAACCAGAATATTCCTGCGAATTTTTTAAATATCGAAATGAGCCCGGATGGTGGGAAAAAATGGATCCAGCTGGCCGGGAGCATTAAGAACAAGGGCCGTTACAATGTAAATGTTCCTGATGTGGTATCTGAAAAAGGTAAAATAAAAATATATGATGCAAGGAATCCTGAAGTTTTTGGAATCAGCCAGGGATTTTTTAAAATCCTGCCGGCATTGCCCAGGCCCCAGATGAAACTGCTTTATCCAGATAAAAATAGCGTATTAACTCCTGGTGGCCGGGAAACAATCCGATGGAGTGCAGATGCTTCTATCAAATCCATCGGCATATCAATAAGCTATGATGGGGGAGCAAATTGGCATACCCTGGTAAAGAGTGCTATTAACAATGGTAGTTATACATTTAAAGTTCCGGAAATCAGTAGTAAAAATTGTTTAATTTGGATATATGATAATGAACCTGATCTATTTTTAAAGCGACCGGATAAAGATCCGCAAGATATCAGTGATAATGTGTTTGCCATCTTAAAAACAAAGGAGTCAGCCATATGAATTGCTGTATGCAGATAAAAATCAAGGGAATTGTTCAGGGCGTTGGGTTCAGGCCGTTTATTTTCAATCTTGCAAAAACCCATAATCTGCTGGGATATGTTTTAAATAATACATCCGGTGTTTCCATTGAGGTCGAAGGAAAAAAGGCTTCCATTGAAACTTTTATAGAACAGATCTCAGCAAAACACCCGGTTCAGGCTGTTATATTTTCACTAAAAAGTGAGGAAATTCCTTTTGCAGGCTATTCTGATTTCTGCATCAGGCAAAGCGATGATCAGGAAGAAAAGTTTGTACCTATTTCACCTGAGATTGCAACCTGTAAGGATTGTTTAAAAGAAATCGCTGACCCTGAGGACCGCAGATACCGGTACCCTTTTACCAATTGTACCAATTGCGGCCCCAGGTTTACTATTGTTAAAGATATTCCGTATGATCGTAAGTTTACAACCATGGCCCCGTTTATAATGTGCGAACGCTGTCAGGCAGAATATGACAATCCTGAGGACAGGAGATTTCACGCACAGCCCAATGCCTGCCCTGAATGTGGCCCTCAGTTATCTTTACTGGATAACAAAGGGGAAAAAATAGAATGCAATGATATTATCAAAGAAGTGTGCGGCCTTTTAAAAGGTGGAAAAATTCTAGCCATAAAAGGGATTGGCGGTTATCATCTGGCCTGTGATGCAAAGAGTGAACAGGCAGTTTCAAATTTACGAAAACGAAAATACAGAGAATTTAAACCTTTTGCATTAATGGTAAATTCCGTTGATAAAGCCAGGCAGTTCTGCAAGGTTACAACTGAAGATGAAGCTATCCTTTCAGGCACCATTCGTCCCATTGTTCTGCTTGAAAAAGAAGATAACAACGTGATTTCCAAAGATGTTTCTCCAAATCAAAAATATCATGGTGTAATGCTTCCATACACGCCGCTTCATAATTTGATTGTTGAAGAATCTGGCCTGATTCTGGTAATGACCAGCGGCAATATCAGTTCTGAGCCCATTGTCTATCATGATAAGGATGGTTTGAAGCGGTTGAAAAGCATTGCTGATTATTATCTGATCCATGACAGAAAGATCCATATACGAACAGATGACTCTGTCACCAGAGTATTTAAAAAAAAGGAACAGATTATCAGAAGATCAAGGGGATATGCGCCGTTTCCTTTAATCATGCCGTTTGAATTCAAGGAAAAAATCCTGGCCTGCGGAGCAGAGTTGAAAAATACTTTCTGCCTGACACGGGATAATTTTGCTTTTATGAGTCACCACATCGGTGACCTTGAGAATGTTGAAACCCTGACGTCATTTGAGCAGGGCATTGACCACTTTAAAAATATATTCAACATAAAACCCGAATATGTTGCCTATGATCTCCATCCGGGGTATTTATCTACAAAATATGCGCTTGCATTGCAGGATATCTCTAAAACGGGTGTTCAGCATCATCATGCACATATTGCAGCATGTATGGGTGAAAACGATCTTGAAGGAGAGCTTATTGGTGTATCCTTTGATGGCACAGGATTTGGGACAGATGGAAAGATCTGGGGGGGTGAGTTTCTCATCTGCAGCCGGAAAGATTTTACGCGGGCAGTACATATTGAATATATGCCGCTTCCCGGTGGAGAGAAAGCAATTAAAGAACCCTGGCGCATAGCTGCTGCATACTTAAATGAAGTTTATGATGAGCCGCTGCAGGAACTGGATATTGAATTTACAAATGAACTGGACTTCAGTAAATGGGAGATGCTTGAAAAGATGATATCAAAAAATATTAATTCTCCGTTGAATTCAAGTGCAGGACGTCTTTTTGATGCTGTCTCAGCCCTCATAGGGGTTAGAAAAAATGTATATTATGAAGGTCAGGCGGCAATAGAACTTGAAATGATTGCTGCTGACGGTACCACAGAGAAATATCCATTTGATTTTAAAACCCAGTCAGGTCAATCAACTATTCTATTATCACCTTTGTTCAAATCCATTGTAAGAGATATACAATCTGGTATACCGAATGCCGTTATTTCAATGAAATTTCATAATACCCTTGCCAATATGATAGTTTCGACCTGCTCAAAATTGAAAAAAGAGACCGGTTTTTCCAGAGTATGTTTAAGCGGCGGCGTTTTTCAGAATTTGCTGCTTCTTACCAAAACCATAGAATTGCTTGAAAAGGGCGGTTTTTCAGTCTATATACCGGATAAACTTCCTTTGAATGACGGCGGACTTGCTCTTGGGCAGGCTATTGTTGCAAATCAACGGATTGTAGCAGGAGAGTTACTTTGAATATTTCATTATTTTCTTTATTTTTAACACACTGCAAAAGTAACTGCAAAGGGTTTGAAAAATGCTGACCTTCAGTATCGGGATAATGGCATATAATGAAGAAAAGAATATCGGCCAACTTCTGGATGCTTTGTTAAAGCAAAATCTTTCAACCTGTGATTTGAAGCAGATCTGTGTAGTTTCCAGCGGATGCACTGATAGAACTGAAGATATTGTTAGAGAATACATGAAAAAAGATAAGAGAATCAGGCTTATGGTTCAAGAGAATCGGGAAGGTAAATCCTCAGCCATAAACCTTTTTCTTCCAACGGTTAAAACAGATGCTGTTGTACTGGAAAGCGGCGACACAATACCTTTGTCTGATACAATGGAAAAACTTGTAGCACCCCTTCAAGATCCTTTGGTGGGAATGACTGGAGCCAGACCGGTCCCGGTAAACAAGCCTGACCATTTTATAGGATTTTGTGTAAACCTGCTCTGGAATCTCCATCATAAGATAGCCTGCCAAACCCCAAAACTGGGGGAACTTGTGGCGTTCAAAAATATTGTTAAAGAGATCAGCGTTGAATCTGCTGTGGATGAATCAAGTATAGAAGCTGTTATCATTCAGGCCGGGCTCCGGTTAGAATATGTTGGTGACGCCATAGTCTATAATCAGGGCCCTGAAAATATCAGTGATTTTCTCAAACAACGCAGGAGAATTTCTGCCGGACACAGGTATTTGGTAAAAACACAGGGATATAAGGTTGCAACAACATCAGGATTATATATATTAAAACATTTGTTAAAATCAATGAAGTGGAACCCGATGGCACTTCTATGGACTGCCGGAGCTGTAATGCTTGAAATAATTGGAAGGGCGCTTGGATATTATGATTTTAATATAAGAAAAAAAAATCCCTTTGTATGGGATATTGCGTTATCAACTAAAAAAGTTAATGAGACCGTTAAATGAAAAAAGTTACATTGAATTTTCTTCGATTTCATTGTCTGGACAGGCACCACTGCTCTGTTGAATATCATGATCTTATAAGTGATATAATCAATCGATTTGAAAATGAGAATCCGCATATTAAAATAGAATCCACAGTTCTGCGCAACTGGTACCAGTTAATGTATAAATTAAAAAAAGAACTTCCCAATGAGAATGGTCCTGATATATTTCATACCAATGGAGGAGGAGAGTTGCTGGAGTTGGTATCTGCCGGGCTTGTCCATGATCTGTCAGGAGATCTGAACGACGGGTGGAGGGATCAGTTTATCACAGCGTCCTTTGATCCACTGAAATTTGATGGAAAAGAATATGCCATACCTCTGGAACAGGGATTTGTTTTTGTCTGGTATAATAAATCAATATTTGATCAATTAAACCTTAATAAACCAGAGACGTTCACAGACCTTTTGTATATCTGTCAGACACTCAAATCAAAAGGCATTACTCCATTCTCAGTCGGTAACAGGGAAAGATGGCCTGGTGCATTCTTTTTTTCACACCTGTTTCAAAGAATTGGGGGAGAAGAAGTTTTTGTTTCTGATTTCACAAAAGCTGATAATTATGAACTGATAAAAGCCAGTTTTATAAGTGCAGCCGAAAAATTAGTCCAGCTTGAAGAAGCGGGTGCATTTCATAAGGATATTGACTATACAGACTATCCAGGCCAAAGGAAAATGTTTATTGATGGCCAGGCTGCAATGCAGCTGAACGGCAATAGATTGTTAGGCTACCTGAGAACCGAGGGGCCTGAAATTATAAAAGATCTTGACATTTTTCCATTTCCAACCGTTATTGGTGGAAGAGGAAAAACATCGCATTATTTCGGAGGATCACTCGCTACTTATGGTATGTCATCAAAATCAAAACACAAAGAAGAAGCTGTTGCATTTCTTAAATGCCTCACCAATCAATTAGCTGCTGAAGATGTTATATTCAAACTGGGCGATATTCCAGCAGCTAAACATATTCAATATGAAAAATACCCTTCGAGTATCCATGGCCGGATAGCAAGTGAACTGGAACTTGCAAAAAAGATTCAGGTCCATTTTTTTAAATACTTGCCTCCGCATGCTGCTGCAGTTTATCTAAATGCCATAGCAAAATTAATAACCAGAGATATCGCACCGGAGGAGTCATTCAAAATTTTAGAGGATGCACTTTTGCATCATCAGATGAATAATATTATGTGAATAAATGAGGAAACTAATGAAACCAGATCGAATCCTTTTGGCACACGGCGGCGGCGGACTCCTAAGCCAGCAATTGATGGAAGATATATTTCTTCCCATTATTGGAAATCCAATTTTAAATAAGTTGAATGATCAAGGCGTGTTTGAAATCAATTCTACTCGATTTGCATTCTCAACAGACTCCTATGTAATCAATCCAATATTCTTTCCAGGTGGAGATATAGGTGAGTTGGCAGTATACGGAACAGTTAATGATATCGCCATGGGGGGAGCAAAACCACTTTATTTAAGCCTGGGAATGATTATTGAGGAGGGTTTTCCCATGGATGACCTGATTAGAATTATGACCTCGATTAAATATGCCGCAGAAAAAACAGGGGTTTTAATTATTACCGGAGATACAAAAGTGGTTAATAAAGGAAGTGTAGATAAAATTTTTATTAACACTGCAGGAATTGGAATAATTGAAGGGAATCTTGAGATTTCTGCTGACAGATTAAAGCCTGGGAATAAAGTTATAATAAGCGGTTATATCGGTGATCATGGTATTTCAATTATGGCAGTCAGAGAGGGACTTATATTCGATACGCCAGTAAAAAGTGATTCCGCACCTCTAAATAAAATGGTGGAATATATTCTAGACACAAAAGCAAAAATAAATGCAATGAGGGATCCAACTCGTGGCGGCGTTGCAGCATCATTAAATGAGTTCGCATCAAATTCAAATGTTGGCATCCGACTTGAAGAAGAGCTGTTGCCGATAAGGAATGAAGTCAAAGAAGCTTGTGATATATTAGGCCTTGACCCGCTTTACGTTGCCAATGAAGGGAAAATGATTGTTGTTGTAGAACCTGAGGATGCAGCAAAAGTACTTGAAGCGATGAAAAAAGATAAAATAGGAAAAAATGCTTGCATTATTGGTGAAGTTACTGAAGTAAATAAGGGCAAGGTAGTCATGCAGAACAAAATTGGTACAACAAGGGTTGTGGATATGCACACAGGAGAACAATTACCAAGGATTTGCTGAGGGTGACTATGAGTCAAAATAAGAAAAAAGCAATGATAATCATGCCCACCTATAATGAGCAAGATGTCATTAAAAAAATTATTGAAGCAATTTTTTTAATGGTGCCGGATATTTATGTCACGATTGTTGATGACAACTCTCCTGATGGAACAGGAAAAATTGCCGATGATCTCGCCCTGGAAAACAGCCGCGTCCATGTGATTCATAGGTCGAAAAAGACAGGGCTTGGAACTGCATATGTCAAAGGATTTCAATTTGCTCTTAGCCAGAACATGGATTATATATTTGAAATGGATGCGGATTTTTCCCATGATCCCAAATATTTACCTGAAATGCTGAATGAAATACAAACCTCTGATTTAGTAATCGGCAGCCGATACTATGAAGGCGTTAGAGTTGACGGCTGGCGGTTCAGGCGATTAATCCTCAGTAAATTTGCCAATATGTTTGCATCCTATATTATTATCATACCAGTCTGGGATTTTACCAGCGGCTTTAAATGTTATCGAAGGGAAGTATTGGAAAATATCGATTTGAATAGTATACACTCCAATGGATATTCGTTTCAAATTGAAATGAAGACGTATGCTTATAGAAAGGGATTCAGACTCAAAGAAATCCCAATTCTATTCAAAGAAAGGAGTTCAGGGACTTCAAAATTATCACGTGAAATTGCTTGGGAGGCTTTTTGGACGGTTCTGAGACTTCGATCACCAATACTTGAAATCTATAGACATCTCAAATTCCTGTTTAAAGATTATAGCGAATTTGTTAATGATAAATAGTCAGGATTTTTCGAAATCCAATGAATCAGAACAGTTATCACAGTAAAGATGAGACTGATTTTTATTTGAAAATGAAGAAATAAACACTCAAGAGGTATCATAAAGATCAAGAGAGCAATTTTCAGGATTTGGCATTATCCATTTGCGTGCCTCATTAAATAGCAACCAAATACAAAATTCTATGATTTTTTTAATTAATTCGGAAAATCTTTTTGAAAACTGTTATAGATGTCCCCCGAATTGAGTTTCAAATAGGTGTGTGTAATTAAATATTAAAAAAGAGAAAACAATTACCTAAATGTATGAATTTTTTTTCATATTTTATTTTTCATAAATAATACATTGTCGCAGATGGTTTTGTGAAAATTTAAAGGGATTAAGCTTTTTAAAATTATATTATTTGTCTTTATTTTAGTAGGTTACGCTTACACATCTTATTTGAATTAGCATGATATAACAAGGCAACTAAATAAATTTAAAGTTTGGCATCAGTGTTGCATATTAAGCTGATAACTGGGGAATTGAAAAATTATATAAAATAAAAAAGTTTTTTAGCTTATTGTCTTTAATTGTAACAAACTTTAACAAAGAAGGAGTATTGATTAAAATGAAAAAATTTTTACGGTTTTTAGTTGCGCTTATGTTAGTTTTCGGAGTTGCAGCGCAAGCACAAGCAATTACTGTGTATGATGACTATAGTGCTTATGTTACAGCTAACAGTCCGCTTACAGTTGAAAATTTCGAGGATGAGACCTTAGTTCCAGGCCTATCATACACTTCAAGTTGGGCTGGAGCAGGCATCGCAAATGGTATTTTTAATGATAGAGTTGCTAGTGGAGAATCAACTACTTGGTCTTTTGTAGAAGGGTTCACATCATTTGGTGGATTTTGGAATCTATCTCAGCCCGGTGGCCCAGGAATGGGAATCGAGGTATATGCTGATGGTACATTAATAGGCGAAATCGCTAATACATATACTGGTGGATTTTGGGGTTTTGATTTAGACGGAACTATATTTTACAATGTAGAACTTAGAGCGGGTACCCAAGGCGGAATCGCAGAAACATATTATAATGCTGATTTGCAGTTTAATGCAGTTCCAGAACCAGCCTCAATAGCTCTTCTTGGAATTGGCCTTTTAGGTCTTGCTGGAATTACCCGTAGAAAAGTTAGTTAATATTTAAAATATTAATATAATTAGTTTTCTATAAATTGAGTCGGACTTTCTTAATGAAAGTCCGACTTTTTTTTATATTCTTCCTCTGTTTTCGACCTCTTTGCCTTTATCTGTTAAAAATTCTATCAAAGATAGATGTGCTGAAATTATTTTGACCTTTATTCTAAAAATGCATTCGGATTTCATTTAAAACGTTTGGCAGCATTTCAACCAGATATAAAGGCAGGGATAACAGTTTGTAATTCGCAGGTACAATCCCGTTGTTTGTACTGATCTGGTGTGAAATATCCTGAATGCCGGGAGGGTTCAGATCGAACCTAACAGTCAATGGTGTGTTTTTTCTCGCTACAAACTGCTGGAGAGATTTCAATGATCCACTTTTCCCTGATTTGACTTCAACCGGTATTATTAATGGGCCATGGGAAATAACATAATCAACTTCTGCATTGGATGTTTTAGCCTGCCTGACCCAATAATTTAACGCAGGGGAAGAAGCTTGAGCTGACAAAAGATGTTGGCCGATGAACTGTTCCGCAATGGCACCTTCATTGACAAGCTCGTGATCCGGAAAGGACTGAAGAAACGTCCAATCATTTCCACAAATATAATTCATCATTCCAATATCCATAAATAATAATTTATAAACGGTTTCCTTGATGTCTGCATTCAAAGGAAGCCCGGAGCAATAGCTGTGATAAATCTTGTGGCATATTTTTGCTTTAGAAAGAAGTTCAAGGGCATCTTTAATATTCTTTGATGGATGCTCACGAGAGATATTACTGTATTTTATTTTTTTTCCGACAATTCTTGGTATGGTTCTAAAAACTCTTTGCATCAGAGCCAGTTGGTGTGATTGGGCATATTTTGAAAAATCATCTTGATAGGTTTCGGTAATTGAACGGTGAATATCTGCCACATCTCGAATAGAGCTGGTCTCACACCACATTTGTACAGCTTCCGGCATGCCACCTATGAGAACATAATCACGTTGTTTTTTTTTTAGTTTTTCATGTGCGGTTATTGGAAGTGGGGAGGTTATGGAAAAATTTTCGATATATCTATTTAATGATGGTTCCGCTGCCATAACAAATTCGTTGAATGTCATAGGACCAAGATGCATATATTCAATTCTTCCCACCGGCATTGAAAAAGAATGATCGGTAAGGGTAAACTCTAAAAGCGAGCCTGCCGCTATGACCGGCAGCTCTTTTTTCTCTTCAAAGAAATACCGCAAAAGTTGGAGGGCATGTGGTGTGGCTTGAATTTCGTCAAGAAAGAGTATGGTATCCGGAGTAGAAATTGGTATTTTGCTCAGTGCTTCTATCTCTCTTAGAGCTGCATTCATATCAAGTGTTTTGAAAATATCATCGAGAAACAGATATCGTTCCAGGTTGATTTCAATAAGGTTTTTCTTTCTTTTTCTGGCAAATTCTCTGACTAATGTGGACTTGCCGACCTGACGCGCCCCTCTCAAAACCAAAGGTTTTCTGTTGGATTTATTGAGCCAGGTTTCAAGATAAGTATCTGCAAAACGATATAGCATATTAAAATACCCCCGTATTTTTGTTGTTTTTATATCAAAACATTGGGGTATTGTCAATTGTAACTTAATATTCAGATTTTCTTGCTTTATTTAGAGCTAATACAATAAAGCGCAAAAACGCGCAATGTTTTTTCTTGAAATATGGAACGTAATAGGCTTCACTTTTTAAGTTCAGAAAGTAATTGTCGGGCATGGTCAGCTTCTTCAAATGTATCGCTGAGTTGAAGAGCTTTTTTTAATGCATTTATTGCAAGGGGCTTATTCCCTTGTTTAAAGTATGTTATACCTAAATGATAGTTTATTACCGGATGGTCAGGAAGCTTTTTTAAACTGTCAAGAAATTCGTTTACAGCGTTGTCATATAATCCTTTTTTGTAATAAATCATTCCCAATGTATCCATCACACCGGGGTCTTCGGGAAGTTTTTCCTTTGCAATTCTGGCCAGTCTCAATGCTTCGTCAAACTGGTCAGTTCTTGTTAACAGATGATATGCAAGATTATTTGCTGCCGGAGCAAATTCCGGGTTAATCTCAAGTACTTTTTTATAGTGATCAGCAGCCTTATCAAAGTCCTTATTGCTGTTGTAAATCGCTCCCAATATCATATGAGGGGCGGATAGATTGGGGTTTTTGCTGATAACGATCTGGTATTGTTCTATTGCTTTTTCGTAATTTTTTTCTGACAGGAAAAGTCGTGCCAGGGTTTCATAGGGCGTTAAATAATCAGGATATACCGATATTGCTTTGTTTAAAAAAACTTTGGCTTTTTCAGTTTTGTTCTGGGCTAAATATATTTCTGCCTGAATATTATGAGTAAGGGCAATAGATGGTTTTTTGTCTGCATATATTTCTAGTTGTTTTTCACATAATTCAAGTGCAGAGGCAAATTCTTTTTTAACCATATGTATTTTAATAATTTGTACAAACACGTCAAATAATTCGTTGTTTTTTTCATGAGCAGTTCTTAAATAGTCGATGGCTGTGTCATAATTTTTTAAGTCGGATTGTAACTTACCAATCTGATAATATGCTGTGGCATCGTCCGGAGAGGTTTTGATTAATTTCAGGTATTCTTTTTCAGCTTCACCGTATTTTTTTTGACCAATTAGTGAGTTTGCTAAAATAATTCTTGATTGATAGTCATTTGGCCTTAGTTTTAATGCAATTGCAGCTTCTTTATGGGCTAAATCATAGGACTTTTCGTGTGTATATATATTGGCAAGCAAGATTCGGGCTTCAAAATAGTTTGGTTTTAACTCAACTGCTTTTGCAACAGAAAATAGTGCCTTATCATAATTTTTTGTTCCGATAAAACACAATCCTTTAAAGTAATGGGGCTGAGGATCCATTGGCTCTTCTTTTTCAAGACCTTCAAGAAATTTCATAGCCTCGGTGAAGTTTTTCTCAGAAACCAGGATTTCGCTTTTCAGCATTTTTGTCGGGTAGTAGTTTGGCCTTTCTGATAGGATGTCTGATATTGTTTTTTTAGCTTCTTTTATTTCTTTTTGAGAAAATTGAAACCTGGCAATGGTATTTCTTGTGGAAAAATTTTCAGGATCCAGTGATAATGCTTTTTGATACATTTTTAATGCATTATCATTGTTATTAATCCTTTGATAAAATTCAGCAGTAACAAGATAAGGTTTTAATAATGAGGGGGCTTTTTCTATTGACTTAAGGTATGAATCTTCAGCCAGGCTGATTTTTTTTTGACTAAGGTAAAAGTTACCAAGCAAAATGTGGGCTTCGTGATTTTCCGGCATGGCATTAACAGACTGGTGCAATTGGTATTCTATTTTTTCATTGTCTTCACGGTTATGATAGAATCCGATCAGAGCCAATCTGACCGGTAGGCTTTTTGAATCAATTTGAATTGTTTTTAAAAGCAATTTTTCTGCTTCCACAAATCTTTTTTCAATTTCATGGATTTTTGCCATATTCTGAAGTGCTGGTATATTTTCTGAATCTATTTCAATAATTGTCTCGTAGGTCTTGAAAGCGTTGTCAAAAGCTTTCTTTTGAATGAATATTTGGCTTTTAACAAGTAAGGCGCCAATGTTTTTTGGATCTTTTTCAAGAATGAAGACAATTTTTTCCATGGCGGCGTCCGTCTTTTTACCCAAAAATAAAAATTCGGCAATCTTCAAATGGGCCTCTAAATTTTTTTCATCAATTTTGATAATTTTATTATAAGCGGCGAAAGCACCTTTAATGTTTCCAAGTTTCAACATGGTTTTTGCTAATAGCTGATAGGCTTCAATGTAATTGGGATCAATCTTCAATGCATTTTTAAGTTCAATTTGAGCTTTTTCATATTCTTTTTTTTCAAAATAATTCTGGCTTTCCTTAAAAAAGGATTCTTTTTTTTCAAGATCAGACTGACATCCCATTAAAATTATGAGAACAAACATAATACAAAGATTTCTTAAAAATAATCTCATTCGTGTTCCTCCGCATCCATTTTTAAAAGTGTGAATAGAAATCTATCATGTGAGCATTATTTGTCAAACAAAAATGTATATATTTTCAGATAAAATTTTGAAATATATTTAAACAATTCTAAGGTTAGTAAAACACTGGTTTTTACACGGATTTTCATTGTAGAATCATTGTTTAAGAAATGGTATGTTTAACCGATTAGTGTTATTAGTTGATTAACTCCTAATGGAGAATCCTTTATGCCCGCGTATAGATGTAAGATTGCTGGAAAAGATGGTGAAATAATTGAAAGGGTTATTCAATCAGTTTCTGTTCCTTCTGTAAAAAAGATAGTGGCCAATGATGGAGGGTTCCTTGTTAAGGCTGAAAGGATGAGTGACAGCTTTCCTTTACCTGATTTTTTCAATAGGCAAAAATTAAAATCCAAGGATTTTTATTCCTTTAACAATGAGTTTTTAACTTTGCTGCGAGCAGGGCTTCCGGTTGTTATTGCTTTTGACGGTATTCTTAAAAATCAGAATGAAAGTTTTTTTTCAGGGATTTTAAAAAAGATCAGAGATGATATTTTAAAAGGAGAATCAATTGCCAATGCTTTTGGAAAATATGAAAATATTTTTTCACCTCTTTATATTGCAACACTTAAATCAGGCGAGGCAAGCGGGAATATTCCTGATGCCATAGAAGAATATCTGGAATATTTTGAACGGTCTCAACAAATCAGGCAGAAAATTAAAACAGCTTCAGTATATCCCGGCATTTTGGTTATCTGTTCAATTTTTGTAGTGGCTTTTTTAATTATTTTTGTGGTTCCTGCCATTACAGGGACTTTTGTCGAGGCAGGGGCTGAGTTACCAATTTTTACTACGGTGCTTTTACAATTCAGTGATTTCATCCGATCATATTTCTGGTTCATTTCAGGCAGTATTGTTTTAATGTTCGGGGGGCTATCTTTTTATCTGAAAACAAAGTCCGGTAGATTAAGTTTTGATACCTATTATATAAAACTGCCTTTTTTAGGAGAATTATATGTTATCTACTCAACTGCTTTATTTACGTCTTCTCTTTCAACTGTTCTTGGCGGTGGTCTTCCTTTAAACCAGGCTTTAAAAATTTCCAGTGGACTTATCCAAAATACTTTTATGCAGACTGGTATGAAAAATGCTATTCTATTAATTGAACAGGGTGAAGGGTTTGCAAGAGCACTTAATACTGCAGACATTTTTCCGGATATGGCGATAAGAATGATATCTGCAGGTGAAGAAGGGGGAAATCTTGGGAAAGTATTAAAAGATATTGCAAGATTTTATGAAAAAGATGTAGAGTCAAAGCTTTCAATACTTACATCCGCTATTGAACCTGTGCTTATGGTTTTAATGGGGTTTGTCATAGGATTTATTATGCTGGCTATGTATATGCCTATTTTTCAAATGGCAGGAGTTATGGGATAAAAAATGGCAAGATTTAATCTTAAAAAGAAAAAAAGATTAGGTGATATTGCTGTTGATCTTGGGTTTTTGACTGAAGATCAGAAAACCAATATTCTGGCTCGAAAGAATATTTCGGGTCGATTGATAGGACAACTTTGTGTTGAAGAAGGCTTGATTAACGATGAGCAGCTTGCACAATTAATTGCCGAGCAGTATTCGTGTAAATATGCCAGAATCGACAGTATGACAGAGCCTGAGCTATTAAAGCTGCTAAGTATTGATTTTATAATAAAAAACAGGATTGTGCCGTTTAATTTTTATGAAGATCATCTGGTTTTTGCCGTGGCTGATCCCATTGACTATTTCAGGGTGATTGAACAGATTGAAATTTTTTTGGAATATGAGTTTTCCTTTGTAATTGTCAGTTCCAAGAAACTGGATATATTTTTACAAAAATTAGACGCATCAAGGGATCTTATAGATGTCTCTGAAGAAATGCGTCTGTCTATTGTGAAGAAATCTGACAAAGGTGAGTATGAAATATCAACTGAAAAAGTCAATTCAGAAGAGAGCCCGGTAGTAAAATTAGTTGATTCAACAATTCTTGATGCTATTAATAAAAATGCCAGTGATATACATTTTGAAGGCTCGGCCGAAGGGCTGATCTTGAGATATCGAATCGATGGTATGTTATATCAGATTACCGATCCACTTGATATGGGCAATATGAACCCTGTTATATCCAGGCTAAAAGTAATGTCAGAACTGGATATTTCTGAAAAAAGAGTACCCCAGGACGGCAGATTCAAGCTAAAAATTAAGGACCGGTTTGTTGATTTCCGTATCTCTGTTTTACCGACTATATTTGGTGAAGATGCCGTGATAAGGATTTTGGATCAAAAACGGATGACACCTGTAAAAGGTGATCTTAACCTGGATGGAATGGGTTTATCCAAGAGAGAACTTTTAAGGTTAAGGCGGCAGATTAAAGCGCCATACGGCATGTTTTTAATGACAGGTCCGACAGGTAGCGGAAAGACAACAACATTGTACAGGGCTTTATCCGAGGTGAATACCAAAGATACAAAAATTATTACCATTGAAGATCCAGTGGAATATCAACTTAAAGGAATTACCCAGATACCGGTCAATGAAAAGAAAGGGCTTACGTTTTCTCTTGGGTTAAGGTCTATTCTTCGCCATGATCCAGACAAGATCCTGGTTGGCGAGATCCGGGATTCTGAAACTGCACAGATTGCACTGCAATCGGCTCTAACCGGTCACCAGGTGTTTGCAACGGTTCATGCAAATTCTTCATTTGAGGTGATCAACCGGTTTGTTCATATGGGTATAGAACCTTATAATCTTGTCACGGCAACCAATTGCATTGTTGCACAGCGACTGATCAGAGTGCTTTGTAAATGTAAGGTTAAAATACAAATGTCAGATGCAATCTTACTTGAATCAGGTCTGAATCCAAAACAGTTTAAGAATGTTATATTTTATGATGCTTATGGGTGTGAAGATTGTAAAGGTACCGGATACGACGGTAGAAGGGCAATCATTGAGCATGTTGAGCTGGATGGAGATATGAGAGAAATGTTAATTAAGCGGACTTCTACTTCAGCTTTAAAAAAATATGCGTTAAGCAAAGGTGTTGTTTTTTTAAGGGATGCAGCCATTCTTGAAGTTATCAAGGGTGAGACTACTCTGGAAGAAGCGAACAGGGTAACGTTTATTGACCAGAATGTAACTAAAGTGCAAAAAAGCACTAAAGTTGTCGAAAAAGGTTCAGATAAGGTGCATTTTGTGTCATAATTCTGACAAAATAAAGTTCAGTAAGAGATATTACTGACTTTAACATAGTAAATTTCAAATAGTATAATTTCTGCATTATCCTGTGCCGACAATAGCGGAGCTAAGATCTTTATTCGAATTGAATTAGAAAAGAAGGTAATATAAAAATTTGTAATTTTTTAAGGTACGAAAGTTGCATCTCCGAAGGGTACGGCTATAAACAGGCTATCTTTGCGCATTTTGGGATATATGGAGTTATAAAAGAATGAATTTTTTTCCTATGAAAAAAATAAATACAGGGCTTGAGATCTCTTCTGATAAAATCAGATCAGCATTGGTCATCAGGCAAAGAAACAATTCTTTCATAAAAAAATTATTTGATGTCACACTTTCAGAAAATATCATTAAGCCTTCTTTTAAAAAGGAAAACATAGTAGATGTTAAGGCATTTCAAGATGCTTTGAAAATAATTAACAAAGAGATTAATTTGAAAAAAATCGGGGTTGCATTACCCGATTCTTCTGTTAAAGTTTTAATTAGAACATTTAAAGAACTTCCTAAAAAAGCGCAAGAGATTGATGAAATGGTATTATGGAATATTTCAAGTTCTATAGACCTTCCTGCAAAAGACATAAGGGGCTCTTGGAAAAACAATGGGAAAAATGCTGATAATAATTATGTTTTTCTTATCGTTTTTGGCTTAGAAAAAATCATCTCCCAATATGAAGATGTCCTTAAAGAGGTTGGTATTTCTCCGCTAATGATAGGTCCTTCAGGATTGAGCCAATTTAATTTTTATTCACCAGTCGTCCCTGATAAGGGCAATGTCGCATATCTCGGCTTGTTTGATGATCTCTTAAATATATTTGTTTTTTCTGAAGGTATTCCGGTTTTTTATAAAATTATAAAAAAAGGAATATTGGGTAACCAAAATGTCAGCACGATCAACGATGTTGATCTGTTGATGCAATATTATAAGAGCGAAAATCCGGATATTGAGATTAAACAGTTTTTTATTGCGTCTCATATTAAATCCAGGCTACGGATGACGCAAGTCCTACAGGAAGCTGGACAATATAATTTTACAATTATAGATGAAAGACAGCTTATTGGATTTGACATAAGATTTAAAATTCGTCCCGAGAATAACCCTTTACCTTTTTACTCGAATGTTTTAGGCGCAGCTCAAAGTCTATAGGAAATATTTATATGAAACCTATATCAATAAACCTGGCTGTTAAATCAAATTTCTGGAGGAAGATTTCTTTACCCATTGCTGCCATATTTGCAATAATTACTCTTGGAATTACAGTGATGAATATGAATGATTATTATGCAAATATTGAAGTGATCAAAACATATGAGTTACGAATCAAAGAAGTTAATAAACGATCTGAAGTAAAAAGAAAAGCAGCACAAAAAAATGTTATAGATTCAAAAGAAGATAAAAGATTTAAACAGGATTTAAACTACCTTAGTGACATAATAAAAAAGAACATGTTTGCCTTGCCTGCTGTATTGACCGAAATCGAAAGGGTTAAGTCAGATAGGGTTGATATCAATGAGCTGATCTTTTCCGATGATTTCATGGTTGTAAGGATAAAGGGAGAATCAAACCACGTGAAGTCTGTTTCTGAATTTGTTGTTGGTATGGACAGATCCAATCACTTTGATATTGATTTGTCAAAGGAAGAGATTAGTGACGATAAAAAAATCATTTTTGAATTGAAAGCCAGATGGAAACGATTAGAGAATGATCAAAAAATATAAAATGATATACCTTGTTTGTGTTGTTGCAATATTGTGTAATATTGCTGTAAGATTTTATCTCATTAATGAACAGGCAAATCAAGTTTCCATCCTTCAAAATATGGTTGCCGCTGCAAGAAGTGGCAATTACTTGAAATCTGACAAACCATTACAAAAAATATCCACAGAACAGAATGATGTTAAAAGGATTCTTCATAAAATTCCGGATGAGTTGTCATTTACTGAATATGCAGTTAAGATCAGGTCACTTATTGATAAAAACCATTTAATAATTGATGGCAGCTTGGTTTTTATGCCTGAAAAAACCAAGGAAGCTATTTTGTTAAAATATAATACAAATATTATTGTTAAAGGTAATTATACGAAAATTAAAAAATTGATTTCAGATATACAGAATATGCCGGGACTTGTTAATTTTGACTCAGCAAGTATTGCAAGGGAAAACAAAACTCAGGACAAGGTAGTATTAAAACTTAAATTATCTGTTTTCTTAAAAAAGAGATCGGCATGAAATTCAATAAAAAATATATTATATTTAGTATTGCTTTAATGCTGTTAATTGTTTCAATAATATATCGTATACTAAATCCATTTGTACAGCCAAGGGTTGATAAGCTAACTTTTACAGGAAAGAAAAAAGCTCAACCAAACAATGAATATGCGATTAAAAAAGATTTTCGGAATGAATCACAAACCCTTGTTTCTAAATTTTTAAATAAGCCTGAAGTTTCAGGAAAAGTTTATAAGGATCTGTTTGCCATTTATCGGCCTTTTCAAAAAGTTGATAAAACAAAGGCTGTTAAGATTGTAACAAATAAAAACGACCAAGCTCAAAAAACAGACTCGCAAATTAGAGCAGAAGCTATTTTAGAAGCCAAAAAATATATTACTTCTTATAGGTTTTATGGTATTTATACAACCAAAGATACAAAAGCTGTTTTTTTAGCAAAAGATAAATTGGTGGTTGTTGCGAGAATCGGAGACCGTCTTGATGGTAAGTATTTAATAGATGATATTCAAGATAGTTATATAACAATCACGGCATTGGATCTGAATGAAACAATTCATTTCTATATGAGGGAGTTCAACAATGAATAAGAATGTTTTGTTCACAAACATTATATTAATTTTCATGGTTCCAGGAATATTATTGTTTCAAGGCTGTGCTGCAAATGGGGCCAACCAGATTAAAGCGGAAAAGTTTGTGGAAGAAAGTGATTTCGATGCTGCTGTTGAACACTATAATAAAGCCCTTCAAGAAAATCCCGGAGATCTTGATCTCACACTCAGGCTTAAGGACGTCAAGCAAAAGGCATCTTTGCAACATATGCAAAAGGCTCAGGAGTTTATTGGAAAAAAATACTACAGGGAAGCCATTGAAGAACTTCAAGTTAGTATAGCATTTTATTCCAGTAATCATAGAGCCATAGAGCTGGTTGACAAAGTTAAGATGATGAAGGAATCCTTTTATTATACGAAAAAGGGTAATAAGCAGATCAAAACCGGTAATTTTGAAAATGCCAAAAAATCATTTCAAAAGGCAGTTGAACTTGATCCTGAAAATGAAGAAGCAAAAAGCGCACTTGAGAAATTTCAAAAGAAGGCCGAAGACTTACCTGAATACAGGCTTGATTTAAGGTCTAATGCTCCCATATCGCTGAAGTTTAAACAAACCCCGGTTCTTAATGTGTTTGAGATCCTGTCTAAGCTGACAGGAATTAATTTTATTTTTGACAAAGATGTTAAAGAGAGCAAAGTCACTCTTTTTATGACAGATGTATCCTTTGATCGATTTTTGGATGTGCTTTTAGATACAAATGCCCTTAAAGGAAAAATTATTAATAAAAAGACCATGCTGATCTATCCTGATACCCCTGCAAAGGCAAAGGAATATGATGACTTATATGTTAAAACTTTTTATCTCTCGTATTTAGATGCAAAACAAGCAGTTGTTATTTTAACAAAAATTTTGAAGGATCAAAATATAATTGCCAATGAAAAGCTCAATTCAGTAACTGTCCGGGGACAAAAAGAGAATGTTGAAATGGCCGCAAAAATTCTTGGGGCAAATGACAGAATCCCTTCTGAAGTTATTTTAAATGTTGAAATTATGGAAGTTTCCAGAAAAAAAGAAAAAGATCTTGGCCTATCTATTTCTGAGACTATTACATTCGGAATAAGTGAAACAAGTTCGGGTATTAATTTTGACTCTACTTTTGGTTTTACTTCCATGGCCTCCATTAAAGATATCAGTAAAATTACGAGTAAGGAATTATATCTGTCTTTGCCTACTGCAACATTAAAGTTACTTAAGAAAGACGGTGATACAAGAATTATTGCAAAACCCCAGATTAGAGTGAGCAGTTCGGAAAAGGCTTCGATTCTCATTGGTGAGAAGGTACCTTTAAGATCAAATCGTAAAGTCCAGACCGATGGAACAACAACCTATGATTTTTTATACCAGGACGTGGGGGTAAAACTAACCGTAGAACCAACTATTAATATGTATGAACAGGTCTCCTTGAAAATGACTATTGAAATCAGTTCATTGGGCAGTAATGTTGGAACCAGTGATGACCCCCAGTATGCCATTCAGACAAGAATTATAGATACGGTTTTAACCATTTATGATGGAGACAGTGTAATTATAGGCGGACTGATTTCAGACGAGGACAGGACAACAATCCAGAAGATCCCTCTGGTTGGTGATATGCCTGCGATTGGAAGGCTGTTTTCAAGTGAAAACAGTGAAGTTTTAAATAAAGATATTCTTATGACCATTACACCTGTTGTTATCAGAACCCAGGATATTCCGGAATCCGAGATCTCAGGATTCTGGTCCGGCAATGAAAAACAAGTATCTTTAAAAGTTCCGGCAGAAGAAAAAATTATCAAAGAGACGGATTTTAATGATTTTCCTGACGAGGATTATATAATGGCAGTCTCGGCGGATGAATTTTTACCAAGTGAAAAATATTTCAGTATTCAGGTCTATTCTTCTGCCAAAGAGACTGATTCTCAAAAAAGATCCAAAGAACTTCAAGACATGGAATTTAAAACCTGGGTCAGACCTGCTGACATAAAAGATAAAGGAACATTTTATCGGGTTTTTGTCGGACAATATGATTCCTATCAAAAAGCTGAGGCAACCCTTCAGGATATGTTAAAAAACAAAATTTTTCCAAAAGATATAGTAATAGTAGACAGAGCATATGTATATGGCCAATAGGAATGGTGGTTTTACACTTATAGAAGTCATGGCCACTGTGGTCATTATTTCTATCCTTGCCACTGGTATTATGCCTTTATCCCAGGTGATATATAAAAGAACAAAAGAATTGGAATTAAGAAATAATCTGCGAATTATCAGAACCGCCCTGGATGAACATAAAAAACTGGTTGATGAGAAAATAATACCTGTTAGTGTCGGTGCCAGCGGATATCCTGAAACACTTGAAATCCTTGTGACCGGAATTGATCTGCAAACAGCAACCGGGGAGAAAAAAAAAATTTTAAGGAGACTCCCGAAAGACCCTTTAACAGAAGATGGTGAGTGGGGGTTAAGATCCTATGCCGATGATTCGGATAGCACGATATGGGGCGGACAAGATGTCTATGATGTTTACTCCACAAGTGATAAACAGGCTCTTGACGGAACATACTACAAAGATTGGTAAAATGAATAACAATAAAGGTTTTACACTCATTGAGATGATGACGGTGATTGCAATTATCGGTATTCTTGCCAGCATTGCAGTTCCAAGCTTTCAAAGGTCAATTATCCGCTCCAAGGAAGCCTCTTTGAGAAATTCTCTGTTTATATTAAGAGACGTTGTGGATCAGTATTATGCAGATCATGGAACTTATCCTGAATCTTTGGAGATTCTTGTTGAAAAAAAATATATAAGGGGCATTCCCATGGACCCTTTCACCAGATCTTATGATACATGGATTTTAATTCCACCTGAAGGAGAAGATGTCTCCGGAATATATGATGTACATAGCGGTAGTGACAGAGTTAGCCTCTACGGAGGGCCTTATAATGAATGGTGAAAAAGGATTTACCTATCCTGCGGCTTTGTTTTTAATAGTTGTTGTGTCTATCTCTTTGATGGTGGTTCAAAAACAGTGGAGTACAATAGTACAAAGGGATAGGGAAAAGGAACTTCTTTTCAGGGCCGATCAGATTATCAGGGCCATTGAATCCTATTATCTGAATTCACCAGGCGGATCTCAACAATATCCGCGCAGTTTAAAAATCCTGTTAAAAGATAACCGTTTTCCAGGTTTAAAACGTCATTTAAGGAAATTATTTAACGATCCAATGACAGAGGATGGAAACTGGGGACTCATCTATGATGGAAAGGGCGATATAAAAGGCATTTTCAGCCAAAGCCCTGATGAACCCATTAAAAAGGGCGGCTTTTCAAAAGCATATAAAGATCTTGAAAACAAGAAAAAATACAGTGAATGGAAATTTGTGTATGAGCCCAAAAAGGAGGAAACATCATGAAAAAAATATTGGTTTTGATCTTCATTATATGTTGTTCATCTCTTGTCTATGCATCTGATATCTCAGATACCTTTTCACAAAAGTACAATTCATTGGAGCCAAAGGAAAACAGTTCTGTCGATTCGGATTATCTTTTTGAGCAGATTGCTCTTGGAAGTAAATATACAATCATGCTGTTAGATCAATTAAACGGGAACAAAGATCAGCTTAATGAAAAAGTTGATGTAATGATTGAAAAGTTCGATATTCTTATAGAGTTGAACAAAAAAATCATTGAATTGCTTGAAAAAAAGAATAAAGATTCCTGATTGTTTATAATTAAATATATCGTTGTCAGTGCGCTCGTCGTTCTTTTCGTTTATGGTAGATATATAGAGCCAAATACAATTACAATAAACCAGGTAGAGATGAATGATGATTCTATTAGTACGATAATAGAGGGACACCAGATAATAGAGGGACACCATACCTATTTCATAATAGAGGGACCATAATAGAGGGACACACATAATAGAGGGACACCATACCTATTTACAATATCTATTTAATTTGTTTTTATAGAATTATCTTTCTGTTTTCTTCCCGGTTTTTTCAGTTTGAACTCCATACCTAATCTTTTTTCCAGTTTCTCTATAAATTTAATTTCACCAAGGGGGCGGCCTGTTCTTTCATGCATCTGAAGATTATTGCGTATCTGAGGAGAAATATTTTCAGATAAAATTTTTGCCCAGTCTTTATTAACCAATTTTATCAGAGGTTCGATATTCGAAAGTTTGTTTTTGGTTCTATATGTGTGCGACTTTGCACTGCTCCACTGCCATTGAATTGGATCTTTCACGAGATTAGCTCTAACGGGGTTCATTTCGATATAACGGGCACAAGCCAATAAATAGTTCTCGTCCAAAACATAGGAAGCAAACCTTCCCTGCCATAAATGCCCTTTCCATCCCTCACGGAAATTAATCATTCTTGAATACCGGCGATGGGCTTCACCAATAGCAGATTTAAGAGATTCCTTAGTCTCCGGTACTGCGATCAAATGCACATGATTGGGCATCAAACAATATGACCAGATTTCAACACCATGAAGATCACAAAATTCTTTCATCAAATCAATATAGGTTGCATAATCTTGATCCGAGAAAAAGGTTTGTAATCGCCTGTTTCCCCTCTGAGTTATATGATGTGGCATTCCCGGGGCCACTACCCTGGCTATCCTTGGCATACTGTCATATATAATTCCAATCTATTTTTGTCAACAAATAGGTATGGTGGCCCCCATTTTTTTAATAGGTATGGTGTCCCCCATTTTTTGAATAGGTATGGTGTCCCCCATTTTTTGTCCCCCATTTTTTAAACTTATCATAGATGTCCCCCAATTTTTCCCCCAATTTTTGTTCGCCCGATTTTTTTATAAAGATTGGAAATAACCTTCTTTCCTTTGTAGTCAACTTCCTATATAACTTGATTATAATTTCTTGATGATAAGTTAATGCAATAAAAGAGCGTTTATGTATTTGGATTCGCCATTACAATATTTGAATGATATATCCTCGTGGGTCTCCTGTGTTCAGGATATAGAGCAACTGCCAAACCTTATTGTTAATACAGCTGCAAGAATGATGCAGGCAAAAGCCAGCTCCTTGCTGCTGCTTGATGAAGATGGAGAAACACTTCGATTTAAAGTCACAACAGGCCCTAAAAGTATAGAAATAAAGAAACATGAACTTAAAATCGGGCAAGGTATCGCCGGGTTTGTAGCAAAGACTGGCGAACCCTTACTTGTGGAAGATGTTACCAAAGATAAGCGATGGCATAAATCCATCAGCGATGACATTGAGTTTAAAACAAAATCAATTGCTTGCTCGCCTTTAAAAATAAATGCAGATATTATTGGGGTGCTTCAAATTATTGATAGGAAAGATGGACAGCCCTTTAATAATGATGATTTGAATATTTTAAATGTATTTGCAAATGTCTGTTCAGAGGCGATTCATTCTGCAAGAAATATGGAGAGTGCAAATCAACAGAACAGGAAATTAACTGATAAGGTTGCTGAAGTCCATCAGATTATCGGCAAAAGCCGGGAGGTAAAAAAAGTAGTATCTGATGGTCTTAAAGTCGCACAGACAAACGCCAGTGTATTGATTCTTGGTGAAAGTGGTACTGGAAAAGAACTTATGGCTGGGATGATTCATGGTCAGAGTTCAAGAAAAGATTTTCCTTTGGTTGTCTTAAATTGTGGTGCTTTAACTGAAAGTTTGCTGGAAGATGAGCTGTTTGGCCATGAAAAGGGAGCCTTTACCGGAGCTGTTGCTTTGAAAAAAGGAAAGTTTGAGCTGGCTGACAAGGGTACTTTGTTTCTTGATGAGATCGGAGAAATGAGTCTGAATATGCAGACACGACTGTTAAGGGTCTTGCAGGAAGGTGTCTATTACAGGTTAGGTGGAAGCACAAATGTTGAGGTTGATGTAAGAGTGATCTCAGCTACAAACAGAGATATTGAAAAAGAGGTTAAGGAAAAAAGATTCAGAGAGGATCTTTACTATAGATTAAATGTAGTACAGATTGAAATTCCGGCTTTAAGAAAACGTCGAAAAGATATATTAGTGCTTGCTTATCATTTTCTTGAACGATTTAAAAACGAGCAGGCAAGAGCGGAACTTCAATTTTCCCATAAGACGCTCCAGGTTTTACAAACACATTTATGGCCGGGAAACATAAGAGAACTTAAAAATGCTATTGAACGCGCAGTTATTATGTGCGAAGGTCCCATGATATATCCTGAAGATCTCCCTTTTACCGTTGGGGAGGGAAAACAGATATTTTTTTATGGAAAGGATTTAAAACAGGCAATACTTTATTTTAAAAAAGATTTTTTATTCCATACACTTGAATCTGTTGGTGGGAACCGTACCAAAGCTGCTAAGATGCTTAACATTCAACGCACCTACCTTTCAAAGCTCATTTCAGAACTTGGAATCAAAGGAATTTAAGTTAAATTTTGAAAATATGATTGAATATGCTACTTGTTTGAATATATTGATTATCAATTGTGAGGTTTAATGGATAAGGAAACAAAAAAAACTGCTCCGCCACAGATGAATCCCTATGTTTTTACAATATTACTCTTTGGATTCGGGTTGTGGTGTTTTTATGATGGTTGGCTGACCACTGATCCAGAAATGCTTGAACATGCAACTTTTAATAGGGTGTTAAGTGCTCTTTTGCTTCCCTGGGCAGTATTTGACTTTTTTAAAATAAGAAAGAGAAAAAAAAAAGATAAAGAATCAGAAAATAAATAGTTCATTTTCCGATCTGTTTTCTGAAATTTATCAATCCTGCACTTTCTTCCTAATCAACTGTAATCATTAAAGTTTTTTTGGTTAAATTGTTTTATATTGAAAAATCATTAAAATCTTGTTAATTTCTCACACTTTAAATTTTGAATCAAAAGGGCTTCCTTTATATAAAATGAATTTAGAACATATTGATAACCTGAAGGTTACACGTAAAACATTGTTAAAAGAAATTGAAAAACGCAGAACCTTTGCCATTATCAGTCATCCGGATGCAGGTAAGACCACCTTGACTGAAAAATTGTTGCTGTTCGGCGGCGCCATACAGCAGGCAGGCGCGGTCAAGTCCAGGAAAATAGCCAGGGCTGCCACCAGTGATTTTTTATCCATTGAGCAGGAGAGGGGGATTTCGGTATCTTCTTCTGTTATGAAATTTACATATAAAGGGTATGAGATTAACCTGCTGGATACACCAGGGCATAAAGATTTCAGTGAAGACACCTATCGGGTATTAACTGCTGTGGATTGTGCGGTCATGATTATTGATAGCGGCAAGGGGGTGGAACCCCAGACCCAGAAGCTGATGGAAGTCTGCAGGATGCGCAATACGCCGATAATAACCTTTATTAATAAGCTGGATAGAGAAGGAATGGATCCTTTAAATATTTTTGAGGATATTGAAGACAAACTCCAGATTGAGTGTGTACCGCTGACCTGGCCCATTGGTATGGGTAAACGGTTTAAAGGGGTGTATAATCTTGAACAAAAAGAGCTGGGTATTTTTAAACCGGGGTATACGCCTAAGGATGATGCAGGTATTGTTATTGATAGCCTTGATGATGAACGGCTGGATGAGTTGATCTCCCAAAGTCAGGCAGAGCAGCTTCGAGACGATGTGGAATTGATCCAGGGAGCGGCTGAACCCTTTGATCTTGCTCTTTATTTGAATGGGACCCAGACTCCTGTATTCTTTGGTTCGGCTATTAATAATTTCGGGGTAAAAGAGATGCTGGATTCATTTGTTAAAATAGCCCCGCAACCTGGTATCCGGCAGGCGGTTTCTCGGGATGTTCATCCGGATGAATCAGATTTTTCCGGGTTTACCTTTAAGATTCAGGCTAATATGGATCCAGAGCATCGGGACAGGATTGCATTTTTCAGGATCTGTTCAGGTAAATTTTTCAAGGGAATGAAGGTTCGGCATCACAGGATCGGAAAAGAAATTAAAATATCCAATGCCACTATTTTTATGGCCCAGGAACGAAATAATATAGAAGAAGCTTATCCGGGTGATATTATTGGTATACACAATCATGGAACCATAAAGATAGGGGACACGTTTACAACCAAAGAACCTTTAAAGTTTACCGGCATTCCTAATTTTGCTCCTGAGCATTTCAGGCGGGTAATATTAAGAGATCCCTTAAAGGCAAAAGCATTGCACAAAGGTCTGGTTCAGCTGGCAGAAGAGGGAACCATTCAAGTGTTCCGGCCAATGATAGGGAATATGCATATTGTAGGGGCTGTGGGTGTGTTGCAGTTTGAAGTGACCATGGCACGGCTTAAGGCAGAGTATAATGTAAATGCCACTTATGAAACCATTGATTTGTCTGTTGCCAGATGGGTTAGCTGTGAAGATGAAAAAATATTGAAAGAATTTAAAAGAAAAAATGAATCCAGCCTGACTTTGGATTCAGAAGATTGTCTCACATATATGACAACCAGTGAATATCAATTGGGGTTTACCATTGAAGAATGGCCTGATGTTAAATTCCATAAAACACGAGAACATAATTAACTCGGGGTTGCTTAATTTTTTTTATGGGTGTTATCTTGCCCTGAAAAAATCAATGAGAAAATACGGTATGAACTGAACTCACCTGCAAACGAAGTCTTCTTAAGTGCAAGGATGTTAATGCCCGGTGTATAAGTTTGATTGAGAACTTTTTAATATAATAAAGGATCATATCACAGAACTTACTGGATATGATCCTTTTATTATTGTATTGAAATAAGTTTAATCTTCGTAAATCGCATCTGACGGGAATTGCTTTTTAATGTCTTCTTTTGTTAGATCATAAATCCCGGAACCCACTACAAAATCCTTGTCGCCATGTTTGGCAAGTTTAAGGAAAGATACTTTTGGAGAGGTTCCTTTTTCACCTGGTTTCGGC
>JBDRQO010000054.1:0-95339 GCA_043826275.1 Pseudomonadota bacterium
TGCGGATAGCCTATATTTTTAGCAGCTTTTTGTCACATAAATGATTTTCCTTGAGGGGTCTTACGTGTTGAAAAAGCGAAAAGGCTTGTTAATCAACGGTTTTGGGCTTTCAGAAAGGCTTATCTCCGAAACTCCTGTTAAAGTGGGGGGAATCTTACACTATATGCTGCCGGACTCTAACATTGATAAAGCAAAAGCAAAAGCAAATCCGTATATGTTTGCAGACACATCCATTCCAAAGTTGTTTAAACAGACATATTCTCTTGGTGCCAAAAAACAAAGAATGAAAGTATACATTGCGGGGGGCGCGGAAATCCTTGATCAGAGTGGATTTTTTAATATCGGCAAGAGAAATTATATGGCATTGAAAAAAATATTTTTAAAAAATAATGTCTTGATCAGTAAACAGAATGTCGGAGGCAATGTCAATCGCACAGTCCGACTTGAAATTGCCACTGGCGATGTTTTTATTAAAACATCGGGTTCTGACGAGGTAAGAATATGACTGCGATTCAGGAACTCATTAAAGAGATAAAAAATTTAAGGCCCATACCGGCTGTGATCAATCAAATCCTGGAAATCGTGGATAAACCGGGTAGCTCCATGACAGAAATTGCAAATATTATCCAATACGACCCAGCCGTTACAACCAGTGTGTTGCGAACCTGTAACTCAGCTTTCTTTGGTTTAAAAAATCCAGCTGAATCTATCAAGGATGCAGTCGGACTGCTTGGAACAGATCAGATCATTGAAGTGGTGTTGATGAAATCGGGTGTAAAGGCATTATCCGGCGATCAAAAGGGATATGGGCTTTATGATGGTGCCATGTGGAAATACTCAGTATCTTCGGCTTTAATTGCAAAACAGATAGCCGTAAAACTGTCTTTAGAAAGTAAAAATACCATTTTTACTGCGGCCTTGCTCAAAGATATTGGGAAAACCATTCTTGATCGATTTGTTGGGGATTCATTTGAAAAGATTTCACAATTGGTTGTTCAAGATAAGCTGTCGTTTTTAGAAGCAGAAAAAAAGGTGATCGGAGTCGATCACACAGAATTGGGCGCAATGATCGTAAAGATGTGGAAATTTTCTCCTAAAATGATCAAGATCATCCGTCATCATCACCTCTCAGATCTTTCAATGGTTAAAGACAAGGAGATTGCTGTGGTTTATCTGGCCGATTGCATCTGTATGATGATGGGAATTGGGGGAGGTGTGGATGGGCTGGCCTACCGGTTTAATACTCAGACAATGGAAGCGTTGGGAATTCAATCAGATGATATCTTTCATATAATGGCTCAATTTGTATCAAATATGAAGGATGTTGAAGACCTTTTGAACGTGGTTTGAATCAACAGACCATATAATTTTATAAAATGGTGAAGCTATGGCATTTTCAGTTTTAATTGTGGATGATTCCATGCCCATGCGCTTGGTGATAAAAAAACCATTTGCCCCGGAACAATTAAGAGATATTCTGGTAGACCTGTTGGGAGAGGTGGATTATGAAAAAGACCTTGATGCTGAATGTGACGAGTTCGATTTTTGAAGTCATGGAAACCATGTTCTATTTTACGGTGGAAGAAAAGGATACGGCAGCATCTGATCTGTCAGATCTTTTTGATATTCAAAGCGCAAGGACTTGTCGGATCACTTTTTCTGGACAATTTTCCGGAGCCATTTTTTTATTGATTCCTAAAAATGTCCTTGGCACCATGACCCAGAATTTTTTAGGGGAGGGTAGTGATAATTTGTCTGAAGAACTCACGGATGGAACATTGAAAGAAGCATTGAACATGATTGCCGGCAGTGCATTAACCAAATTTGATGAAAAATCTTATATGGGATTGGGAATTCCTGAAGTGGTGGAGCTAGCAAACCTTTCCCTGGATGAAGAAAGCGTGATATTTAATACTGGTGAAGGATTGATCGCCTCCTTTATTCAAATTGACAAATAGCAAGATCTTATAATCGTCAATCAAATCACATTTTGTAAAGTTTTCCTGATGTCCTTTCTTATCCTATCCTCAGATGCTACAGGGCTATCATTCAACAAAATCAATGTTTTGTTTCAAAGAAAAGTTGAGAAACGAACAGAATTATTATTTTTATCGTATTGACACATCGGTTGAAAAATCATAGATAAAGATATATTTTTAACCTATAGAGTCAACGCTATGGAAAATGTATACCCGACAGGTTTAATACGTAAGCTCACCCAGGCTTCAGAAAATCAGCTCAAATACTGGGTCAAAATTGGAATCGTATATCCGGCTAAAAAAGGTAAAACTTTTTATTATTCATTCAGGGATATTATTAAACTTCGAGTAATAGTTTCGTTGAAAAAAAATGGATTAAGCTTTCAAAAAATAAAAAGAGGGCTTAAGAATTTGGCAGTTAATCTTCCTGAATCAGATGATCCCCTTTCACGGTTAATTATTTATACTGATGGTATTGATATGTTTGTAAATGAGAAAGGGAAATATTTTAGCGCTACAACAATGCAGCAATTTTTCAAATTTGACACTGAAGAGATTAATAATGAGATTATCAACCTCCAAAATAAGGAGATAGCCTCTAAACAGTCAAGGGTAGTGAATTATTAAGTAGAGTTTTACGAGGTCTCTTAATTATGGCATATAATTTATCCAACAAAAAAATATCAGAACGCTTAAAGGCATACGGAGTTCCTGCTCCCATTTATTTGGATGAAGGGGAAAAGCCTGAGTTGATAAATTACCTTGATCTGGTTACCAAAAGAGAAAAAAAATTATTGCCTGAAGCTGTTGTTGAGTATCAGTTGCGACCTGTTTTATATATTGTCGAAAACAACCGTCTTTCAATTTCTCCCCAAAAACGCAAACAAGAATTGCTTAGCATTAAGCAGATACTGGCAAACAGAGGAGATATTGCCTATATTGCTATTTTGAGACCCGGACAACTTGAAGTTTATCCCATTGATTTAGAAAAAAGTCTTGGAGGGAAAATACAGGTTTTTGAAAAGGAAAACGGTTCTCATACTTTTTTTCAGTCCCTTGCGTTGGGCGCATCAAAAGTAAAAAAACAATCCAACCCGGATTATATTTATGATCGAATTTTCTCACTTCTTGATAAAAGCTCAAATCATCTGATTTCAGATCCATGCAATTTGCCTCAGTCAGATGTCTTATCCTTAATTGGGCGGGCATTGTTTTTCAGATTCTTAAAGGATCGAAATATCCTTATTGGCAGCGACCTTAAAGATATTTGTCCAAAGGCAAACCGCTTTGAAGATTGTTTTTCAAATGCGGAGAATACCGCATCAACGTCTGCATGGCTTGACAGAACATTCAACGGGGATCTTCTTCCTCTTCCATCTAACGGCAGTAGGAAATATTTTCATCAAATAGATGAACAGACCAAGGGTGATGTATTTTTCCATTTATCTGCAATCATATTCGGTGCAGAAGCTTCAGGCACAGGCTATCAGCTTCATTTATGGAAAGACTTTGACTTTTCCCATATTCCGGTTGGCCTCTTGAGTCAGGTTTATGAAAGTTTCAGTAACAGATGGGACCCCCATTCAAAGTCAACAAGTATTCATTATACGCCTCGCAGTATTGCCGGATATCTTGTAAACGAGGCTTTTGCTTCAATCGACAATCCTGATAGAGCAAGGATACTGGATCCTGCTGTCGGAGCCGGGATTTTTCTGGTTCTCGCGTTTAAACGACTGGTTGCCGCAACATGGGAGGCGGAAGGGGTCCGTCCAAACAGTATAAAAATTCAGGAAATCTTATATAACCAGTTATCCGGATTTGATATTAATGAATCCGCTTTAAAACTTGCAGCATTAAGCCTGTACCTCACAGCCATTGAGCTTGATGCGAATCCAAGACCGCCTGAAAAAATGAAATTTCCAAGACCCTTAAGAGAAAAAGTGCTTTTTTATGTCAGAAAATCATCCGATCCGATTGATGGTCCTGTTATTGGAAGCCTGGGGTATGACCCTGATTCGTTCCATAATAAGAGATATGATCTCGTCATTGGAAATCCCCCATGGACCAAATTAGGAGAAAAATACGCTGCTCTTGCAACGCAATATACGCAAGTCGTTCGAAAGGTAGCTCAAGAAAGAGGACTTGAAGACATAGCAAATAAATATGAAAACCCTGACAGCAATCCTGATCTGCCATTCATCTGGAAAGCAATGGAATGGGCAAAGCCAGGTGGAATCATCGCTTTAACTCTTCCGGCAAGAATTCTTTTTAAGCAAAGTCGTATTGGCAAAGATGCTCGTGACGATTTGTTTAGTGCGGTTAAAGTAACCGGTATTCTAAATTATTCCTGCCTTAGACAAACAAAAGTCTGGCCGAAAATGAGTCATCCTTTTTGCCTGTTTTTTGCTAAGAACTCACTGCCGGAGGAAAATTCCGAATTTTATATGGCAACACCCTATTTTGACTCAGAGCTTAATTCAAAAGGTCGGATTCGAATAGATTATTCTTCAGCAGAATCAGTTCGATCAAAGAAGGTTATACATGAACCATGGTTGCTGAAAGCTTTATCAGTTGGAACATCTCTTGATGTTAGTATATTACGGAAGATTATAAAAAAGACAGAATTAACTATTGAAAACTATTGGGATGATAAAAAAAACCATCTTATAAGTTCCGCCGGGTATCAAACACCAAAGAATAAGCCCCCCAGTAATGCCTCGCTAATGAAGAATTACCCTGATCTAAATAATGAAACTGCATCTGCTTCATCCTTTTATTTGGACACAGAAAAGTTGCCAGCCTTTAATAATGATAAACTTCATAGGACACGGAATATAAAATGTTACCAACCGCCTCTATTGCTTTTACGTAAATCACCAAGTGAAAATCTTCGTGATGGTAAAACATTGCTTTGTTTAACCCGTGTCGCTTATAACGAATCATTTTATGGATATAGTGGAGGTGAACATCCATACGGTGAAGAGCTTGTTCGATATCTTTATCTGATATCATACAGTAATTTTTTTAAATATTATTTGCTGCTAACAAGCCCAGAATTTGCAGTAGAAAGACCTGTTTTTCAAAAAAAAGACTTTGATAATTTCCCATTCATCCCTTTGGAAAAACTAAAAAGAGGTGATCGTAAAAAAATATGGGAATTATCTGAAAAACTTGCACACGATGAGTCAAAGCCCTTTGATAAAATTGACAAACTGATTTGTAAAATTTATGGTCTTGATGATTCCGACATTGAAGTAATTAAAGATACTATTGAAGTGGGATTGCCGTTTAAGCAGTCACGAAAAACAGCAGAAACACCGCCTGCAACAAAACAGGTAACGAATTATTTAAAGTATCTTACAAACCAGTTACAGCCTTTTTTTAAAATAGTTAACCAGACAATTTTGGCTGAAAGCATTGATTTTGAGTCATCTGAATTTGATCAACCATGGCGGTTTATGAAATTAACAACTCAAAAAGGATATTTAGAAGGATATTCCACCAACGCTTTAGACCGCCTGATTACGATAGCCAATGATAGGGGTGCAAGCCAGATAATCATCAAGGATGGAGATGGACTTCTCATCGGTCTTTTAAACCAGTATCGGTTTTGGACAAAAAGCCGCGCCCGTCTTTGTGGCCTGGACATTCTCCGTAACCATATGGATGTTTTTGCATTGCCGGAGGAAGCATGATGGCGGGTTTTTTTACCGGCAAAATTGAATACACTTATCCACATGAACGACTTGATATTCGGATTGTTTTGGTAGTTGAAAACGCGGTAAGAAAAGCCTGGGAAATATTGAAGAACGAGCCGCCTGAGGGTCTTTGCTTGCCTGCCGCAACAGAAAAATCAATAACAATAGCACTTCTCAATATTATCGAAATACTTAGAGCAAGAGAAATGGTTGATGGTTTTAATTGCAGGGAATTTGAAACCGTGACCAGAGAAGGCAATCTTACCAATTACAACGGCAAACATCCTGATAAAGAACCGGATTTTATCTTCAGGCTTAGAGAGATTCGTGCCGGAACGGAAAAAGTGCAGGATGGTATTATAGCCGAATGCAAACCAATTGATGCGGCACACCCTGTTGGAAGCGTGTATTGCAAAGAAGGACTCATAAGATTTATAAACGGTGATTATGCCTGGGCAATGCAAAGCGGTATGATGATCGGATATGTTGATACGGCTTATACTGTTTTTCCAAAACTTTCAGATCCTCTTTTCAAGGATAAAAAAATCTATAATACGAAAAAAGAACCTTATGTTTGTTCACAATCAAAAAGATTGAAACTATACCCCTTGGTGTATAAAACCATCCATGAGAGAAAATGGAAATATCCTCAAACCGGTGAAAAAGCGCCTGATATTACGATACGTCACCTCTGGCTGCAAAAATAAATTTGTATCTAAATGATATTTTATTTATTTTAAAGCAGTGAAATCCAATCTTATAGTTGTGTTCTCACCTCAATACCTCTTTGTTCAAGGCTTTTTTTAACGCTTTGGATAGGTATTTCTTTTCTGTGGAAAATACCGGCTGCTAACGCTGCCTCTGCTTTAGTATTCTCAAAAACTTCGGCAAAATGAGCTTCACAACCTGCTCCACTGGATGCAATCACTGGAATGGATACCGCGTTTCGAACCGCATTGATCAATTCAAGATCAAACCCTGAGTTGGTGCCGTCCTTATCTATGCAGTTAAGAAGGATTTCTCCGGCGCCAAGTTCCTGGCAGGCTTTTGAAAAGCTTATTGCATCTATATCTCTGGCAGATCGTCCGCCCTGGACCGTGCACTGGTACCAGCAATAGTTTTCATTGGAAGGTCCGGGGAACCGGGTCCTGATGACATGATGTTTTTTTGCTTGATCAGGTGAGTGAACATAGACCCGTTTGGGGTCCACAGAGATCACAACCGCCTGGTTTCCATATACCTTGGAAATTTGTTCAATGGAACTTTTTCCGGTCTTTATTCCGGTTTTTATATATTCTTCTGCAATATAGACAGCATCACTGCCGATGGAGATCTTATCCGCACCGGATCTAAAGTATTGGGAGGCCACATCTAAAGCGGTATATGTTTTTCCATTACTGTCTGTATAATCCCGGATTCCTCCGCCGATGGTCAGAGGGACAAAGACATTTTTACTGGTATTTTCAAGCACCTCGATCATGGGCATATCCTTGAGAGGGAAATCCCTGAATCCGGTGATGTTTAAAAAAGTGATTTCATCAGCCCCTTCTTCATAATATCGTTTGGCAAGTTCCACGGGTTTGCCCAGATTTCTGACATCCCCTTTATCTCTGACATCGTATTGATCCCCTTTGGTGACCACCAGATCGCCTTGATCATTAGACCGGACATCCAGGCAGGCGATAATTCTTTTTGAAAGACCGCGCCCTTTTTTATCAATAACCTGACCTGCTCTCAGGTCGGTTTGATAAATAAAGTTTTCCAACAGTTTAATCCCTGCATTCCCGCTTTTTTCCGGGTGAAACTGGGTACCGATGATATTGCCCTGCTGAACGCTGGAAACAAACTCATAATCATAATTGGTTGTGGTCAGTACAATGGACGGGTCCTCGGGCACAATGTGATAAGAGTGGACAAAATAAAATTTGGTGTCCGATTTTATATCTTTGAAAACAGGCGAATCTTTTTTTAAGTTCACCCCGTTCCAGCCAATATGGGGAACGGAAAGGTCGGTTTTAAATCGTTTGACCGTGCCCTTGAAAAGGCCCAGGCTTTCATAGCCTGAAAAGTCTTCCTCGCTGCCTTCAAACAATGCCTGCATGCCCAGGCAGATTCCAAAAAACGGACGATCCGCTTTGAGGTATTCTCTTAAGGGCTGGATATATTTTTTTTCGTTTAAAATTTTAATCATGCTTTCATAATTTCCCACACCCGGGAATAAGAGTTTTTGGGCATTTAAAATATCTTCAGGCTGTTTAACCGGTTTTATTTTCCCACCCAGCTTTTCAATGGCATTGATGATGCTTCTGACATTGCCCGCGCCATAATCTAATAAAGTTATCATATTGGTATATTATCCTTCAAACAGGGGAAGTTGTTCCAGCATCTCAAGTATCTCCCCGTCAATTTTTAATGATTTTCCTTCAATATCTGCAATGACAAAAGTAATGTCTGCATCCACACAGACCAAATTGGTGTTTTTGTTTATAATTTGTTGTCGGATCACAGCACTTTTATTACCGATTTTTTCAAGACCTGTTTTAATTACGATGGTATCATTGACTTTTGCCTGGCTTCGATATGAAATATTGATATTGACAACAAAAAATAAATATCCTTTTTTAAAAAAGGTATCCAGATCAATATAATTTTCAATAGCCTGCCAGCGGCCCTCTTCTAAAAACTCAAGATATCTGGCATTGTTTACGTGCTGGTAAAGATCTGTATGGTATCCACGAACAATAATCTGTGTTTCCATTTTTGTCCTTATCTGATCAGCAGCCCGGCATTTTCAATACATGCCGCATCGTACTGTTCTTTATTTATTAATTGTTCAATCAAAGCGTTGTTTAACTTTTTAACGCCGATAATGTTGCAGATTTTATCATCCAAATCAGTTTTTAGAAAGATATTTATCCGTTGGGTTTTGGTCATCATGGACAATGCGGTGCCACCATTGCCTTTGTAATCATTTTTGAGCACACTAAATGCTTTATCAAAACAGCCATATTCAAAATACGAAAGAAAGGTATCTGATCCAACACCATCACTACACTGGGCCAGTACGATCAGCGTTCCTCCGTCTTTTACAAACATAGCAGCATTATTGATGGCTTTATGCGCTTGAATCAGGTTGATGTCTTTTGGAAAGCCGCCGCAGGAGGCAACGACCAATTGGTATTGTCTGGGTTCAGATGCCCGGTAAAAGGTATCCAGAATGGTACAGGCGTTTAAAAAATCGCCATAGGTGTTACCCACGATCAGTCGGCAGACCTTTCCTTTTGAATTTAATATACCATGAACGCAGACTCGGGATATTGTATTGAAATCATCAATCTCTTTTAAATCCATTGCCAAAGGGTTATTGTCAAGCTTTCCCGGCTGACAGCCCAGGCTGAGTTGTCTGGCAGTCTGGTCCAAAAAAAGAGAGTGGTTTTTATAGATGTCTTCTTTGTATCCCAATCCAGGAAACAATAATTTTCTGCCACCGCCATATCCGGCAAAATAATGATGGGATAAGGCACCAAAGGTGATGATCAGATCACTGTCAAGAAGATCTTTTCTGATATGAACCTGTGTTTTGCTTTGGGTGGTTCCCATTCGGGTAAAAAGGCCTTTATTGTTGCTGTCATGATGGACAAACCGGCAGGACCTAAAGGTATCACCATAGACTGCCAGGCATTCTGTGTCATTTTGTCTGGCATGGGTACCATAGGCGATAAAAAAGGTAATGTTTGCAGATGTAATTTTTTTTGTATCCAGCACCTTGATCAGGATTGGTAAAAAGGTGGCATATTCACAAAGTCGTGTTTTGTCTGCCACCACAACAGAAATCTTGGTACCATTGGAAAATGTTTTTGGCAAAGCCTTGGAAAAATCGGTTTCAAATTGCCGGATAATCATTTTATGATCAGGCGGTTGGTCAGGTTCCTGAATATTTAGTTGTTTACAGGTTTTGGGTACCCCAATGGCCCAGTTTTTTTTTCCGTATTTAAAATCAATTTTTTTTAGCATTTTATCTTGTCCAATTGTTGCATATAAGGGGATGCTGCAAATAAAAAAGCATCCAAACTCAACCATTCAGATCAAAAGCTTTGATAGGTCCGAAAAAAGAGAGAATAGACTATTAAGTGATATCCTTGTTTGTTTTTTCCAAGCGTTTCTCTAATGTCTTAACTCGCTTTTCCAATTGAAGGAGATAGGTTTCCATCTGCTCAAGATATTGGGCAAAGGTATGAGTAATTCCCATTTCCAGAGTTTTTGCGTCAAGTCTCTGATATAGGTCTTCACTGCTTTCATTTTGTCTTTCTTCAAGAGTGGGCACAATAACCTCCATGTGTTGGTGTCCGATATCCTGTTATTTTAACAGGATATCTTGTATTCCAAACAAAATCCTAAGAAAAAAGCAAGTAAATGATCATTCTTTGTTCATTTAAAGAAAGGCTGCCTTAAAAATCAATACTGCCCGGGGTTCTGGGAAATGGGATCACATCTCTGATATTGCTGATGCCGGTGATCAACATCAAATATCTTTCAAACCCCAGGCCAAAACCTGAATGGGGGGCTGACCCATATCTTCTTGAATCCAGGTACCACCAATAATGTTGTTTGGGCAGATTCATCTCATCCATTCTTTTTTCAAGCATGTCCAGCCGTTCTTCTCTCTGGCTGCCACCAATGAGTTCACCAATTCCCGGTACCAGAAGATCCATGGCAGCAACTGTTTTCCCATCATCATTGGCCCTCATGTAAAAGGGCTTGATGGTTTTGGGATAATCAGTGAGAAAGACGGGTCTTTTGCAATAAACTTCCGCCAGGTATCGTTCATGCTCAGAATGCAGGTCTGTGCCGAATTCAACGTCAAACTCAAAGGCTTGCTTTGATTTTTGTAAAATATCAATGGCTTTTGTATATGGAATTCGGGCAAATTCTTGGTTTAAAATCGTATCAATTCGATTGGAAAGGGATTTGTCCACAAAGTTCATAAATAATGCTAAGTCTTCACTGCAATGGTCCATGGCATGCCGGGTCAGATATTTTACCAGTTCTTCGCCGTGATCCATGTTTTCCTGTAAATCACAAAAGGCCATTTCAGGTTCCAGCATCCAGAATTCAGCCACATGACGGCTGGTATTGGAATTTTCCGCCCGGAACGTCGGTCCAAAAGAATAGACATCACCCAGGGCCAGGGCGAACATTTCAGCAGAGAGTTGGCCAGATACGGTCAAATTGGCTTCCTGGCCGAAAAAATCGTTTGAAAAGTCAATTTCACCTTCTTTTTTAATGGTTTCAGGATCAATGCGGGTGACCCTGAACATTTCACCGGCGCCTTCACAGTCAGACCCGGTGATCAATGGTGTGGTTAGATACCTAAATCCCTTTTCATGATAAAAGGTATGGATGGCCATGGCCATTTCAGATCTGATCCTGAAGGCAGCACCATATTTGTTGGTTCTTGGTCTTAAATGGGCAATGGTCCTTAAAAATTCATCCGAGTGTCGTTTTTTTTGAAGGGGATAGGTCTCAGGGGCGATATTGAAAATCTCCACCTGACTGGCTTGAACTTCCCAGGCCTGGCCTTTTCCGGGAGATGCCACCAAGTCGCCTGTGATGGCAGCAGAACTGCCCGTGGTGATTCGTTCAATATCTGAATAATTGTCCAAATCATCTCCTGCAATGACCTGGATATTTTTCAGGCATGAGCCATCATTGATTTCCATAAATAAAAAGTTTTTTGATGCTCTTTTTGTTCTGACCCACCCCTTGATAAGCACTTTTCCAGGCGATGCCTCAAGGGCGAGCAATGCGTTGACTTTTGTTCTTTTCATTGCTTTGTCCTGTAAAAAATAATATATTGAAAAATTTAGATTTATCCATCTATAATAAGGTTTATTTTAATTAAAATTCAATATCATGCATAGACAAGATTATCAAGATAGCCAATATCAAAAGAGCCAATATCAAGAGATTTTAGGATTGGTCCAGAGCCCGACACGATATGCCGGCAATGAAATCAATACCGTTAAAAAAGACTGGGAACAGGTAGATTTAACCTTTGCTCTGGTGTTCCCCGACCTTTATGAAATAGGTACCTCCCATTTTGGACTGCAGATCCTTTATTCCATCTTAAACCGCCACAAAGCCATTGCAGCCGAGCGGTTTTTTGCACCCGCACCAGATATGGAAGCCTATCTTCTGGATAAACAGATTCCCTGTCTTTCCATGGAATCTCAACACGATCTTAAACGTTTTGATATCATTGGGTTCAGCTTGCTTTATGAACTTAATTTTACCAATATTTTAACCCTTTTACATGTATCCGGCATCCCGTTTTATTCTAAGTTGAGAGACAATACCTTTCCCCTTATCATTGGCGGTGGGCCCTGTGCCTTTAACCCGGAACCTTTGGCTGATTTTTTTGATGCATTTGTTATCGGAGATGGCGAAGACGCTGTTATCCAGATTTCAGAAACTATCATTGCCTTTAAAAAACAAGGTGATGGTAAAAAGCAAACCCTGCTCAGAAAATTATCCAGAATTGCCGGGGTTTACATCCCCTCTTTTTTTGAACCGGTTTATGATGAGCAGGGTATTCAAACCTTAACGCCGTTGTTTGATGATTATACCAGCGTGAAAAGGGCATTTTTACCAAAGCTTACGCAGGAAAGTTTTCCCGAGTCTCCCATTATTCCTTTTGGAAAGCCTGTCCATGACCGGCTTCGGCTTGAAATTGCACGGGGTTGCTCCCGGGGATGCAGGTTTTGTCAGGCCGGGATGATTTACCGCCCGGTGCGGGAAAGATCTATTGAGGACCTGGTCAATATTACTAAAAAATCTTTAAAAACAACCGGATATTCTGATATTTCTCTGCTGTCGTTAAGTACGGGAGATTATTCAAACCTGCCAGCCTTGATGATACAATTGATGGCGTTGAATACCGGACATTGTAATGCGATTTCTCTGCCGTCTGTCCGGGCAGAAAAATTGACTCCGGAACTGATGAATATTATTAAGAAAGCCCGAAAAACAGGCTTTACCATTGCACCGGAAGCAGGCTCCCAAAGGTTGCGGGATATTATCAACAAGAATCTGACCGAAGAGAGTATCCGGGCCACGGTTGAAAATGCACTCAAATTAGGCTGGAAAAACATCAAGCTGTATTTTATGATGGGATTACCTTTTGAAACCCAGGAAGATATTGAGGCCATTTGCAGGCTTTCAACCCATCTGGCAGGGTCCTATGCCAAGGGTAGTAAGATTATTATAGTCAGTACGGCCTGTTTTATTCCCAAGGCCCATACCCCTTTCCAGAGGGAGAGTCAGATCTCTTTGGAAGAGACAAAAGAAAAATTGCAATATCTAAAAACACATTTAACCCACAAGAAGGTCAAACTCAAATGGCAGGATCCCCATATGAGTCTTGTGGAAGGGGTGTGGGCCAGGGGTGATCGAAAATTATCCAAACTGTTGGTGGCAGCCTTTGAAAATGGATGTCGTCTGGATGGCTGGTCAGATCATTTTAATTTTTCGCTGTGGCAGGATGCCTTTGATAAAACCGGGATTGATCCACAATTTTATACCACGAGAAAACGAAGTGATGATGAGGTCCTCCCCTGGGATCACATTGATTCAGGGGTTTTAAAAGCCTTTATGAAAAAAGAATTCGAGCAGGCCAAAAAACAAGCACTCACGCAGGACTGCAGGGAAAACGACTGCACGGGATGCGGTGTCTGCGATTTTGAAAAATTGCAGCCTGTGATTAATGAACCCATTGGGTTTGTTACCAAAACAGATGATCCAATAGATGTTCAGGCAGAAGATCCAAACGATTCTCAAAAAAGCAGTGTTCTGGATCGGTTGCCGGATGATGCATTTAAAAAATTTGAGATGACATTTTCAAAACTGGGCCGTGCAAGACTTTTCGGACATCTTGAATTGGCCACCATTATCAGAAGGGCGATGAGACGGGCCGGATTGACAGTAAAATATTCTCAAGGGTTTAATCCGTCCATGAAACTGTCCTTTGACAATGCCCTGCCTGTTGGTATGGAGAGTGAACAAGAGACGCTTTTTATTTATCTTGAAAAAAAGATGAACCCCTCCAATATTATGCGTCTGTTGAACCCGCAGCTTCCAAAAGGGATAGAAATTACCGGGTGTAAAGCCTTTAGAAAATCTGATAATATTTTGATCAATAGTGCAAGGTATACGATTAATTTTAATAAAAATGGAATAAAAAAAGATGATGTTGAGCGACTTTTAGATTTGTCCGAACTCATTGTTGAAGATCGAAGTAAAAAAGGGAAAATTCGTCGAACAGATTTAAGAAAGACCATTGAAACAATTTTGTTCATTGATGATAAAACGCTTGAAATAGTTTTAAAAAAATATAATGAGCGAATCATCAGGCCCTTGGAAATATTGACCCATGGGCTAGGGCTTTCGCAAGAACAGGTCCAAACCGCTCGCATACGAAAAATAAAATAAGGAGGAACCCATGTTAAAAGAGCTTGTTGTAAATGTCGCGCCTCATGAAACACGGGTAGCTCTGCTTGAAAACGGTACCATTGTGGAAGTGTTTATTGAAAGAGAAGACGAAACGTCCATAGCCGGAAATATTTACAAGGGACGGGTACAACGGGTTCTTCCGGGCATGCAGGCCGCTTTTGTGGATATCGGGTTTGAACAGGCCGCCTTTATTTATGTGGATGATGTTCTGGATACTGCCGGTCATAAAATGTATAAAAAAATTGAGCAGGATAATGATGGTGAGGCGGATACGGAAAACGGACATTCAGTGGTTGAAAGGTCCCAATACCATTCTTCCTGGAAAGCATCGTTGAACCATGACTGTTGTATTGAAGACCTGTTAACGGAAGGTCAGGAAATTTTAGTCCAGGTGGCAAAATCAGCAATTGGTACCAAAGGGCCAAGAGTCACGACCCACATTTCCCTTGCCGGCCGCTACATGGTCTTGATGCCTACCGTGGATCATATCGGTATTTCAAAAAGAATTGAAAATGATACAGAGCGATCCCGGTTGAAAGATCTTTTATTATCCATCAGACCCAATAATCTGGGCTATATTTTCCGAACCCAGGCTGCGGGGATTGACGAAGATACGATCAAGAAAGAAGTCGATTTTTTAACCAAGACCTGGGAAGATATCCTCTCAAGAAGCAAGAAGATCTCTGCCACTGCCCTGGTATACAAGGATCTCACCGTCACATTCAGAGCGGTTCGGGATCTGTTGGCCAATGAGGCTGACAAATTGATTATTGATTCCAAAGAGGAATATGATAATGTTCAACATTTTTTAAAAAAATTGATGCCGGACGTAAAATTGTCTGTGGAGCTTTACCAGGGAAGAGAATCGATTTTTGATGCCTATGATATTGAAGGGGACGTGGCAAGAGCATTGAAGAAAAAAGTCTGGCTCAAATCCGGCGGGTATATTATTATTGAACAGACAGAAGCTCTGGTGGCCATTGATGTGAATACCGGACGATATGTGGGAAAACACAATTTTGATGAAACCATTCTGAAAACCAATCTTGAAGCGGTTAAGGAAATTGCCTATCAGATTCGTTTAAGAAACATTGGCGGGATAATCATCATTGATTTTATTGATATGAAACGAGAACAGCACAGAGAAAAAGTCATGATGCATATGAATGAAGCCATGAAAAAAGATAAAAGCCAGACCAATGTGTTGCCTTTAACTGAATTGGGGCTGGTTCAGATGACCCGTAAAAGAACGCGGCGGAATTTGACAAGAACCCTGTGTAAACCCTGTTTTTATTGTAATGGAGACGGTCACCTTTTATCTGGAAAATCCATTTGTCATAAAATATACCAGGATTTGATCAGTGAGGCGGGTGATATCATGGGAAACCGGTTCACCGTAAAGGTCCATCCAGAGATTGCCCAATTGCTTCATGGCCGGGAAAAACATCTGATTTCATCCCTTGAACAGCAGTTTTCAAAACCCATTGCCATTTATCCGGAACCCAATTATCACATGGAAGAATACCACATTTTTGAATCTTTAATTAAAGAATTAGGATAGATCAAGCCAATGGCGAACCCAAAAAGAAAATTGATAGATATTGAAACCATGTCAATTCTTATTGTTGATGATGCAAAAAATATGCGCACCATCATTCGAAAAATCCTTAAAAATTTAAAAATCGGCGGTATATTGCACATGGCAGAGAATGGTTTAGAAGGGTTAAAAATATTAAATTTTAATCCTGTTGATCTTGTCATTGTTGATTGGCGAATGCCGATAATGAATGGGCCGGAATTGCTCGAATCCATACGGAACGACTCCCAGCTTCGGGATTTGCCGGTTCTAATGGTCACAGCGGAATCTGAAAGAGATATTGTTATGGAAGTGGCTGAAATAGAGGTTGATGGATATTTGTTAAAACCCTTGACGCCTGCTATTCTTGACGAAAAAATAAAAAGTATTGTTCATCAGGCAAACTATCCGGACAAGGCGGCCATGCATGTTAAAAATGCAAGGGTATTTGAAGAACTAAAAAATTATGAAGTCGCAATTAAACACATGAAACATGTGGTTAAGCTGCGACCGAAAGCATCGAGACATTTAAGAAATTTAGGGTTGCTGTATCAAAAGTCAGGGGATGAAAAAACAGCTTTGCATTGTCTGAAAAAGGCGGCGCTGGTCAATCTTCAAGATGCTGTTACCCGACAAATATTGGGTGAGATATACTGGGGAAAAAAGGATTTCACTTCTGCAGCCGAGTATTACCTTGAGGTTGTCTCGTTGACTCGTAAATTTACGGACAGAGCCATCACATTAGGTGAGGAATTATTGCAAAATCGCATGCCCCGTTTGGCAAAGAATTTATTTTTAAAAATTATTTCAAGCTCTTTAAAGAATAATGCTTCTAAAAAACACATTGTGGATCTGTGTATGGAAAATCAGGAATGGGATTTTTCAAAGACCTTGTTAATAGGCCTGATAAAAGATTATCCGTCTGATTTTGAGCTGGTGTTTAAACTCGGTGTGGTCTGTGAAAATTTGAATGATTTTGATGGTGCCCTGAAACATTTTCTGGCAGTTGATCAATATCAGATTGCAAGAGTAGAGGTTTTGCTTAAAATTGCAAAAATATATTATGACAAACAAAAAGTGTTGCAGGCCGACGAATATCTGAACCGGGTGCTTATAAGAAAACCGGACAATCAAGAAGCCTTGAGGTTAAGGCAGCTTTTTTAATATCGGGTGCCGTATCAAAATAAATCAAACCCATACGTCCAAAATGTTCATAGCTTATGCAGGCCTTGTTCTGACCATTTTCTTCTGGTCAATTAATACAGTGGTGGCAAGGGGGGTGGTGTTTACCATAAAACCCATGGCCCTTTCGTTCTATAGATGGGTGTTTGCCTTTATTTTTATACTGCCGTTTGCTCTGGGGCACATCAAAAAAGATTGGGATGTGATTAAGAATAATTTAGGGTTTTTATTTATTCTGTCCATTTTCAGCGTTGCCATGTACAACTCGATTCTTTATCAGGGCGCACAATATACCACGGCAACCAATATCTCCCTTGTGATCGCTACTATGCCGGGTATCACTATCCTTCTGGCCTGGTTGATCAACCGGGAACGCACAGGCTTTTTGCAGATAACAGGTGTGGTCATCTCTGTTTTCGGTATGCTGGCCATCATCTCCAAAGGCTCCGTGGCCATTCTGCTTGATCTAAAATTTAATCCCGGAGATCTTTTAATTGTTTTGGCAATTTCTTCCTGGGCTTTTTATTCGGTTCTTTTAAGGAAACGACAAATTGATATCTCGCCCATGGTTTTTCTATCCGTCCTTATTGTTTTTGGTATTGTTTGTATTTTTCCTTTTTATCTGTGGGAGTATCATATTTATGGCGGATTTGAACTGAATGCTGTTCGTCTGGGTCTCTTTGTTTTTTTAGGCATTTTTCCTTCTATTTTATCGTATATCTGTTGGAATTATGGTGTAAAAATAACAGGGTCATCAACCGCATCTGTTTTTATGTACCTGACCCCTGTATTCACGTCCCTGCTGGCATTTTTCTTTCTGGATGAACGTCTTTTCTCCTATCATTTTCTTGGTGGCGCTTTGATTTTTGCAGGTCTTTTTATGTCTTCGAGACAATAGATTCTGGATTATTTCTTGACTTGAATTACTTTTTTTGAGTAAAACCAAATGGAAACCAATAGGAATCTTCATGGTTTGTCTTTGAAATGAACGGTTTTGCATAGGTGGCGTTTTTAAATTAATTCTGTTTAGTTAACATAAGAAAAGGAGATCTTTCATGAAGGACGACAACAATCGGCGAAAATTTATTAAAAATGTTGGGATTGGCGCAGCAGCGATAGGCACAGCCGGTATTGCGGGTGTTTTAAGCTCTTGCAAGGGGCCGGAACCTGCGGCTAAAAAAGAAGCAGTGGTCCAGGCAGCACCAAAACCAAAAACCATTGAATGGAAAATGGCGACTACCTGGCCACCACATTTCCCCATGCTGGGGGAAAGTGCGGATAAAATTGCCCAATGGATAGATGAAATGAGTGGCGGACGTCTTAAAATTCAAGTGTTCGGTGGTGGAGAACTTGTGCCGGCCATGGGGACGTTTGATGCTGTCAGCCAGGGAACCGTTGAAATGGGTCATGCAGCTTCCTATTACTGGGCAGGAAAAGTTCCGGCAGCCCAGTTTTTTGCTGCAGTACCGTTCGGATTCAATGCACAATCCATGAATGCATGGATCTTATCAGGTGGCGGAATGGAACTTTGGGAAGAAGTCTATGCACCATTCAATTTAAAACCATTTCTTGTCGGAAATACCGGGGTTCAGATGGGCGGCTGGTTTAATAAAGAAATTAACTCCATGGAAGACTTTAACGGTCTTAAAATGAGGATTCCCGGCCTGGCTGGTAAAGTCCTTGCAAAAGCAGGCGGGAGTGCCATTCTTATGGCCGGCGGTGATATCTATACCAACCTTGAGAGGGGTGTCATTGATGCAACCGAATGGGTCGGTCCGTTCCATGATCTGAAACTGGGCTTTTACAAAGCAGCCAAATATTATTATTATCCAGGATGGCATGAATTTGGAACAGCGTTTGAATTAATAGTGAACAAGGATGCATGGAATAAATTGCCCGATGATCTTAAAGCCATTGTTGATGCAGCCGCTTTCAAGAGCAATATGTGGATGTTGTCTGAATTTGAAGCAAAAAATAATGCAGCCTTAAGAGAACTGATTGATGTTCATAATGTTCAGCTCAAGGAATTTCCAAAAGAGGTTGTCAAAGAGCTTAGAAAACTATCCATGGAGGTATTGGAAGAACAGGCAGCTGCTGATCCCATGTTCCAAAAGGTGTATGATGCCTTCCTTGCATTCCAGAAAAATATTCATGCATGGAATAAACTTACCGAAGAACCTTATCAGGAATTGAAAGAACTTTAAAATAAGATTGGTAAAATAAGATCGTTAAAATAAGGGTGCACACAAAAGGGGCCGGAAAAATTTTCCAGCCCCTTTTGTCGTTTTAAATGCGTAAGATATTCTAGGAAAGAACCCTGGGCAGCCAGGTGACCGTCTCGGGTATCAGACAGATAATTAAAAGCCCGATAATCTGGATAATAACAAAGGGGATGATTCCTTTATAAATATCCATGGTTGTAATTTCAGGTGGGGTGACCCCCTTCAGATAAAAGAGAGAGAACCCGAAAGGCGGTGTCAGAAAAGAGGTTTGAAGGTTCACAGCAATAAGGATGGCCAGCCACACAGGATCTACGCCCAGGTGAATCATGATCGGTGCCAGAACCGGGACATGGATAAAGGTAATCTCAATAAAGTCCAGAAAAAACCCGGCAACGAATATAATGGACATGACAATAAAGAGAATTCCCCATTTTCCAAAAGGCAGACTCAAAATCAGGTCCCTGACCAGCGCGTCTCCGCCCAGCCCTCTGAAAACAAGACCCAGGGTACTGGCTCCCACCAGGATAATAAACACCATGCAGGTCAGTTTGGTGGTTGTATTCATGACATCTTTTACAATCTGGTAATTGAATCTTCTGTGCATGACAGTTAAAAGAGTTGCACCGACGGCACCGACGGATGCGGCCTCTGTGGGAGAAGCGATCCCGGCAAAAATGGAGCCCAATACAGCAATCATGAGAACCAGGGGCGGGATAAGTGCTTTGAACACTTTTCCCAAAAGCTCCTGCTGTGTCATGGCATCAAGGATTTCCTGATCAATGGGAGGGGCCCATTCCGGTTTTATCTGGGCGATAATAAATATATACAGCATATACAACACCACAAGGAGTAATCCCGGTATAATGGCAGCGACAAACAGGTCACCCACCGAAACATTCATGATTTCCCCCAATAGAACAAGGACAATACTGGGGGGAATGATCTGCCCCAATGTTCCGGAAGCCGCAACCGTTCCTGTGGTCAGACATTTATTGTAACGGCCACGAAGCATGGTGGGCACGGAAAGCAGCCCCATGGTAACAACCGTCGCCCCGACAATGCCGGTGGAAGCCCCCATGAGGGCACCGACAAAAATAACGGAAACCGCAAGGCCGCCTTTGATCCTGCCGAAAACAAGGGCCATGGCTTCCAGTAATTCTTCAGCCAGGCCTGATTTTTCCAGCATGACCCCCATGTAAATAAATAAGGGCACAGCCATAAGGGAGAAGTTGGTCATGGTCCCCCAGATTCTTAAGGGCAAAAGCTCAAAGAACCCCGGGCCAAATCCATAAAGACCAAACACCAGGGCTACGCCACCAATGGTAAAGGCGACTGGAAACCCTAAAAGCAACATCGCAAAAACAACAGCGAACATAATCAGGGGTAGATACTCGGTGAAAACTTCCATTATGATTTATCCCCCTGTCTTTTGCGTGTGATCTTTGGGTCATATCCCGTGATGATCATTAAATTTTTAGCGGCTTGGGATAATCCCTGCACAATGAGAAGCGAAAATCCCAAAGGAATCATTGATTTTATAATATAATAGGCCTGAAGGCCTCCGGGATCAGGTGAGACTTCCTTGACCGCCCAGGAATTCATGATAAATCCCTTGGTGGAGAGAATGACCATCACGGAAAAGGGGATAAGAAAAAAAAAGACACCTAAAAAGTCAATCCAGGCTTTTGTTTTTTTTGATAGGTTGACATAGAGTATATCAACACGGACATGCCCATCGTCTTTCAGGGTATAGGCGGCTCCTATCAAAAAGACAATGGAAAAAAGATGCCATTCTAATTCCTGAAGGGCAACATTTCCTTGATTGAAGGCATATCTCATCACTGTATCAAAAAACACGACAAGGACCATCAAAGTTGTCATCCACCCGACAAGATGCCCGATTTTATCACTCAGGCTGTCCACAAAGCCTACAAAGCGTTCAAGAAATCGCATAAAAACAATTGCTCCTTTTTGTTTATCCCCGCAATTGAAACAATAGGTTCTTTTGATTCAATTGATACAAATAGTAAAATAAGTCCCTTATAAATGTTCGTAAAATTAATATTTGTCAAGATTAAATACTCCATATGTTTGCCTTTTGTGGTGGTTACTTTAAGGTTGTATGTTTTTAAAAAATCATGTAAATTTATCAGCTTACTTATTTGTCTATGACATTTGTATAACCTCAAATGTGGATAATAAAATGTGGGGCAAAAGATATATTTCAATGGAGAAAGCCTTGATATGGCAAAGACTATTGCTCAAAAAATAATTGATCAGCACCATATCCAGGGAGAAAAAAAACCAGGGTGTGAAATCGCCATCAGGATTGATCAGACATTGACCCAGGATGCAACAGGCACCATGGCCTACCTGCAGTTTGAAGCGATTGGCGTGCTACGGGTAAAGACGGATTTAAGTGTCAGTTATGTGGATCATAACACCTTGCAGTCTGATTTTAAAAATGCTGATGATCACAGGTTTTTGCAATCCATGGCCAATAAATATGGGCTTTTTTTTTCAAGACCCGGCAATGGGATTTGTCATCAGCTCCATTTGGAAAACTTTGCAAAACCAGGTGCAACCCTAATTGGTTCTGACAGCCATACCCCTACAGCCGGTGGTGTGGGTTCCATGGCCATGGGCGCTGGTGGGCTGGATGTGGCGGCTGCTATGGCAGGCATGCCCTTCCGTATTAAATATCCTAAAATTATGGGGATTAAACTAACTAACGCCTTATGTAAATGGGTGTCTGCTAAAGATGTGATTTTAGAAGTGTTAAGGCGGATTGATGTCAAAGGCGGTGTTGGATATGTGCTCGAGTATTTTGGTGAGGGGGTGAAAACCCTTTCTGTACCGGACAGGGCCACCATTACCAACATGGGAACAGAAACCGGTTGTACCACTTCTATTTTCCCCAGTGATGAGATTACCCTGGCCTTTTTAACCGCGGAAGGCAGGAAAGATGACTTTTCAGAACTGCTTCCGGATAAAGATGCAGCATATGATGAAATTATTGAGATTGATCTGGCCAAAGTTGAACCGTTGGCTGCCTGTCCTCACAGCCCGGGCAAGGTTAAAACGGTCAGAGAACTTGCTGGCATGGACGTGCATCAGGTAGGCATTGGCTCTTGCACCAATTCTTCTTTAAGAGACATGGAAATTAGTGCTGCAATCATGGACGGCCAGACAGTATCTGAAAAACTGCACATGGTCATTAATCCAGGTTCCAGGCAGGTGGTTGAGCATTTAATTGAATCCGGGTCTTATCGGAAACTGGTTGCATCAGGGGCACGAATGCTTGAAAACTCCTGCGGTGCCTGCATTGGAATGGGAGCAGCCCCGTGCTCCAAAGCGGTTTCTGTCCGGACATATAATCGAAATTTTATCGGTCGAAGCGGTACAAAAGATGCGGATGTTTATCTGGTCAGTCCGGAAACAGCAGCCGCGACTGCATTGATGGGTGTGATGACAGACCCCAGAGATCTGACTGTCAAATTGGGTATTCATTATCCAAAAATATCGTTGCCTGAAAAATTCATTGTCAACAATAACATGATTATAAAACCATTGGTTCAAGAAGAAGCTGATCAGGTCGAGGTGATCCGAGGACCGAATATTGCCCCCCTTCCAGAATTTTTACCCCTGGATGAAACCTTGTCAGGTGAAGTGATTTTAAAAGTTGAAGACAATATCACCACCGACCATATCATGCCGGCCGGCGCAAAAATTCTGCCCTTGCGGAGCAATATTCCGGAAATATCCAAATTTGTGTTTGAAGTTGTGGATGCACAATTTCCCCAAAGAGCCCTGGATAAAAATGGCGGATTTATTATTGGTGGTGAAAATTATGGACAGGGATCATCCAGAGAGCATGCCGCCCTGGCGCCTAAGTACCTGGGGGTTAAGGCCGTGATTGTCAAATCCTTTGCCAGGATCCATCTGGCAAATCTGATCAATTTCGGAATTGTTCCTTTAACGTTTAAGAATACAGATGATTATGATGGGATTGACCTGGGAGATGATCTTGAAGTCAAGATTAATGATCTGACAGATGAAAATATTGTTTTGAAAAATAAAACCAGGAACACAGAATATGGCCTGACCCATACCCTGTCGCCACTGGATGCCCGAATATTAAAAACAGGTGGGAAATTGCCCTGGATCAAAACCCAAGTCTGATCTAAAAAATATTGGAATAAGGAGAAAGATATGTCAAAAATTGCAATGAAAACTCCCCTGGTGGAATTGGACGGAGATGAAATGACCCGGGTGCTCTGGCCCCTTATTAAAGAAAAACTCATTGAACCCTTTGTGGACTTAAAAACCGAATATTATGATCTGGGTATTGAAAAAAGAGATGATACGGATGACCGGATTACTATTAATGCTGCCAATGCCATTAAAAAATATGGCGTGGGTGTAAAAAACGCCACCATCACCCCCAATCAGGAACGCGTGGAAGAATATGATCTCAAGGAACAATGGAAAAGTCCCAACGGAACTATCCGGGATATGCTCGATGGCACAGTGTTTAGAAAACCCATTCTGGTCAGCAATATCAAACCAGCGGTGAAATCATGGAAAAAACCCATTGTTGTGGGCAGGCACGCCTATGGTGATGTCTATAAAAATGCAGAGATCAAGACCCAAACAGGTGGCAAGGCAGAACTTGTCTTTACTGGTGTTGATGGCAATGAGATCCGCGAGACGATTATGAAACTTAAAGGGCCTGGTATTATTCAGGGTATATACAACACCGATGCATCCATCACAAGTTTTGCAAAGGCCTGTTTTGAATATTCTCTTGATCAGACCATTGATTGCTGGTTTGCCACAAAAGATACCATTTCAAAAAAATACGACCAGACCTATAAAAATATTTTTGAAGATATTTTTAAAAAAGATTACAAAAAAAAATTTGAAGCCAAGGGCATAGAATATTTCTATACGCTCATTGATGATGTGGTGGCCCGAATGATGAAAACGGAAGGCGGCATGCTCTGGGCATGTAAAAATTACGACGGAGATGTCATGAGTGATATGGTTGCCTCTGCGTTTGGTTCTCTGGCCATGATGTCTTCGGTTCTGGTTTCTCCCCATGGCTATTTCGAGTATGAGGCGGCCCATGGCACGGTTCAACGGCATTATTACAAACATCTTAAGGGTGAAAAAACCTCAACCAATCCCGTGGCCCTGATTTTTGCCTGGACCGGTGCATTGAAAAAACGGGGCGAGCTGGATAGTTTGCCGGATTTATCAGCCTTTGCAGACCAGCTGGAAAAAACAGTGATCAATACCATTGAAGATGGATATATGACAGGGGATCTGGCAGCAATTTGTCATCCTGCGGCTAAAAAAGTGTTGTATTCCACCCAGTTTTTGGATGAACTGGCCCTGCGGCTTAAATCTGTTTTGTAATCAGATAAAACGTTTTTAACCCAGCATCATTCTTGACTTTTTAGTAAAAGTTCGTTAGTGTGCTGTGTTTATTGTAGTTTATAGGATTAGCGTTAAAAAAATAAGGTAAAATTAAGTTAAGGATTGTTGAGTTATGAAACGTACATTTCAACCAAGTAATCGGAAAAGAACAAGAAAACACGGATTTCTCAAAAGAATGTCAACCCCTGGTGGACGGCGTGTGATTAACGCCAGAAGAGCAAAAGGACGAAAAAAGCTATCTGTTTAAAGAAGGGATTTATTGAGTAACTTTTGTTTACCAAAAAAGACAAGGCTCCTAAAGAGAGCTCAATTTTTAACACTTTCGAAACAAGGAAAAAAGGTTTATACCGACTGCTTTATAGCAATTTTACTTGACACGACTTTTCAGAACAATCGAATTGGCATTACAGTATCAAAAAAAGTGGGGAATGCAGTAAGACGTAACAGGATAAAGAGACTTATTAGAGAATATCTCAGGCATAACAAAGAGATAATTTCAGGATCTAAAGATATCAATATTATTGCACGGAAAGGTCTGACACCGCTGTCCAACCAAGAGATTTTGGAAAAGCTTGATAAACTTTTTAGAAAAATAGCAATGGGTTAGCCAATGAAGAGACTATTATCCATATGTATTAAATTTTATCAATATTTTATATCACCTTTGACAGGACCCAATTGCCGGTATTATCCGACTTGCTCGGTTTACGCACTTGAGGCAATTGAAAAGCACGGCTCAGTTAAAGGAACGGCGCTTGCCGTAAAAAGAATTTTGCGTTGTCATCCATTCCAGGCAGGAGGATTTGATCCTGTCCCTTAATTTATCCAAACGTTAGACTGTTTTCCTCTTCTGATTATCGGGTATAACCTTTGCAACCTGTGTCCAGGTTAGGAGAGAAAATGGATGATCAAAAACGATTAATACTGGCCGTTGTGCTTTCCATGGTAGTCCTTTTGGGATATCAGACGTTTTTTGTAAAGCCACCGGAACCAGTCGCACCTCCCCAAGTTGCTGAAAATCAGGATGTAAAAGGAACCCGGGCAACACAAAGAGTTCTTGATGGTTCAAGTGTAAAACCACTGGTGCCTGTTGCACCTCTTGTGCTTGAAGCTCAGCGAAAAACTTATCAAATGATTGAGGTATCAACACCGCTGTATCATGTTGTTATTTCTGAAAAAGGAGCCACTGTTAAAAGCTTTGAGTTGAAAAAATTCAAAGAAACAAATGAGGCAGATTCGCCCTTAAAGCAGTTGATACCAGAACAACTTGTTGATGGAATTTTCTCTTTTGACCTTGAAGGAGAATCCATTATCGGATTGAAAGATGCGGTCTATGTTGCAAAAGTTGATTCCACTAAAACTATTCTCGAACAGGGTAAGGAGACCATTGAATTTGTATGGACAACCCCGCAAGGGTATGTGGTCAAAAAGATTTTTACTTTTTTGGCAGATTCTTATGTGATTGATTGTGATATTGTTATTGAAAACCATACTATTGGTGTGTTGAATGATGCTATCGTTATATCCACGCCAGGTGTTTTTACAGAAGAAACTAAAAACCGAGCCATGTTTGCCTTTGAAGGCCCCATGCTTTTTGTGGATGGCGAGTTCACCGATGTTGACCCTGATGATATAAAAATCACAGAAAAAGACAGAAAAAAAGAATCCAAGGTTCAGGAAAAAATAAACAATAGTAAGTTCAGCGGTAAAATTGATTGGGCCGGGTATTCGGAACGGTATTTTATGACGGTTGTCATGCCAAAACTTAAAGGTGGCGGCACAACCATTGACGGCAGAGTCAATCTATCCTATGTCGGTGACATTGTCACTACACGTTATATTCGCCAGATGGATCGCCTGGATCCGGGAACTCCGGGAATATACAATTTCAGCTTTTATATGGGCCCCAAAAGCCAAAAAGTCTTGAGCAGCTATGGCAACAATTTAAAAGAGTCGGTCAATTTTGGATATTTCAATATTCTTGCCAGCCCCTTGCTTAAGGGTATGAATATTATTCATGAAGTTATCCCTAATTATGGAATAGCCATTATCCTGTTGACCGTGCTCATCAAATTGGTGTTTTGGCCGTTGGGCAGTAAAAGTTATAAATCCATGAACAAGATGAAAAAAGTTCAGCCATTGATGACGGAGATTCGAGAAAAGTATAAAAATGACAAGCAGAGAATGAACCAGGAGGTCATGGCGCTTTATAAGACTTATAAAGTCAACCCGGCTGGCGGTTGCCTGCCACTTCTGGTGCAAATGCCGATCTTTTTTGCGCTTTACCGGATGCTTTATCAGGCCATTGAATTACGGCATGCTCCTTTTTTCGGATGGATCACCGACCTTGCAGCACCTGATCGGCTGATGGAGTTTGCTTTCGAGGTTCCCTTTATGGAAAACCCGGACGGCATTCCCATGTTGACCCTGATCATGGGCGCATCCTTTTTCCTTCAACAGAAGATGTCACCCACAGCCGGCGACCCCATGCAGGCAAAAATGATGATGCTCATGCCAGTTTTTATGACGGTTATCTTTATTAATTTCCCAGCAGGATTGGTTCTTTATATGTTTGTAAATAATATTATATCCATGGGGCAGCAATACTATATTCAAAAGAAACATATGTAAGTTAAGGAGGTAAACCATATGACTAAAACTCAGGAATTCAGTGGAAAAGATGTTGATACCGCTATAAAAAATGCCTGCGCAACATTGAGCTTTTCCAAGGAAGAGTTAGAATATGATGTGATTTCAGAAGGTTCTACAGGAATCTTCGGCATTGTCGGCAGAAGAGATGCCAAAATAAAAGTAAAGGTTTCAGTAAATCATATTGATCAATCAAAAGCTCATGAAATGGAAGGGATCCGATCGATTGTAGATGAAGCTTTTGGTCAAGACACACGGCTGGAAAAACCCAAGCCTGAGGAAAAAGAAAAAGAAAAAGAACCTTATGAGATGCCTGAGCCGGTGGATGTCACACAGGAATCTATTGATCTTGGAGTTGAAGCCCTGCAGAAAATGGCCGACCTGATCACTGAAGATGCCACGGTTAGTGCACAGACCGAGCTTGATCATTTGACATTGAGCATTGAAGGCGGAAATGCAGGTATCCTCATTGGCAGAAAAGGGCAAACCCTGGATGCCATGCAGTTTTTGACAGACAAAATTATCAATCGTAAAAGTGAGGACAGAGTCAGGGTCCGGGTGGATATCGAAGGATATATGGAAACCCGCAAAGCCAATCTCAAACAATTGGCTTTCAAAATGGCCGATAAAGTTAAAAAGACAGGGCGACCTGCCACCATTAATCAGATGAGTGCCCAGGACCGGCGAATTGTTCATCTGGCATTAAAAGATGATACCAAAGTTAGAACCCAGTCCATGGGCGACGGATATTATAGAAGACTTGTCATTTTCCCCAAAAAGAAAAATTCTTTTAGGGGAAAAAGACGGCTGAAAAGTTAAAGAACATGAATGATACAATCGCCGCAATAGCAACCCCGTTTGGAAGTGGCGGTATTGGTGTCATACGGATTTCAGGGCCTAATGCTTTTGATATTTCAGCAACGCTTTTTTCAAAAACCAAAACCAGACTCCAGCGGTGTGAGAATTTAGAATCCCACAGGGTCTGCCATGGGTATATTTTTGACCTGGAAGATAATGCTGTTATTGATGAAGTTTTGTTGATTCCCATGAAAGGGCCTTCTTCTTATACTGCAGAAGATGTCGTTGAAATTCAGGCCCATTCCGGAACCATGGTTTTGCGAAGAATTCTTGATAAAATTCTTGGGCTTGGTGCGCGGCTGTCTGAGCCCGGAGAGTTTACCAAACGCGCCTTTTTAAATGGAAGAATCGATTTGACCCAGGCCGAGGCGGTTGTTGATATTATTAATGCTAAATCTGCCAATGCACTCAAGTTTGCAGCTTCCCAGAATCTGGGCACCTTAAAACATAAGATCAGCCAGTTACGAGACCAATTGATCGATTTTTTATCTTTCGTGGAGGTCAGTATTGATTTTCCGGATGATAGTCACTCCTTTGAACCGTCACAACGAGAAAAAACCATGGTGGATGATTTGCTTGAACAATGCAGGCAATTTATCAAACAACATGATGATGCCTGTTTTTTGAAAGACGGGATCAGGGTTACCATTTGTGGTGCGCCCAATGTAGGCAAATCAAGCCTGATGAATCGTCTGTTGGAACAGGATCGGTCCATTGTGACGGCTGTCCCGGGAACGACAAGAGATCCCATTGAAGAGGGGATGAATATGGATGGTATTCCTTTTGTGCTTTCTGATACCGCAGGAATTCATCAGACAGATGATCTTGTGGAGATTATCGGCATTGAGAAAGCCAAGGCTCATATCGATAAAGCAGACATTATCTTGTTCATGAAAGAAGCGGGAACCCATTTCACTGAAATGGAGTTTCAAAAAGTTTTGTCCCTGCCCAAACAATCAATAGGTCAATCTGATTTTTCGTCTGAAGGTCAATGGGGCAAAAAAGTGATTTTTGTGGTTAACAAAATAGATATTGAAGATTCAATATTACCACAATTATCTGAAAAATATAAAGATATACCACGAGTTGAAATATCAGCTTTGTTGAACAAAGGAATAGACAAATTAAAACAAAAAATTGTTAATATCAGCATGGCCGGCCTGGATATGGAAAAAACATCCGTGATTCCCAATTTACGACATAAAAAAGCGCTTGAGCAGACGATTGAAAGCCTTGAGGCAGTCCAGGCTGGATTGATTAACAGATATGAAGCAGAAATTCTGGCAATAGATATTAAAAATAGTATTGACTCTCTTGGAACAATTACTGGAGAGACAGCCTCTTTAGATATACTGGATAATATTTTTAATAACTTTTGTATTGGAAAATAAAGGGAAACGATTATGGCACTGGATTTAAAAAAACATTTTGTACAATATGAAGCATTGGTCCAAATAGTGGACGGTATCTTTGACCGGGTTAAAAATGAATACCCTAAAGAAGTTTTTTGCAGGGAAAAATGTAGCGATTGCTGCTATGCAATATTTGATGTGACACTCATTGAAGCCCTGTATTTAAAAGATAAATTTTTAGAAAAATTTTCCGGCAGGGCAAAAGAAGATATTATTCAAATTGCCGATAAGACGGATCGGGCATTGGTAAAAATGAAACGTGAGGCATATAAAAAAGTACAAAAAGGTGCAGACCAATTAGAAATCATTGCAGAAATGTCCCAGCAAAGAGTTCGATGCCCCCTGCTGGGTGAAGATAACCTATGTGTCATGTATGACAACAGACCCATTACCTGTCGGGTGTATGGTATTCCAACCTCTACGGCAGGTCAAAGCCATATTTGCGGGCGAACCAATTTTAAACAGGGTGATCCCTATCCCACACTGAATATGGATAAAATCTATACCCAGCTTCAGCTTTTGTCAGCACAATTGGTGAAAGATATTAATACTGAAAAAATCAAAATGCATGAAATGCTTATCCCGGTGTCCATGGCTTTGGTTACCGATTTTAATGAAGAATATCTTGGAGTCAGAAAAGATGGATAATTTTAGTCCTGAACAGATCGAAGAGAAGAAAAAAGCTATTTTTGATGCCATGGGTAAACGGGGTCAAAAACAGATTCTTAAAAAGGGATATGAAGGCTGGGACCCGTTCCAGGAACCCAAAGATCCTATCGATATTCGAAAAGATAAGACCAAACGGACAACCCAGGTATTGATCAGAGAGTTTTTATCCCAGGTCAATCATGATGAATATTCCAATAGCTTTGCCCAAGGCTCCCTGGAAATGTGTTTGGGAATCATCAATGAAGATGAGAAAATCAGGGGAATGTTTGAATTTGCCTGCTGGTATGAGGCATTGTTAAAAAAAGAAGGTCATGATTCCCTGTGATGTAGAAACATCTATAAAACCATCTATAACAATAGATCGAGATGCGGCGCTATCGATTGTTTTTGAATCTCTTATTAAATTGACCTCCCAAACCTATATCAAAGAGATTAAATCCAAATTTGATATCTCATTAATGGAAGCTAAAAAGGTATTACAGCAATTCATTGATGAACAAGAATTGTGTTATCAATATCATTTTGGTGCGACCTATATTGAAAAAAGCTTTTTAAAGCCGGTCCGTATTTCAAATCATTTTATTCTCCAGCCATCAGGTATTCCTGGCTGCTCAAAAGACCCCGATGATATTGGAATCATCATTGAACAAGGCATCTCTTTTGGATCAGGCCAACATCCCACTACCCAACTTTGTCTTCAGGCGATTGATTATTGTTTTTTTGATTGTCAGATGTTTAAAAACACAAAAAGCCTGATCAGTGCTGATATTGGCACGGGTTCTGGTGTGCTTGCGATGGCCCTGTGTAAGGCAGGCGTCTCTTTATGCAAGGCTTATGAAATTGATCCAATATCTGTCCATGAAGCCCGGAGAAATGTTGTTCATAACCAGTTAGAGCAACACATACAGGTATTGGACATGTTTATGCCGGAAAGCAAAGATACCTATGATGTTATCTGCGCTAATTTACGGTTTCCCACATTAAAGACATTGTCTGATATGATCAAATCAAGCCTGAAAGACAATGGTATTGCCATCCTTTCCGGGGTCAGAGAATGGGAAAAGCAAGATCTGATTACTCAATTTTCAAACATAGGATTCAGCGTCCTCTGGCAGGCAGATGATAAAAACTGGTCTGCCTTTGTTTTGAGAAAAAAACTGTGTTAAACTTATCCCATGGTTAAAAAAATATTTTCAATTTTATCAATTTTATTGTGTGGTATTTTTTTACTTGGCAATATCTATTTTTGGACTGATGAAGACGGGACCCGTCATTTTTCAAATGTTACACTTCCAGAAGGTAAAAGTGTTGAAGAACTAAAAGAAAGTAACACGGTTTATCAAAAGCTTAATTCCCCCAAAAATAAAACACAGACCTTTAATGTATTAAAGGTTTATGACGGAGATACCATACAGGTAAAAGGACTTGGCCTGATTTTCAAAATCCGGATGGTGGGCATAGATGCCCCTGAAATCGGTTACGAGGGTCAGGAAAGTCAACCGTTCAGTCAACGATCGAAAAAATATTTGCAAACTTTTATAGATCAAAAACAGGTTCTTTTAAAAAGTTATGGTATCGGAGGATATAATCGTCAATTGGCAGAAGTGTTTTTGGACGACAAAAATATTAATCTGGAAATCATCCGGGCGGGCCTTGCCGAAGTGTACCAGGGAAAACTGCCCAAAACCCTTGATTCCAAAAGTTATTTAGAAGAAGAATTAAAGGCTAAAAATGCCAGAGTCGGGATGTGGGTGCAAACATCATCATATAAGAGCCCCAAAGTCTGGCGGAAAGAACATCCCAGAAAATAATCAATTCAGGCTTGCCAAACTCTTATGAAATGTTTATTCTTTTGTATGTTAAATGTTTCACTTTTTAAGATGATTTAAAAAGAAGGGAACAGATTTTAAGTTTTTTTGAAAGGAGCCGGTTATATGAAAGACAGAGCACTGAGAAGGCACCAGGAATTCAAAGTTAAAATTAAAAAACAAAACGATTATAACAGCTGTATTGGGGATCTGCCTCCAGAGAAACGGGACGAACTTGAAAACAATATTGAAAAATTAAGGAAAGTCTGTGTATCCAGTCGTCTTGATGAGCACTCACAAAAGGCGGCAAAAAAAACACTCCAGGAAATGAAGCATGATATTACCATGAAAGAACAGCTCCATTCATAAAATAAATCATTAAACAAAAACCCCATTGAAGTCTAATGCTTCAATGGGGTTTTTTATTGGAAGCCTAACTATATGTTTTAAAAAGCAAAGCTAGAACGGGATATCATCATCTGGAATGGGTGCCTGACCGCCGGATGCGCCCGGATTAGTCGGGTTCTGAAAATTATTGCTGTTCCCAGAATTTTGATTTTGATTGCCACCACCGCCTTGATAACCACCGCCACCTTGACCGCCCCCCTGATAACCACCGCCCCCCTGGCTACCGCCCTGGGCATCCTGCTTGTCGCCGAGAAACTGGAAGTTGTCGACAACGACCTTGGTGCTATAATGGGTTTGCCCTTCTTTTTCATAGGTACTGGTTTGAAGTTTTCCCTCAATATAGACTTGGCGGCCTTTTGACAGGTATTTTTCACAGGTCTCTGCTTGTTTGCCAAACACCACAATATTGTGCCATTCTGTTTTTTCCTGACGGGCACCTGTGTTTTTATCTGTCCATTGCTCACTGGTTGCAATGGAAAAATTAACGACTGCCGTACCTTGCTGGGAATATCTGATTTCCGGATCTTTTCCCAGTCTACCGATTAGCATTACTTTATTAAGACCAGCCATGGCATGCTCCTGTTTAGGGTAAGTTTGTTTTTGATTATTTTAAAATATTTATCTGATTTAATATAGATAGTCAAAGAGTAATTTTAAATTTTTTATGAACGATTGACTTGTGTTTTTGACAAGAGTCCTGGTTTCCCGGGTGGATTGCAATGATCCATGTCCATGGATAATGGTAATCCAGTTTTTTGTCAAAGGGATTGACAATACAAGAGCATAGGTTTATGTTGTTACTGTGGTAGCAACTTTTTATATGGGGTCGCTGATGGATATATACTCAAATTTTAAAGCACTGGGATTTTCACAATATGAGGCAGCTTGTTATATGGCGCTTGTCAGTCAGCATCCCGTGAACGGTTCCCATTTGAGCAAGGTGTCTGGCATTGCCAGGTCTCGAATTTATGACGTGATCAGAAGTTTGCTGGCCAGGGAATATGTCATTGAAGTCAATTCCGGTCAATATGCGCCATTGCCTGCAGATGAATTGATTGGACGACTCAAGAGGCAGTTTTCTGTTAATATTGATGCTCTGGAAGCCCAGATTAAAAACGCCTCGCAAAAAGAATCAGTGGAATATGTCTGGACATTGACCGGTTATGATCATGTCATGGAAAAAGCAGTTCAAATGATCCAGGACGCACAAAAAGAGATTTATATCCGCATTTTTCCCCAGGCCAATCTTCACCTGGAATCCTGCCTGCTGGAAGCGGATAAGCGGGGTGTAAAGATCCGGTATATTGCCATGGGTGACATACCAAAAAAGTTTGATGTTCAAGTGACTCATCCGGATCATGAGCATTTACAGCAAACTATCGGCGGGCGTTCCATTGAAGTAATTGCAGATAAACAGCAGGCTCTGGTGGGTATTTTTGAAATGGGCAATGAAGATCAATCACCCATCAATTGGACAAGGAACCAATGGTTTATCATCGCCAACAGAGACAGTCTTCGTCATGACTTCTACCATTGCTTTTTAGAAAAATTATTGGACCGGCATCAGGAATTGACGTCGGATGAGCAACGGATTTATCAGATAATTAAACAAGATGATTAGGCCATATGATCAAACCAGACGATCAGGGAGGTGTAAGATGACAGCAATACAAAAACTTCATCATTCTTCAGGGTTTTCCAATGAAGACGACAAAACCATCTATCAAATGGAAGATGATTTTGGCGCCCATCATTATAATCGTATCGGCCTGGTTGTCAGACATGCCAGAGGATGCTGGCTCACTGATGATAAAGGCAATAAATATTTAGATTGTCTGGCAGCCTATTCTGCCGCCAGTCCAGGACATCATCATCCCGCCATTACCAATGCGCTGATTGATGCTCTGTCCAACCAGTATGCTTCAGTGGTTTCTAATGTCGTTTTTACAGATCCTCTGGGAATTTTTCTGTCAAAAATGGCTGAATTTACCCCTCAGATGGCCCCGCGCTTTGGAAATCATGGCAACAAGGTTTTGCCAAAAAACGGGGGTGTGGAATCTGTTGAAACCGCCATAAAAACCATGCGGTATTTCGGGTACAAGCATAAGGGCATCCAGGATGGAAAACAGGAAATCATTGTTTTTAACAATAATTTTCACGGCAGAACCATTAATGTCATTTCTTTTTCTTCCACCCAAAAATATAAAGAAGGATTCGGGCCGTTAACCCCTGGGTATGTATCAGTTGAATATGGTAATATTGAGGCGGTTGAAGGAGCCATCAATAAACATACCTGTGGAATCCTTGTGGAGCCCATGCAGGGAGAGGGCGGAATGAAATTGCCACCCAAAGGCTTTTTGAAAGGATTGCGAAAGCTTGCTGATGTTCATGACCTTCTCCTGGTATGTGATGAAATCCAGGTGGGAATGGGACGAACCGGAAAAAAGTTTTGTTTTGAGCATGAAAATATTGTTCCGGATGGTGTGATTCTGGGCAAGGCTCTTTCCGGCGGCCTGTTACCGCTTTCTGTTTTTATCACCAATTCAAAAATCATGGATATGGTTTTTACTAAAGGATCTGAGGGTTCAACGTTTGGGGGTTATCCGCTTGCCTGTGTGGCCGGTGTTGCTGCATTAAAGGTTTTTGAAGATGAAAACCTGGCAGAACAATCTGCCCGGAAAGGCAAAATTCTTAAAAAGAAAATTGAAATGATAGCCAAACAATCCCCCCATGTTAAAGAGGTCAGGGGAAAAGGGCTTTTCATCGGTATTGAAGTTATAAAAGGCAATGCCATGGAGTTTTGCAGAAAACTGCTCAAACTGGGCCTGGTGGTCAATGATAGCCATGGACACACCATACGCATCTCACCGCCGCTGGTAATCACCGAGGATGAGATGGATTTTATGGTTCAACAGCTAAAAAAAGTGCTATTAGCGCCTTGATTTTGAAATGGATTTATAGCGGCCAGGAATCATAATCACTCTGGCCTGATTTCATAACATAATCCCGGCCAGAATGTTTTCCCTTTTTTTTACATGAAGGAATGCGGCTCTTTGGGTTTTGGGTAGTAGGTATAGGTTTTTTGACGTTGAAGCGACTCATTGACTTTTTCTGTATTCATATGTATTCTTATGGAATACAAAAGGAGGGGTTCATGAAACCAACAACAGTACGTATAGACGAAAACATGATAGGACGGCTTGACAATCTGGCAAAAACCCAGGATCGGCCCAGATCTTACTTAATCAACCAGGCGTTAAAACAATACGTCGAGTATGAAGAATGGTTTTGCCAGGAGGTTAAGGCCGGATTAAAAGAAGTTGAACGGGGCGAAATTGCAACAGACAGTGAGGTAAAAGCCGCTTTTAAAAAGTGGGGGGTAGATGCAAGTTAAATGGACCCGAAAAGCGCTTTTAAATCTGAACGAAGCAATAGATTATATTGCGACCGATAAGCCCATGGCGGCAGCAGAGGTTGGAACGAAGATATGGAATGCTGCAAAAATGCTGGCCAATCACCCAGTAATCGGCAGACCGGGAAGGATTGCCGGCACCCGTGAACTTGTTATCTCAGGTCTGCCTTTTATTTTGCCGTATGCAGAGAGAAATGGTGCTGTTTTTATTTTAAGAGTTCTGCACACGGCAAGGAGATGGCCGGAGAGGTTCAAGGATTGATTTCTTTTCATATTTGAAGCGGCCTGATTTCATAATTACCCTGGTCCGATTTCAGAACACAATCTCGCACCAGAATTAACCGATACTGGGCCAGGACTATCCGTCTCATTTTGGTTCATGACTATTGTGGTTTTTTCGCCGTAAATCTTTATATATTATTAAGTACTTCAAAACGAGACCAACACTAATTTTGGTTTTAACCTATCCTGGTGGGATCACCTGTTTGGCACTTATCGAAACCAACCCGCTAAGGGACATGTCGAAATGAGTATTGGGCTCAAACAATTCCGGGATGTTAAAAAACTCTCCCTGCCATGGTTAATGGTTTTGCCTTTTATCGGAAAAACAGGTATTTATACTACTCACCTTCGTGAGTAAAAAATTAATATGTCTACAAAATTCAGTTGATTTATATTGTGCAATACTTTTTTAATTTTTTAACTATTGAACCTTATTTCAACTAAACCTGTACGAATCGAAAGTATATATCCGCCCTATCCTGTGTATCACTGATATAGTCGTGAGGTCGCGTCTATGCTTGGTCAAATGAAATATCTTATGTTCAGAAATAAATGTATAAAAGATTGCCGGGGTGTTGGAGTACAGACTCTGGTCACCCCGGCAAAGTTGGAAATGCTATTGTTTAGATTTTTCTACAGGTGGCTTTGATTCTTTTGCTTTTTTTTCAATGACACCAATACAACCGCAACTACAATTACTTTTGTTCTTATCAGCAGTATCTATCTGTTTTTCTTTAGACATTTGTCTCACCCCCTTTCATGTCGAATTGAGTATATTCACCATTGCTACTTTCCCGGCACAACAACAAAGCGCCTGACAGCAATAAGAGCACATCATAGTTTCAGTGCAGCTTTGGCAATATCCTGTTTAAGCAACTCCGATGTTTTAAAATGAAGCGTTAGGCCCCGAGCATCTCTGAAAAATCGTTCAACAGAGTAATCCCGGCAGTAGCCATGGCCTCCCATCACCTGTATCGCTTTGTTGGTAACTTCAATAGCTACCTCAGATGCATACAATTTTGCTTTGAATCCATTTAAGGCAGCTGTACTTGGCACCGCATCTGCTTTAGAGGCACATGCATTGAGATAGGCCTCTGCTGTTTCACTTCCAAGAATCATATCGGAAAGTAAGAACTGGACCCCCTGATGGATTCCAATGGGCTGTCCTGTTATAGTCCTTTCTCTTGCATGTGTGGTAGCTTTGTCTAAAGCGGCTTTTGCTATTCCTACGGAAATAGCAGAAGCCCCATAAAAACCCCATCCGATCAGTGATTGCCCAATAACTTGGAGCCCTTCTCCTTCATTCCCGATAAGATTTTCCACAGGAATCCTACAGTCTTTAAAAAACATCTTTCTTGAGGATGTGCTCCTAAGTCCCATTTTTTCCTCAGACTGACCAAAGGAGAGACCTGGTGTGTCTTTTTCAACTAGAAGTGTACTCATCCCGTTAGGACCTTTTTCAGGGTCTGTCCTAACCAGAACCAAGTAGACATCTGCTTCGCCTCCAGAAGTGATAAAGAATTTGGATCCGTTTATAATATACGAGTCGCCATCTTTTATTGCCTGGGTGGAGATAGCGCCAGCATTACTACCGGCATCCGGCTCATGGACGGCTACAGCTCCGAGAGCTTTACACTTTGATAAATCGGAGAGCCACTTTTTTTTCAAAGAATCATTTCCTGAAACTTCAATTGCCTTTACCAAGACCACATGGGATGTAAATATGAGAGCGGTCGAGGCACAGGACTTGGCAATCTCCTGCACAACTGATGCGAAAAGCCCCCTCCCTTCTCCTATTCCGCCTTCTTGTTCTGAAAGCACTAAAGCAGGAAACTCAACTTCCCCTATTGCACGGATGGCTTCCCAGGGAAAGGTTCCATTTCGGTCAGATTCCGAAGCTTTGGGAGCCATTTGTTCTTTTGCTATTTTCATAGCAAGTCGTATGATCTCTGCTTGATGATTGTAGTTCTTGTTTTTTCCCTTCATTTTGATTTCCTCCATTTTAGCAATTAATTATTTAAGCATATACTGAAATATAAGATTAAAAAAAAAGATTATTTCTTTTCGGCCAATTTTTTCAATTGAGACTTCACTTCATTTAGTTCTCTTTGCAGCTCTTTTTCCCAGTTCTTGAGAAGAGTTTGTTTATCTTGGGCTGATTCTAACTCTCCTTCACGAATCTTGCCAGTCCCTTTGCATCCGCATGAGCAGACTTTTGAAAGAAGATCCTGACATTGTGCTAATGCCTCCTCGTTTATTTTATAGGGTATCCAGTATCCTTTACGCTCACTTCGAACTAAACCAGCATGCCGAAGGATCTTAAGGTGCTGCGAAACAGCGGAAGGAGTGATTTCGAGTGTTTCAGATAGCTCGTTAACCCCTAAGGGCCCATTCTTCTTCAGAAGATCAATAATTTGTATTCTATTTTCAACACCAAGAACTTTGAACATTTCTGCTTGACTTAGTATCATTGCTACACCTTATTTAAGTTAATGCTTAAATGCTAAATTAAATAATCAGGGATGTCAACATCCTTTTTGAAGCACCCAATATATTTTCGGAACTAACAATCAAGAAAAAACTTTACCATATCGCCGACGATAGACAGGATGGTTTGAAGAAAACGAGAAAATTTTGAAATGTCGAGCAGAAATCCACTTTTGGAATCACTCTCCAAAATCTCAAAAAAATCATAAGACGAATCTACTCGTGATCACTAATGGTATTATCTGTCAGGAGTCAAATTCGACAAGTTACCGAGAGCTTCATTCACCAGCCCGAGCTTTTTTATGATTTTGTTACGTCAAGTTGGAGATACTCTTGAACCTGAAGGGGACCTTCTGGATGAAATATCATTTGATAGCACCTTGCCCGTGGACCCGGCCTGGATCGGGCCAGCGCCGACCAGGGCATCATAAAAAAATGCTATCAATTTTTTTCCCCTGGACGCGCTATAGCGGGTTAAAAAGATAGCATTCTGTTAAAAATATTTAAATGCAGCCAAAAACCAACCAGAGCCCGAATACCCCGGTTTTTGCTTCATGTCTTACCGTTCGGTATGGTCCAAAACGCTCTTAAATTGAAATGGATTCTAATTCGCGGCTGAGCAGGCTATGCTGACCCATTTATCAGGGGATAAAAATCCCTTGCCCCACTTGGCATCAAAATCAGCCGTGGGTTTTGATGCAACAATTTCTTCATTGCTTTTGCCGCTTTTTTTGAGAGCTAAAATACGGGTATACACACTTGTCAGCATCTCTTTATAGGTTTTAAGATCTGCTATTGTTCCCAACGGTCCATGACCGGGTATGATCTTGGTGTTCATATCTGCGCGTTTTAATATCTTTTCAACCGATTGGATCATGCCCTTGAGTGTTCCGCCGCTTTGGGCATCAATAAACGGATAGATCCCATTAAAAAACAGGTCACCGGTATGAATCACGTTGGCTTTTTTAAAAAAAATCACAGCATCGCCGTCTGTATGTGATTCCGGGAAATGAACCACTTCAATGGTTTCATCATTCCAGTGGAATGTCAGGCTGGCAGGAAAGGTCACCACGGGCAATGCATGGGGGGCCGCCGGCGGAACATTGAAATCAAATGCTTTCATCATTTGCCCTTTGGACATTCTTGTCCGCACATTTTCCTGGGCCACAATAATGGTATCGCCTTTTCCAATATTTTCATTCCCGCCGGTATGATCAAAATGCCAGTGGGTGTTGATTAAAAATTTTATAGGCTGGTCAGTTATGTCGGCGATGGAAGCCAGGATCTTTTCGGTTAATGGGGCATATTGATCATCAATTAAAAAAGGACCGTTTTTCCCGGTTGATAAGCCAAGGTTGCCGCCAGCACCCATCAGCATATAAATGTTTGGTGTAATAGGTATGGTTTTTATTTCAACTTTTGAAAAATCCTGCTCAGCCGCAGCAGTGGTTCCGAAAAAAATAATGAGCACAATGAGTATTTGTTTAAATTTCATGATAAGTTTCCTTGAGAAAGTGTTTAAAAAATATAATCAAAAAAATAAGTGTTTAAACCGGTTCGTCAAGTTAAAATTGGTTATGGAGTGAAGGTTAATTGGGTTGGCTTTTTTAAAGTAAAAAAAAGTTGTCAAAATGTCTTGACAACTTAACAATAGAACGATATTAATATCATTAAATAGTACGTGAATGAAAATCAGAGTTTTTAGGAGAACTATGCTCAATCCCCAGTCCCCCATACCCTTATATCACCAGTTGGCGGATATTCTCACCGACCAGATCCGGTCCGGCATTTATCAGCCAGGTGATTTGATTCCGCCTGAAACTTTGATTGCAAAAGACTATCAAATCGGTCGACCCACGGTGCGTCAGGCCATGGATACCATGGTCAGAAAGGGATTGATTGAACGAAAACGAGGATCAGGTACCTTTGTAAAAGAGCAGGGCCCTGACGTAGATATCTTTTCTCTTGCCGGAACCTCCCAGGCTTTTTTGACCAGGGGAATTTTGACCACATCAAAGATTGTGGTGCCGGTTTCGGTTCAAATTATTCAAGATGATCAGGGCAATCCGTTTAATTCGGAACAAGCTTATTTTTTTTCCCGGCTGACTTGTGTGGACAAAAAACCAGTCTTGCTGGAAGATATTTATCTTCACCTTCAATTGTTCAAAGGGCTTGAACGGGTGGATCTTGAAAACAGATCTCTTTCCATGGTGGTTTTGGACCAATATTATATGAAACCTGAAAAGGGTCACCAAACGTTTAAACTTTCATTTTTATCCAGGGAAAAATCAGAACTTATGGAACTTAAACCATCAGATTCCATTCTTGAAGTTCAAAGAAAGCTTGATTTTCCCGGCTATGATCAAGCTGTTTTTTCACGCTTGTATTGCAAAACCGATCGATTTGCATTTTCTCAGACCATCAGTATTGAAGGGTGAGACCAGAGGTTATAGACCAGATAAAACAGATAAAGCATATAAAATGAACTATTATGATAATAACCAGGAGTCAAATCAATGAAAAACAGGGGATACTATGGTAACTATGGTGGGGCATTTTTGCCCGAGATATTGGTTGCCACATTTGATGAGCTCGAAAAAGAGTTTGAAAAAATCAAGCAGGATCCAGCCTTTTGGAAAGAATATGAAACCTTGATGTCAACATATTCGTGTCGGCCAACACCACTGACCTATGCTGAAAACCTGACCAGAGAATTTGGAGGCGCAAAGATTTATATCAAACGTGAGGACCTTAACCATACAGGTGCTCATAAAGCAAATAATGTCATGGGACAGGGCCTTTTGGTCAAACGCATGGGTAAAAAACGGGTCATTGCAGAAACCGGGGCTGGCCAGCATGGTGTGGCCACAGCCACCATGGCAGCAAAATTTGGACTTGACTGCACCATCTACATGGGTGAAGTGGATGTGTTGCGACAGCGTCCCAATGTGTTCTGGATGGAACAATTGGGTGCCACTGTGGTTTCGGTCAAAGACGGGACACGGATTTTAAAGGATGCCATTAATGAAGCGTTCAGAGATTGGGTCACCAACATGGACGATACCCATTACGTCCTGGGAACCGCATGCGGTCCGCATCCTTTTCCTGAAATGGTGTCTTATTTTCAGTCAATTATCGGTAAGGAAGCCAGAGAACAGATTCTGAAAGCAGAAGGAAAACTTCCCACAAGGGTCTATGCCTGCGTGGGTGGTGGGTCTAATGCCATGGGGATTTTCTCAGGTTTTTTTAATGATCCGGTAGAGCTTGTGGGTGTTGAGGCCGGTGGGCATGGGCTTGATACAGGCATGCATGCCTCGAGACTGAGCTCAGATGATGCAAGTCCTGGCATTGCACAAGGGTATAAAACCTATTTTTTACAAGATGGGGACGGCCAGATGAAAGAGACTCACTCGATTTCTGCAGGCCTGGATTATGTGGGCGTATCTCCTATCCTGTCTGATATGCATGAAAAGGGAAAAGTTCGGTTTGAAAGCGCCACAGATACAGAAGTGATTGCTGCCTTGAAACTGACCATGCTCAAAGAAGGGATTATCCCGGCCCTGGAATCATCCCATGCCTTTGCCCAGGCATTTAAAGAAGCACCCACCCTTTCAACGGATGATATTATTATTATCAACCAGTCCGGTAGAGGAGACAAGGATATCTTTACAGTGGCGGATGCCATTGATGATCCAAAATGGAAAGAATTTATTATTGGAAAGGCAGAAGAATACAATGCTTGAATCATATATAAAAGAACATCTTAAACAAAAACAAATCCTGTTAATGACCCATATTGTTATGGGGTACCCTTCCTTTGAAGACTCGTACGAAATTGTCAAACAAATGGTGAATGCTGGCGTGGATTTAATGGAATTGCAGATTCCTTTTTCAGAACCCATGGCTGATGGCCCGGTTATTTTAAAGGCCAATCAGATTGCTCTTGAACAAGGGTCCACGGTTGAAAAATGTTTTGAATTTGCTCAAAAGGTGGCCAAAGATTTCCCCATCCCATTTTTGTTCATGAGTTATACTAATATTTTGTATAAATACGGGATGGAGAAATTTTCCGACCGTATGGCCAATATTAATTTAAAAGGGGCCATTGTCCCGGATCTTCCACCCGAAGAAGGCAAAGAATATCTTGAGGCCATGGGAAAAAACAATTTAAGCCCCATCTACATTTTTTCACCGGAAACCAGCAATGAGCGGCTTGACTATATTTCCGGTTTTGCTTCGGGCTTTGTATATTGTGTGGCCAGAAAAGGGGTCACAGGTAAAGGCACAGCTTTTTCAGATGATTTGACCGCCTATCTTGCCCGTTGCCGGAAGGCCACAAATCTTCCTCTGGCAGTTGGGTTTGGCGTTAAGGACAAGGCAGATGTGGATTACTTAAAGGGCAAGGCAGACATTGCTGTGATAGGTTCCCAGACGATTCGTGTGGTGGAGGAAAAGGGTCCCAAAGCAGCTGGTGATTTTATTCGCAGTGTGCTTTAATTGTCTGCTTTAGTTTGACTGGGCCAAAAATTTTGGATAAGATGATCTTGCTCAACAAACCTTAACAGATGATCCAAACGTTTAAAAAAAGAGTCGACCATGGAAGATGTCCTGCTGGGAGAAAAGACGATTGCCTTCAGCATTGCTCAAGAGATTTTAACGACCAATGCTAATATCCCTGTTTTTCCGGCAAATGGCAGAAAAATTCTTGCTGTGGTCCGGCAATCTAAAGATCAGATCGATATCCCTGATTTTGTCAAGCTTATCGAATCCGATCCCGGGATGTTTGTCCGGATCTTAACACTGGCCAACTCCTCTTATTATAGTGAAATGGAAAAAATTGTCAGCCTGAGAGCTGCGATTACGCGGATCGGTCTCATAGACATCGTCAATACGGTCTGCCTGTATTTTTTTCAGAAGCTGTTACCCAAATTCCCTGATATCCAGGGGTTTTCCTATAATGATTTCTGGGCCCATTCCTGGGCGGTTGCCGTCGCAAACCGGCGGCTGGGTCACCCGAATCTTGAGATGGGTGTACTGCCGGGAGAACTCTATATGGCCGGGATGCTCCAGGGAATTGGAAAGTTATTATTGGCCATTCATTATCCTAAAGATTTTACCTGGTGTCTCAAACAGGCCAGAGAACTTAAGCAGCCTTTGGAAATAGCGGAAAAAAAAGTATTTGGCACCACTGACAGCCTGGTTGCCTCAAAGGTGTTAACCTCCTGGGAATTTCCTTCCAATATTTGCCAGGCCATTGCTTTTTGTCAGATGCCGGAACTTGCACCACCAGAGCACATTATTATTGCCGGATTGACACAATTTGCATATGGCATTGTTGAACAATCCGGCGTGGGCAGAAGTGGGGATGGTAAAAAAAGGAAATTGTCAGAAACCTGTTTTGGTCAGCGGCCGAATCTAAAAATCGCCCAGCCGGCGATCCAGGAACAATTAATTGAGGAAATCAATCTTTCCATTAAAGATAGAGCAGAAAATATCACAAGTATCAGTGGGAAATCAAAAGTCAGACCAGCTAAAAAACAAAAAATAGTCAGGAAACAACCTGCCTTGACAACATCAAGGGAAAAACCAACAAAAAAGGGTGTTTTCGGCTGGGTCAGATCCTTGTGGAATTAAGTTTTGTTCCCGGCGAGCCGGTTGGTTCTATCTTTTAATTTTCTCATATTGACTATATGCTCAAGTTCCACAACCCTGGTAGTGTTCAGGAGTCGGACCTTTTTATGCAGAGTCTATTTGACAGCAGGGATCAAACTCTTGTTTGAGCTGTTTTTCAATGGATTATCCGTGCTTGTCGCCGATCAATTTTTTATTTGAGATATTTTTGGCTAAAATGGCCTAAAATTATGGCGATATCATTCCCTTTTTTGGCCAAAAAAGCTTTACAAATTTATTTCATATTGATAAACACCTAAAATATAAAGATTTTAGGTAAAAAAATGGGCCAAAAATATATTGAAGCATTGTTCGATTTGTTTGGAAAAGAGCAAGATCCAATAGTTTCGCAGTCGGAGTTTGATGCCCTGTTCTGTCAACGGCTTGTTCGTGCGGCCAGCGCACAGGAAGCCTCGATTTGGAAAATGGGGAGTGACGGATATTTGACCTTGCAGTACGGCACCAATATTTCTCAAGATGATGCTAAAAAGTTTTCTTTGCGCCCGGGAGAAGGTATTTCCGGCGCAGCTGTGATCAGTCGAAAAACAGTGAGTGTCCGTGACGCTTGGACAGATCACCAGCATAGTCGACGTGTGGATATGACTATACAATTTCGCACCCGTTCCATGATTTCTGCACCGATCCTTTACAATGACAAAATATATGGGGTGATCAATATATTGAATCATGCCTTAAAAGAGCAATTCCTATATTTTTGGGAAAATCTCATGACCGCTCTGGGAATGTTGTACGCCACATCCTTGGTTCACAGACAAAAAAAAGCAAGCACATTCTCCCGGACAGAAAGAGTGCTGGTACCATCACCCGGAAAAACAATTGTTGTCGGTGCCAGCAGCGCTATCCAGGATGTACTGGATCTTGCCATGAAAGCGGCTCAATCAAAAGTGCCGGTACTTATATACGGTGAAACCGGCACAGGTAAGGAATTGGCTGCCAGGCGGATTCATGAAAATATGGCAAATTCAGGCGGACAATTTTTAAGTGTTAATTGCGCGGCATTAAATGAAACAATTCTGGAAAGTGAATTGTTTGGACATGTGAAAGGTGCGTTCAGCGGAGCTACTTCAAACCGAAAAGGTAAATTTGTTGCAGCTTCCGGTGGAACGTTATTTTTAGATGAAATCGGTGAGATGAGTCAGTCCTGCCAGGTTAAAATTTTGCGAGCATTGCAGGAAAAAAGAGTGATGCCGGTGGGGTCGGATACGGAAGTATCCTTTGATGCAAGAATTATTGCTGCGACCAATACAAATCTTGAGCAATTGATTCACCAGAAAAAATTTCGTCAGGATCTTTTTTTTAGATTGTGCGGGTTGGAGTTATATATGCCAAGATTGTGTGACAGACGTTCTGATATTCCGCTGCTGGTGAATTATTTTATTCAAAAAGGCTTGTATGAAGAAAAAGAGTGGAAAACTCGCAAATCTTTTCCAAGTATTTCTTCATCCGCTCTGGATCTTTTAGTTGATTATTCATGGCCTGGCAACGTCCGGCAACTTGAGCAGGCTGTCATGGCAGCACTTGCTATTTGTGATAACCAAACCATCGAACTCTCGAATTTGCCCGGATGGCTGATCCGTTCGGTTCAAAGCACTGCGAGCCGCTCTGAAACAAACAGAGCCTGTGTTGAGAAAATGGCGGCACACTCAGAACGGGTACGTTATGCACAGGCGCTCAAGGAGTCGAGTTATAAGGGCACAGAACGCTGGAATGTTTCAGCCGCAGCCCGATCGCTCAATATCCCGAGAAAAACCCTTATATATCGGATTAAAAAAATGCAGCTTTCTCAATATCCAACAGGAGATTTGCTCGAATGAAGTCTGCGCTGCTTTTTTTAACACTGCAGCTTTTTTTTATGATTTCATACTCGACATACGCCCAAGACAATCAAAGTTTGAAACCTGTAGGAAAAATAGCTCAATCTGAAGGCCGGGTACAAATTTTAAGTGCAAACAGCCACCAATGGGAAGAAGCGCACATCGGCATGAAGTTTTTTTCAGGAGATCGCTTAATGACCGGATCAAATGGGTGGGCGGCCCTGCTGATGCTGGATGAATCCATTATTCAATTGAATAAAAATTCTATTTTAATTTTTAAACAGGTCGCACAAAAGGCCGGATGGATTGAAAGGGTTCAGGATAAGGGCAAAAATCCGGATATCTCTGAATATTTTCTTAAAAAAGGAAGAATCTGGTTAAGAAATAAAAATATAAATCAGCATATTGATATTCATACCCCCTATGTATCAACCAGCATCCGGGGAACTGAACTTGATATATGGATGCATGAAGATTTATCAATCATTATATCTGTTTTAGAGGGACAGGTTCTTGCTCAAAATGAGCAGGGAACTATCACGCTTGATGCTCTGGAGCAGATCGTGGCATATCCGGGGCAGCCCATGCAGAAAAGTATTTTGATCAATCCAGAAGAGGCGGTTCAATGGACAATATCTTTTCAACCGACTTTGGAAATGCTGTTTACACTGATTAAAGAGACTGAAAGTAATCAAAAACTATGGCACCCTTTATTTTCAGGAAAACCGCAACTATTTATTGATGCCAACGGGCAAAATGATGATCCGACGGTATTGGCAGGCATCATCACATCTTATGCTCTTTTAAGAGAATATACAATCGCTGATAAAAAGCTTTCAATGCTTCGAGAAAAGTGGCCCAATCATCTGCCTGGCGTTTTGCTGGAAATACTATTATCTCTATTTAAAAATGATATTACAGCTGCTGATAAGGCTTCTCAAAAGGCCTTGCAAATAGCTTCGGGCGAACCGGCTTGTCATGTACTCAATGCCTGGGTCAGACAGGCACAACTTGATTTGACCGGAGCACTTGCCTCTACGTTAGCAGCCCTGCAATTGAATAAAAATTATATTCCCGGGTTGTTGAATCTATCCCGGTTGAAATTGGCAGACGGTTTTATAGAAGACTCTTTTGATGCAGTCCAAAGGGTGTTGGCTCTTGCACCTAATCACCCGGAAGCATTAAACCTGAAAGGTTTTTTAATGCTGACCATGCAAAAAGATCAATTTGCCATTAAGGCATTTAAAGCGGCAATCAAGTTGAACCCTTATATGGGAGAGCCCCATTTGGGACTTTGTCTGGCTTACATGAGAAAGGGTAATGAAGAAAAGGCCCAGGAAGAGATCACAATTGCTGTGCTGTTAGAGCCGCAAAGATCTGCTTTTTTGAGTTATTGGGCAAAAATGCTCTATGAAAAAAAACGGTTTAAACAAGCATTGGATATATTGGATCTTGCCCAACGCCTGGATCCAAATGATCCGACACCCTGGTTGTATAGATCCCATGTTTTGCGTGACCTCAACCGGATTCATGAAGCCATCCGGGCCCTCCAGACGGCAGTTTCGTTAAATAACAACCAGGCCATATACAAGTCCCGGTTTTTTCTGGATCAGGATCTGGCTGTCCAGAATGTTAATCTGGCAGAGCTGTATAAAAAACTGGGGGTTTCAGAATGGGGCAGTGTCAAAGCCATGGCTTCAATGAAAAAAGATAATAATAATTTTGCAGCTCACGATTTTGTGGCAGGTCAGCTGGATTATCTTCACGGGCCCTCCAGCCTGGGGGCAAGAAGTTCCCGGACGAAGGCCTTTTTAATGAAGCCGGCCAATGCCAATGCTTTTAATAGTTTTAATAATTACACCTTGTTTTTTGACCAGCCGGATATCGATGGAAAAATAACGGGCTGGATGGGTAATTACGGTTATTGGAACAGTCAAATATATCTGAATGGGGCGCTGCCCGAGGCCAATACGGCTTTTGAGATAAAGGCACAAAAAGGGCAGCATGATGGGTGGCAGACCTATGACTGGCAGGAATTTCAAAAGGTTGAAGCATCTGTAAAATGGGATATGACATATAAAGACACCCTGTCTTTGCAGACCGAACACTACAGCCTGGTGACAGGTGATTTATCCAGCCAGACGGTATATGATGCCCAGCCGGATTCGCAAAATCATACAGATACGGATTTGAAATTTATACGAGCCGGTTATGTCAGGAAAAATTCTCCCAATTCCAATTTCTTTTTATTGGTGCAAAGAGAATACAAGCATCATCTGTTTGGTCAGACCCACCTTACGGGCAGCGGGACGGCGCTGCCATTTGACTACACCTATGACTACAACAAATATGAATGGCTGGATGATCCTTTCACAAATATTCAAGCCATGCAGACGTTGAAGATGGCAGATCATGATGTGTCGGTTGGATTGTTCTGGTATGAAAGTGATCGGGATTATACAATTCAAGAGAGCACAAGTACCGATTATTATTGGGCTGGTACCAATATTTTTGTTGGCAATACGCTTGTTAATTCTGAGCTGGGTTTTGTCAGACCCAGAAAAATGCAGAGTGCTTATGTCCAGGATATCTGGAACCCATCAGATGCCTGGACCATTGAAGCCGCACTTTATGCGGATAAGATAAATAATGTGAACAGTCAATATGAGTTAACCTGGTCAGAAAGCTATCTTAATCCCCGGTTTGGACTGACATTTCGCCCAACACTGAACGATACCATTGCCTTTTCGTATAAAAAATTTTTAGAGACTTTTGAATCGGTGGCCAGAATTGATGCCATTGAAGTGGCAGGGCATGTACTGCCAAGTTTTTTTGAAGGCTCGGTCACCCAGGAAGTTGCCCTGAGCTGGGGGCATGAATGGTCCACTGGACTGTTTGTTGCAAAAACCTTTGTGAATGAACCCGATTACCAATATCTGACAACGGAAAACGGTCAGACTGTTCAAAAGGAGTTGGATCAAAAATATGTTGGTGCTGAAATGGCTGTTAATCAATTGCTTTTTGACGATATGGCACTTGCCGCAGGATTTATTTTTTTCAGCATTGACCGGGACCGGGTCACCCCGCTTTTAGAAGGTGAAAACAAATGGTATTGGACAAGACTGACCAAGGCTCATTCTTCAGGTCTTTCAGCTTCTATTGGCACAAGTTACTATGACACAGACTATGATTCACCGACCCAGCAGGATCGAGATTTTCTGTTTGCATCAACCTATCTGGAATATGAGTTGCCGCAAAAGAGAGGAAAACTCAGGTTTGAAATACACAACATTTTTGACAAGCATTTTAATGGCGTCCCGCTATCAAATTTAGCTGGTTTGATACCCAATCGGACCTATGCGTTGATGGTGGAGGTTAATTTTTAAGTGGATGGATTAAAATTCCATATCAGCTTGAAAAATAAAATTGTCTTTATGCTTTTTTTTGGACTTTTTGGTTTCCTGTTGTCGGTATCTTCATTGGGGCATCTTTTAGATCGGGCATTATATGACTGCCTTGTCGTAGCCGAACCAGATCGGTCACGGGCAGATCAAATTGTTATTGTGGCCATTGATGAACCCTCCTTTGCAAAATTGAACCAACAATGGCCCTGGCCAAGACAAATTCATGCCCAATTAATTGAGGCACTTTTCAGCGCCGGTGCAAAAACAATTGCTCTTGATATTCTTTTCCCGGAACCGTCTGCTCCTGAAGATGATGCAGCTTTGGCAGCAGTGCTCAATGAGAATGTGGTTTTGGCATCCAGTCTTGAAACCATTGATCATTCGGATCTTGTTTCTGTCATGCAGATTTTGCCCCTCCCGTTATTTTTAGAGCAGGGTTGCAAAACCGGGCTTGATATCCTGCCGCTGGACCCGGACGGGTTTTTAAGAACAAGTGCAAAAAGGTTGAATCAATCTTTAACCTTTGCTGCTGCAGCTGCAACCGCATTTTGTGATCAGGGCTGTGCCGCTAATTTAAAAAATACTGAAAATAATTCCAACAAGTGGTTGATTAATTTTCAAGGCCCGCCAGGATCCATTAAAACCATATCTTATTATCAGGTCCTGGACCCAAAGACTCGGCTGCCTGAAAATTTTTTCAAGGATAAACTGATTTTTGTTGGATTTTCCACGAGAAACGTCGTCGATCTTGAGACCGCATTTGCTGACCATTATTCAACACCCCATGTCCGGTTTGGATCAGAACATATGTCCGGGGTTGAGATCCAGGCCAATATCGCTGCCAATTATATCAATCAGACCGAGATGAAAGAAATTGAACTGCCGATTTTGTCCATTTATGCCATACTTGTCTGGTTGATCGTCGGAATCATTACACTGCGACTGACTGTTATGCGATCCGGTTTTGTGTTTTTAATCCTTTTGCTCATAACAGGCGGCGGGATATGGTTTGCTTTTCTGGTTCCAAAATTGTTTGTACCACCGTCTCTCATCCTGCTTCCCGGATTTTTTACCTGGTGTTCCGGATGGATGACCCGATACTATGAAAATGCAAAAGAAAAATTATATATTAAACAGGTTTTTTCCAGATATGTGTCAACATCTGTGGTGACCTATCTATTAAACAATCCTGAAAAATTAAAACTGGGTGGTGATTTCTTTGAAGGGAGTGTTTTGTTTTTAGATATTAAAAATTTCACTTCCCTTGCATCAAAGACTCCGGCAAAAGAGTTGATCAGAATTCTTTCCCGATACCTTGGTACATTTGCTGATATCGCTCTGGTACATGACGGTATGGTGGACAAAATTGCAGGAGATGCTGTGATGGCAGTCTGGGGAGTTCCCATAGAGCAGAAGGATCATGCCATATTGGCCTGCCGGGCCGCTCTTGAAATGGAAAAAGCGTATTTGAAGTTGTGCAAAGAAGATCGAAAAGATTTTGAATACCCGCTTTCAATCCGTATCGGTATAAACAGCGGCACACTTTTGGCCGGAAATATCGGTGGAAAATATTTTTCAGATTTCACCGTGCACGGCGTGGATGTGAACATGGCCAATAAACTGGAAACCTTGAACAATATATACGGTACCCGCATTCTGATCGGCGAAACGACAAAAAGTCAGTTGACTGATGATTTTATTACTAAAAATATTGATTGTGTGCAGCCAAAAGGTTACCTGTCGCCGGTTACAATTTATGAATTGAAATCTTTTAGTGATTGAAAAGCATCAAAGCCAGGAGCATATTCATGTTCCTGGCTTTGATGTCAATTCAGATATGATGTTTTATTTTCTTTTTCTGGTTGTTCCACAAAGCCCAAGGAGGCCGAGACCGAAAAGAAGCATGGTTGCCGGCTCAGGAACTTCATTTCCTATTGTTTGGGTGGTAGATGTCAACTCAACATCATCAAAATATACATCAACATAACTGCCAGAATTACCGAATATCGCTGATAACGACACCCGCCATTCAACTGCTCCGGTTGGCGCTGCAGCCGATAATTCATACTGCATCCAATTACTAGGATTACCTTGTCCCCACTGCGCCACACCACCAACGGTAAAGGCAGTCCCTATTATATTTTGACTGCTGTCGAGGAATTCCAGACCAAACACGAAACTGTCAACCCCATCGCCAACATTCCAGCCTGAAAGTGTGAATTCCGCGCCAGTACCAAATCCAGTGGTCCCAGTCTGTGTAAAAACACCTCCATTTTGTGTTAATCTTACGAAGGCGCTGTTATTACGTCCATAAAAGTTATTGTTCCCCTCTCCGGTTGCCATGTAATTATATGTTGAATTCACAGTCCATCCGGTTTCAGGCGCTGATTCAAAATCGCCATTCATTAATAAGGTTGCCGATGCAACCCCAGTACTAAAGGCCAATAAAATAAATACAAATAGTAATGACAACAGTTTTTTCATTTCTTTTTACTCCTGTTAAAATTTAATAATTAATAAAGTTTCCAACTTCCACAATACTTATTAGCAGAGACCATGCCATGATTTGATAAAATTGGATGGAACTGTTCTTTTTATGATTTGAATTGATTAAAAGGCCTTAACCGTCAGACAGACAGGCAATTTGTTTTTTGTTATAAAAAAAATTGCAGAAGGATTTGCTTGTGTAAAAGAAAACCGTTCAGGCCAAAATGGCGAAAATTGGAATAGTCAAAATGGCCATTTAAGGCAAAAAAGAGATAACTATGCCAACTGCTGAGATAGTATTCACCAAAATTTTATCATATCCAGCGCTATCCATAGAACCTTTGATATCGTTCCGGGGGAAGGCATTTTATTTTTTGTTTCAGCATTAATTTAAAATTATAAAGATTCTTCCTGGACAATCTGTACCACAGCCCGGGTGAGTTGTGACAATTCATCCGGCTTTATGATAAACGGCGGCATTAGATAGATCAGTTTTCCAAACGGTCTTACCCAGACGCCTTTTTCAACAAACTTTTTTTGAATTTTCCCCATATTAACCGCATGTTTGAGTTCCACAACCCCGATGGCACCCAGGACCCGGACATCGTTTACATGATCCATCTGACCACAGGGTTCCAGCTCTTTTTTAAGCTGTTTTTCAATGGCTTTTACCCGGTTTTGCCAGGGAGAATCAAGAAGCAGCTGAGTACTGGCAAGGGCAACAGAACAGGCAAGGGGGTTGCCCATAAACGTTGGGCCATGCATGAAGGCACTTTTACCATTACAAGAGATGGTGTCGCTTACCTTCTGGGTGGTCAGTGCTGCCCCCAGTGTCATGTAGCCTCCGGTCAGGGCTTTGCCCAAACAGATGATATCCGGCGATATGTCAGCCAGTTGGGAAGCAAACAAAGAACCGGTCCGGCCGAAGCCTGTGGCAATTTCATCACAGATCAGAAGAATATCATACTGATCGCACAAGTTTCTGACTGTCGATAAATATTGAGTGGTGTAAAACCGCATGCCCCCCGCCCCCTGTACAATAGGTTCTAAAATGACTGCGGCAATTTTCTTGTGATGGGCAGTTAAAAGGGTTTTAAAATTTTGAATGTCAGACTCGTCCCATTTTTCTCCAAAAGGGATGCCGGGTGCATCAGCAAAATAGTGCTGGCTGAGAATATGGGTAAACATATCATGCATGCCAGTGACAGGATCGCACACAGACATGGCGCCAAAGGTATCTCCATGGTATCCGGATCGAATGGTTAACAGCCTGTTCTTTTCCGGTGCACCTTTGGCATACCAGTATTGGATCGCCATTTTTATGGCCACTTCAACACAGACTGATCCTGAGTCACAAAAGAAAACTTTAGTTAAAGGGTCGGGTGTTATATCCACAAGCAGTTTGCCCAATTCTGCTGCCGGCGCATGGGTGATGCCGCCGAACATGACATGGGAAAAATTTTTGATTTGTTTGTGTGCAGCGTCATTGAGTACAGGGTGATTGTATCCGTGAATGGCAGCCCACCACGAGGACATACCGTCGATTAATTTTTTACCATTGCTTAAGTGAAGCCGGACACCCGATGCCCCAATCACCTGATAAACCGGCAGGGGATCAATCATTGAGGTGTATGGGTGCCAGAGGTGTTTTTTATCAAAGTCTAAAAGGTCGGCATTGCTGGTGAATGTCATTATAGCCCCCCAAATAAAGAATCAAAGATACAGGTGCTATCCATCCAGTAAAGATACATCACCGGAAAGAATTCTGTGAATGGTTTTGTCGCTGGTTTGAAGAATCAAGACACCATCATGGTCAATATCCAGGACAATACCTGATATGGTTTTATCGTGCAGGGCAATGGATATTCTTTTGTCTGTGATATCGGCAAGTTCTTTCCATTGTGCCAAAATCGGTTCAAACCCTTTATCGTGCAGGATGTCATAGTATGTTTCAAACTGGAAAAGAAATTCTTTGATGATCTTGACTCGTGAGATTGTTTGTCCTGATTCGATCATGATGGATGTGGCAATATTTTGCAGCTCATCAGGGAAATCTGACAGCCTTGTGCCGACATTCAGGCCTATCCCCAAAATGACATAATTGACCGTATCCATATCTGTACTGAGCCCTGTTGAAATACCAGCCAGTTTTTTGTTGCCCACCAGAATATCGTTGGGCCATTTGATTCGAATATTCAGGTCAGTCAGATTGATGAGTGCCTTAGCTGCTGCCACGGCCGCCAGTAGGGTTATTCGTGGTGCTTTTTCAGGGGGAAGTGTTGGCCTTAAGATCAGGGACATCATGATTGATTTTTCAGGCAGGGAAAACCATTGTCGATCCTTTCTTCCTCTGCCATGGCTCTGGTCTTCAGCAATGACCACACTGCCCTGGGGTGCACCTTGCTGGGCCAGCAGTCTTGCCTGGATATTGGTTGAGTCTGTTTTGGCAAGGATAAGGATCTTTTTTTTGCCAAATATTTTGGTTTGAAGGTTGTCTGTTATCTCGTCTTTAATAATTTTGTCCAGGATACCTGAAAAATGATACCCTTTTTTAGTAGAGGACAGTATTTTATAACCTGAATCTTTTAATATGCGCATATGCTTTGATACAGCGGCCCGACTGATATTGAGCTTTTTGCACAGGACTTCTCCTGAAATCCATTTGCCGGATTCAGTCTTAAGCATGGAAAGTAGTGCATTTCTTGTGGTCATATTCTCATCCTTTTATTCAGGTCCTTTTACCCAAGGGGCTTGTTTGTTTTTTTGTTTGTAAACCGCATGGTTAGTTTATGGTTGACAATACTAACCATATTTGCTCTATTAAGGCAAATAGATTTTATTAATAGAGGAAAGAATTTTATAATGAACAAAAAAATACAAGCCCTGGCCGAACGAGCCATTGAAACGCCTGATTGCAAGCTTTCCAATGCAGATACATCCCTGCTTTTATCTGCGCATGGCACTGATGTTTTTGATATGATTTTTTTTGCCGGGAAAATCAGGGAGAAATATAAAGGGAACACGGTTTTTTCCTGTTCCATCATCAATGCCAAGTCTGGCCACTGCTCTGAAGACTGTGCCTATTGTGCCCAGTCGGGACACCATAACACTGGTGTTCAAGTATATCCCATGCTGGATCAAAAACAAATTCTTGAAACAGCACAGCGCTTGGAAGGGGCAGGAGCCACTCATTTTTCAATGGTTATGAGCGGGTTTACACCGGGCGGGGAAGATCTTGATAAGGTCTGTTCTGCCACCCAAAAGATCCTGCAGAAAACCAATCTTCGGGTATGTGCGTCCCTGGGGGTTTTAACCGACAAGATGGCTCAAAAGCTAAAGGAAGCAGGGATCAGCAATTATCATCATAACCTTGAAACAGCTCAAAGCCATTTTGATAAGATCTGCACCACCCATAAGTATTCTGATGATGTGCAGACTGTAAGGGCAGCAAAAAAGGCGGGCTTTGTGGTTTGCAGTGGTGGCATTATGGGACTTGGCGAGTCATGGGATCAGCGGCTGGAACTGGCGCTGACATTAAAAGACCTTGACGTGGACACCATTCCTTTGAATTTTTTAAACCCCATACCCGGCACAAAAATGGCAGACATGCCACGGCTTGCTCCCATGGATGCCTTAAAAAGCATTGCATTGTTTCGGTTTGTCCATCCGGATAAAAACATAACGATTTGCGGCGGAAGAGAAGTGACCCTGGGTGATTTTCAGTCCTGGATTTTTGCTGCGGGTTCAAACGCATTGATGAGTGGGGATTATCTGACCACAAAAGGGCGAAATATTAAAGAAGACATGGAAATGATAGACAATCTGGGTTTTGAAATAAAAGCGTGATGTTGATGAAGAAAAGACCTGATAAAGAAAAGATTAGATGAATAAAATGGAAAAGACCGGTAAATTTTATTTTGATCCTGATGATGCCATATACAAGGATCATTTCCCGGGCAGCCCGGTGGTTCCGGGCAGCCTGATTATTCATGCCTTTTGCCGGGCCATTGAAAAAGAAGATGAAGATCAATTTAATAACAATCAATTACGAGTTGAAAAATTCAGGTTTACAAAATTTGTCACACCCGGAGAATACCGGTACACGTTATTGTTTACAGATAATCCGCTTGTAGCGGGCAGCCCGGTTTTAAAAGAGAATCTGGTAAAATGCAGCCTTTATGACGGGCAGATCCAGGTCGCCGCAGGAACGCTGATATTATGAAATCATACTATTCAGGGAAAAAGGTCCTTGTGACCGGCGGCAGCAGTACAATCGGGCTTTGTCTGGCCGGACTTCTTATTAAAGAAGGGCTTTTGCCGGTGCTGACCTATAGAAACGATTCAGGCAAAAAGAAAATCATGCAGACCCTTGAAGATACTATGGGTTTGTTTGAAACAAAATGGTTTGATTTTTCCGATCCGTCTGGTATCAACGATCTGTTTAAAGAGTGCAAAACAGACCCGGATTATCTTGTGGATCTTGCCCATACCGACTATGAGAGTCTGGTGGCTTCTGCATCCAACGAAAGAATGGATCTTTATTTTAGTCAGAATATTGCATCCCGTGCACGGCTTGTTCGATCAGCGTCAAGAAGCATGTTGAAAAAACGGTTTGGCCGTCTTGTTTTTATTTCATCTGCTGCGGCTGCCATGCCGGCGACCGGCCAGGGATTTTATGCCAGTTCAAAGCTGGCCTGTGAAGCGTTGTATAAAAATTGCGGACTTGAGCTTTGTTCCAGGGGAGTGACCAGCCTATCTATCCGGCCAGGGTATGTTGATGCCGGCAGGGGCAGGGCTTTTCTTGAAACCCAGGAACAGCGCCCAGGAAAAAATTATGGGGAACATCAAGAAAAAGGGTTGTTGAAAGAAAAATTGCGACCCTTCATGATAACACCTCAAGAACTTTGTGAAACCATTTTATTTTTTCTATCTGACAGTGCACGGGCGTTTAATGGTGTGTCCATTACCATGGATTATGGCCTGTCCTCGGGGAAAAGATAAACAATACATTGGGCCGGCTTGAGAAAATGGATCAGATTGAGAAAACAGGTCAGGCACCAGGAAAAATTATATGCAAACATTGATAAAAGTAAAGCAGATTTTAAGTGAGATCCTTGATGTTGATGAGGATCAGATAACAGATGAAACATACCTGATCAGGGAGCTTGATGCAGAATCCATAGACCTGCTTGAGGTGGCACTGGAACTTGGCAGCGCATTTGAAATTGATATTAGAGATGATGATATCTTTTTAAGAAATCTTCGTATTCTCATTGAAGAGGCAGATACAAAGGGCCAGGACCCGCTTGAATATTTAATGGAAAAAATGGCGCACATTAATAAACAAAGATTAATGGAGATGTTGGAAGATCTGCCCGGAGGCCCGGTATTAAAAGTTGGCGATCTTGTGCAGTATATTGAGTATGTTACAGGAAAGAGTCATGTCGCCTGAACATTTGCCGGAAGCTAAACCAAACTCCACACCAGGATCTAAGATTGACCAGCTGCTTGAGTCCAGGCGAAGTGTTCGAAAATACATATCCAAGGCAGTGCCAAAAGAGATCATCCGATCAATGGTGGCATCTGCCATAACCGTTCCTTCTCCGTCAAACAGCCAGCCGGTCAGATCATTGCAGATTGTTTCCAAACCTATAAAAGACAGGTTAAAAAAAGAGATGGAAGCAGGCTTAGAAAAGCTCCTTAACATGGCGGAACGCCAGGAAAAATCAAAAAAACTCAGGAATGTAATTAATTATTATTGGCGGCATTCTATATTCATGCTGGATGCACCGGTTCTATTTGCTGTGGGAACAATGAGTCAAGAGAATAGTTTTTCACAACGCTTGAAACAGGCGGATATGCTGGCTGATAATTTTAGAGAAAATATTGATGTTGACATCACAACTGGATTATTTCTTGCCGCTTTTATTTTAAAAGCACAGGAACAGGGACTGGGAACCTGCATTCTGACCGCGCCAATGATTTTTATCCGGAATATGGATTTTCTAATTAACGAAAAAGATTTGATCATTAAATGCTTTGTCACCGCAGGATTTGCCGATGAAAAACCTGACCCTAAAAAAAAATTATCAATTGAAGACGTTTATGATTCAGTCTGAGATTGGGTTTAAAGTTTTGAATAGATATGACAAATAAGTTAAAAAATAGAGTCGTCATCACATCAACCGGGTTTTTTTCTCCTTTGGGCAATAGTGAAGATATAGTTATTTCAAGCATGAAGAATCAAACTTCAGTGTATACAACTTTAGAATTTGATCAAGATGTGATTGCGGCTCCTGTCAGGGATTTTAATGTAAAAGCATTTACCGGACGGTATAAGAATGCCCGGTACCTGAACCGGGGGGCAGCATTCAGTCTTGCATCCGCTTTAACAGCAGTAAAAGGCTCCGGCCTTGATAAAGAACAGCTTTCTTGTGCCGGTCTTTTTACCGGCGCCGGTCCCAATATGGATATCAGCAATGAGATAAAACATATTGATAAAGGAAAAATTGACCCTGAAGGTCTGAGTGCGTTATGGCTGTTAAGATTTTTGCCCAACACCCCTGCTGCAATGATTGCAGATATTCTAGGCGTACACGGGGAGAATTTTACGATCAGTACCGCCTGTGCCACTGGGATTCAGACGCTGGGTGAAGCATATCGGAAGATCCTTGGCGGGTTCCTGGATATTGCCCTTGCCGGCAGTGGTGATTCCAGGCTCAACCCAGGCGGTGTAATGGCCTATAAAATGGCAGGTGCGCTGTATACGGGCACACGTTCGCCCCAGACCGGTCATCGACCATTTGATATTGATCGCGGTGGTTTTGCCATGGGCGAGGGCGGTGCTTTTTTTGTTTTTGAAGCCCTGGATCATGCTTTGAGAAGAGGCGCTCATATTATTGCAGAAATCTGCGGGTTTGGGTCTTCCATGGATGCCGGAAGCATGACAGCGCCGGATCCTTCGGGAAAATGGATGGAAAAAGCCGTGATCAATGCTTTAAAAGAGTCACAATTAGAACCTGGCCAGATTGATGTTGTCTCCTCCCACGGAACCGGGACAGCCTTGAACGATGCCATGGAGGCGGATCTTTTAGGCCGGGTGTTTAAGAACGATTATCCGTCTGTCATTGCGCTTAAATCCTGGATCGGGCACACATCTGCAGCATGCGGCGCAATTGAGCTGGCCCTGGTGCTTTGTTTGATGAACCAGAAATTTCTTCCCAAAATTGTCAATCTTGAAAGGCCAATCAGTCCGGATTTAAATTTTGTAACAAAAAATAAGGACCAGGCGTTTAATACGGTCTTATTACAGAACTTTGGATTCGGTGGCCAGAATGGTGCATTTGTGGTGAAAAAATGGAAACAGACAGACTCGATATAAATACTGGCATGGACGGGTTTATCCTGCTCAAGGGGATCAGGTCTGTTTCTTTGGAACAGATTAATGGCTGGGCATGTTTTTATAATGCAACGGCATTTGAGGCCATTGAAGCCCTGGCCCAGCTGGGCGCCATGCATGCCCGTTTTCTGTGTGATTTTGATCGCCATGCTTTTTTGTTGAAAATAAACCATTTTAATGGTTTCAATAAAACAAATTTCACAGGAGATTTTGATTTACAAGGCAAGCTTGTGGTAAAAACTCAGTCAGCGTTTACCTATCAACTAACCGCTGGTTCCGTTGCAACTTTTGGTGAAAAAAGTATTTGTTCAGGAGAATTTTCATTTGCTGTTTTAAACTATAATCAAAGATTTAAACAAGGTGTTTTAAAAGCCCATTACAGGAAGGTTTTTTTATGTCTGTCAAACTTGAAGAACGAATAAGACAACGGTTGAACGCTGCCAGGCAGGAAGGGTTATACAGGAATCCCCCGGTTCTGGATAAAAAAAGCGGCCGGTTTGTTTTTTTAGGCAATCAAAAACTATTGAATTTTGCGTCCAATGATTACCTGGGACTTGGATCATCCGAGCAAGTGGCATCCATTGTGAGTAATGCTTTTAAACGCTTTAGCGCATCATCGTCATCATCCCGTCTGGTGTCTGGAAATTTTTTAACCACCTGTGAGGCAGAGCAGGCCTATGCCGATTATTTTGGGTATGATGAAGCCGTGTTTTTTTCCAGTGGTTATCAGGCTAATTCAGCACTTATTTCCACTCTTTTTGAAAAAGAAGATACCATTATTTTTGATAAACATGTCCATGCCAGCTGTGTGTCCGGATTGACCATGAGCCAGGCATCCTTAAAAGGTTATAATCACAGCTCAATGGATCATCTTGAAAAGCGGCTGGGAAAAATCGAAAAACAAACCGCTGTGGTGACGGAATCGTTATTCAGTATGGATGGGGATCTGCTTGACATACAAACCTTTGGTGCCATCAAAAAAAAATATTCTTTTTTTTGCATTGTTGATGAGGCTCATGCATTTGGGGCGCTTGGGGATGGTGGCCGGGGCATTGCCCGCCCGGTGGCGGACATTGCCTTGGGGACATTCGGAAAAGCAATGGGCCTTTTTGGGGCATTTGTGCTCATGCCCAAAGGGTTTAAAGAGTATCTGATCAATTTCGCCTCCCCGTTTATTTATACCACAGCATTGCCCGAAGCCCATGCGGCTGCTGCGCTTGAAATCCTTGATATCATCTCCTTTAGCCATGATAAAAGGGCCCATTTAAATCAGATCAGCTCGTTTATGAAAGATGAACTGATCAAGCAGGGTTTTATCGTCAATGGACAGGCCCATATCCTTTCTGTCACCATTGGTGATGAACAACTGGCCACTGACCTGTCAAAGGCGCTTTTAAAACAAGGGATTTTAAGCTTCCCAGCCCGGTATCCGACCGTGCAAAAAGGCAAAGCCATTTTACGGATCTCTTTGTCTGCGCTCCACCAACAAGAGGATGTCAGGTTTTTTGTAGAAAAATTAAAAAAGGTCAAACAAGATGCCTGCTGAAAAAATAGCCATTGTGGGAACCGGCACTGATGTGGGCAAGACTGTTTTATCTCTTTTGATCATGCAATACTTGTTTTCACAAGGGCAGAATCCCTTGTATATCAAACCGTTTCAAACCGGATGCAACCACCCTGGAGAACCGGGTACAGATGCTGCTTTTATTTATGAAAATATTGTGCAGCTGAAGGGTTCGGATCCGTCATATTCCATCATTAACTGCCACAACAATCCCAAAGCCCCTTATTTTGCGGCAAGAGATATGAATCAGCAGATTGATGTAAAAGAAACGCTTTCTATAATCAAGGAAAAAGAAGATGCCGGAATGAATGGGAAAAACATTTCTCATCTGGTTATTGAAGCCGCAGGCGGCCTGCTGGTACCTGTGAATAAGGATATAACCGTGGCTGATTTTATAGTTCAAACCAGTGCCCGACCGATTATCGCAGCCCATGCAGGTCTTGGTACCATCAATCATACCCTGTTAACCATCCAGTGCTTTGAACATCTAGGGGTAAAACCGGTGGGTGTGGTGCTGATGGATACGGGCCATAAAAAAACAGACCCAGACATGGTGAATGAAAACATTGAAGCCATTGAGTCATTTTCCGGCATAAGGGTTGCGGGTGTGATCGAACCTATTAAAAACTTTGTGTCTCTTTGTCCCAAAGCCCGGAAAGTCATTGAACAGATATTAAAATTAATTTAATTGCCTTTCAGTTTCATCGTGGTGCTGCCTATTGTAATATAGATCAAAGAGCGATTCAAGAAACAATGTTTTTGGTAAAGATACCTGGAATGAGAGAATCTATAATGGAAGGATTAAGCCCCCCCAGTTGAGGATTGCAAAGAGAAATTTGACTTGTCGTTTACTTATTATAACAGCAGCGTCTATTTGTTTGTATGAGTGAACACGCTATCCCAATTTTCTTCTGGTGGATTGTTCATGAAAAGGGCACATCTTTTTTGATAGATTGTATACAGTTTTTGTCCGGGATATTTGTCAGCCAATGCTTTGAAATGGTCGCTGCCTTTTTCAAAGCATTTGTTTTTATAGAGTGCAAGGCCTTCTTGATAACATTCAATTTCTTTTTGACGTGCCCCATCTTTATTTGAATAAACCGAATAAATACGAACAGGCTTATCTTTTCCTTTTACCCTTACCAGGTCTAATTCCTGGGCAAGCAGATCCTTGGTCAGGCCTTTGAGCATGCTGTCGCTGATAATGATTTGAACACCATAAAATTTTGTTAATCCTTCCAGCCTGGATGCAAGATTAACATTGTCGCCTATAATGGTATAATCAAAAATGTCATCTGATCCCATATTCCCGACCCTGCAGCGGCCCGAATGCAGGCCGATGCCCACTGCTATCTGGATTCCGAATTTTTCTTGAAAGGCCTTGTTCAGATTTATTAACGCATCAATCATTTCCAGACCTGCTTTTATGGCAAATCTTTCGTGATTATCCACATCAATCGGAGCATTCCAAAAGGACATGACCGCATCTCCGATAAATTTGTCATGGGTGCCATGGTTGTTGATAATTATCTTTGTAATGGGTGTAAAATAGTCGTGAAGCAGGATAGTAATCTGCGACGGTGATAATTGCTCTGAGATGGATGTGAAACCTCGAATATCTGAAAACAGGATGCTTATTTCTTTTTCTTCACCTTCAAGGCTCAATTTTTCAGGATTATTTGCCAGCTGATCCACTACGGCTTTGGATACATATTTACTGAAGGCACTCTTGAAAAACTTCTTTTTCTTTTCAGAAGCCCTGAACTTTTGCATGTTCAGGGCTGAAAAATTTAACACCAGAATAATAATGGGGTAAAAAGGAGAAATCCAGATATTTAAATGTTCAAGAGACCATACACCGCCATACCAGGCGCCCATTGCCAAGAAAAGCGTAACCGGTATGGTAAAAAAGGCATTGGCCCATCCGATTAAAATCGTTGTAATCAGTCCCCATAACAGGATCAGCGACAATTCTAAGCCCGGAGCCCAGCTTGGTCGGTAAATAAAATCCTTGCTTAAAATATTATCGACCATGGTGGCATGAACCTCTACGCCGGGATATATACGATCAAGCGGAGACACTCTGATATCCTTTAAACCAGCGGCAGAGGTTCCCAGAAAGATGATTTTTTCTTTCAAATCTTTAGGGTTCACCTTATCATTTAATACATCGCTAGCTGATATATAGGGAAATGTATTGCTGGGTCCGCGGTAATTGATCAGCATGGCACCGTTTGCTTCTAAAGGGACAATGGTATCCCCAATAATAATCGACTCGATCCCCCTTGGCGATACCTTGATGGTCGGATCAGGTATCTGGCCTTTTTTTGCGGTGAGTAAGGTGGCCAGGGCCAATTGCGGATAAATCTTTTGCTGCCATGCAATAAATAAAGGTGTCCGTCTTATGACACCATCTTGATCCGTTATGGTATTCATGAATCCTGAAGCATTTGATTCTTTTAGTAACACCGGCAGGGGCGGGATAAGATCGTTGGCCTGGAAAAGGTAATGATCGGCTGAATCAGCACCGGCTTCTCTTAGTTGCAAGGCCTTTAGCCGGGGAAGTAAATTTGGGGTTTTATTTGGATTTTTTTTTGAAAAATCACTGGAAAATCCAAGAACATACGGACCTTTTGCCAAGACGTTGGCCAGCAATTTATCATTGTCCAACAATGTTTCGGGCATATTTGAAAATCGTATATCAACCTGGAGGTCTCTTTTTAACATATTTTTCATGACAATGGGTGATGTCCCATCGGGTTCGGCAAAAAGGATATCCAGTCCGACAGCACGCGCACCTGCCGTGTTGATTTTCTGTAATAACAGGGCAACCCGATATCTGGGCCAGGGCCATTGACCGAACTCTTCTAAACTTTGCTCATCAATATCAACAATGGCAACTGAATGGGTCTGCTCAGATGAATAGGATTGCCCAAAAAGGGTGTCATATAATTTTAATTCCAAAAGAGTTAAATACAAAGGCTTATAAATAGAAATAGCAGCCACCAGAATGGTGATGCAGAGCCCTCCCATCATGATGGATCCGCGGGTTTTTCCAATAATCGTTAACGCTTTTTTATAAGCATTCGTTATCATGGTAAAATTGATACCCTTTCTAAACATGACGCAATAGTTAGCGTTTGAGTTTAAAAAAACTAAAATATATGCTACTTGACAAATATAGCGTGGTCGAATTTATAGTATTTTGATCCCGGTGTTATTTCAACAAAAAAATAATGGTTTTCTATTATAAAGGCATTAAAAAAAGCCTTATGGAGAGAGTGTATGGAAGAAAAGGTCATTTTTAAAAAGAAAATATGCATGCTCGGCGGCTACGCTGTTGGGAAAACAAGTCTTGTCCGGCATTTTATAGATTGACAGATCAAAGGGCGTTATAAGTCGATAATCGTTCCGGCACGAGCCAGTTCAATCTTTTCATTTGTGTCTTTGCAGCCACGGGCAAGCGCCTCATCAATCCAGTTTCTTTCCGACCATTCTCTGTTGGGATCATGGTGTCCAATAAAGGTTTGTTTTATACGGCACTTTAATGCCATTTCCTGAACGTCTTCAATGCAGCTGTGTCCCCAGTCAACCCGTGGGACAGGGCTGGATGAACCAATGCCCGATAGTCCTTCATATTCTGATTTCAAATATTGGCCATCGCGATAAAGCACATCTGCATCTTTGGCATGTTCAATGAGTTGGGCTTCGTATCTGTTGCTTGCTTTTTGTTTAGAATCATCAATATTGTCAATGTGCCTGAGTTCATGATCAGTACAGAATACAAATTTTTTACCCCCATGTTCTATTTTGTATGCAAGACAGGGGGCGGGATGATCGACTTCAAAGGCAGCAATTCGGGTTTTACCAATTTTAATGGTTTTATTTATATCCTCAAGTTTCCAGTGAATGCTTTTTTCACCGGCACTCCCGGGATTGGCCGTGTCCCGAATCTCAATGCCATGGAATTTGGCCGGCATAATACTGAAATTGATTGGGGTTTGGATACCGATGACATCGTCTGGAACGTATCTTGAAAATATTCCCAGATAGCTGTTTAAGGAGTAGAGAAATTGATAATTCCCATAGATATGGATGGTGTTGCGGGGATCAAAGCAGACAGCGGCTTGATCGAATCCCTCGTTATGATCAAAATGGGAGTGGCTGCCGAGAATATAAAGGTGTCGATCATTTTTATCCTCCCATTTTGTTTGCAGATCTTTGGCACAATTGCGAAATCCAGAGCCACAATCTAAAACAATATCGTACCCATCAGCGGTTTCAATGTGAATACAGGTTGTCCAACCGCCATAAATGCGAGGCAGATGAGTTTTAAATTGTTGTCTGTATTTAAGAAGAGTTTTTTTATTGATCGGTCCTCCCAGATAATCTGTCAAAGATAGTTTGAGTTGATTATCTGTATTGATTTGGCCTGATAAATCTTCAAACACCTGTTTAAGCAGTTCATATTCAACCATTTCCTGAAGCGCAGATGTTTCCTGGCTGGTAGGGAAAGTTGAACCGCTTCCTTGAATGCCATAAAAGTGGATACGCATATTTTTTATTGAATGGCCCATGGGATTATCCTTGTTGTGAGAATTTTGTATCGTGCCTAATTGTCACATCATATTTATAAAACTTGCAAAAGTAAATTGCTTAATCAAAATGATCAATTATTTGTAATTATAAGATCTTAATTTCATCTGAACTGGGTGTTGCCGGATGGGTATTTCAAAACAAAGAATCGCTCCTCATTAATGATGCTTACTCTGATTCAAGGTTTAATGTTGCTGTGGATTGTAAAACAGGATTTAAAACTAAAAATATTCTGTGTGTCCCATTGTTTAACAGTGATCAGGAGTGTACGGGCGTGCTCCAGACCTTAAATAAGATAGACGGGGAGTTTACACAGGCAGATAATACCTTTTTATTGGCAATCTCAGACTATGTGGCCATTGCACTTGAAAACGCCAGGCTATATGATGATGTTAAAACTTATTCTAAAAATCTTCAGGAACAAATCATTGTTAATGAATCTTTGGTTAAGCTGAAAAATCAATTAACCAAATTTGTCCCCCAGACCGTTGCCAGGCTTGCAGAATCAGATCCGGACATGTTGTCTGGTGAAAAAATCCCCATGGATGTCTCCGTTTTGTTTGTGGATTTATACAATTTTTCTAAAATCACTGAAAATTATGATCAACGCATAGTCAATCACATGGTTGAAAATCATTTTTCAGAATATATCCGGTGTATTTATCAGCATGGCGGTGAAATTAATGAAACCTCCGGTGATGGAATCATGGTCATATTTAAAAGTGATACCATTGAAGGCTTTGCTGCTCAAGCGGTTAAAACCGCACTGGAGATAGCTAGAGAAAATACAAGAATAAATATTGAATTTAATTATCCATGGGGTGATGTTGATCTGCATATCGGGGTCAGCTCGGGTGAAGCCTATGTCGGAACCACCCGAATGAAAAGTGCGGTGGGAGACCGGTGGACCTATACTGCATCAGGGCTGGTTACGATTCTGGCATCAAGGATAGCGGCTTTATCAGATAAAAACAGGGTGCTGATCGGAGTAGAGACCCATGAATTGATTCATGAAGACTTTGAATGTGAATCTGTTGGATATTGCGAACTTAAAAATGTGTCAAAGAAAGTTGCCATTTTCCATGTTATAAATGAAATGGACAAATCATCCGACAATTGTATCGGCACACCGTAAAAATTCAAATTCGATTTTGGCGTTTCACATTGTCTGGCAACGATCTGAATATTTCTGATTTTTTTTATTCCTGGTCCATTGTCATGTGTTTTACTCGCATTTAAAGGGTTTTGTCATTGTCCAGGCCTGCCCCCAAAAGTCCACCAGCAGCAGAGAATAAATAATTGATATCTGTGTTTTGAAATTGAGCCGGTTTTTTAACCGTTTTTTTTAAAATTGCATCATAGCATGGTGCGCAGAATTCACCATCTTGGGTTTGAACCATATCTTCATTAATAAAAAACGTTGAATACTCAAGACATTTTTGTTTTTCAACCATATGTCTTTCCTAAATTAAGGTTTGGAAATTTTCAAGATAGATATCCTGAAACGGCATCTGCACACACATCACCGTCAATGGCTGAGGAAACAATTCCTCCGGCATAGCCAGCGCCTTCTCCTACAGGAAATAATCCTTGAACCTGCGGGTGCATAAATGTTTTTATGTGCCTGGGAATTCTTATTGGAGAACTGGTCCGGCTTTCAACTGCCAGCAATGTTGCTTGCTTTGTAACATACCCTCTCATGTTATGTCCAAATATCTTTAACCCTGCTTTCAGGTGGTCACAGATATAAGGACCCAGTATTTGTTTGAGATCACAACTGACGATCCCAGGTATATAAGAGGTGTCAGGCAAAGAGGAGGATATTTTGTTTTCAAGAAAATCAGTAAGGCGCTGGGCTGGAGCGGCCAAGGTTTTTCCGCCGGCATGAAAGGCCTTTTGCTCCATTTGTTTTTGAAATTCAAGCCCGGCAAAGTGTTTGAATTTTTCATAGTGCCCATACACCTTGGAATCAATAGATACAACCATTCCTGCATTTGCAAACGGCAGGTTGCGCAATGAATTGGACATCCCGTTGAGCACAAGCTCTCCCGGTGCTGTGGACGCTGGAATCAGCATGCCACCCGGGCACATGCAAAAAGAGTAGACACCGCTACCATCAACCTGGCAGGCCAGGGAGTATGTTGCCGTGGGCAGATGGGGGCTGTCTTTGAAACTGCCGTATTGGATGGCATTGATCTGGTCCTGGGGATGTTCTACGCGCACGCCCATGGCAAAGGGTTTGGCTTCCAGAAGAATTTTGTGTCGCTCTAAAAGCAGATAAATGTCCCGTGCAGAGTGCCCGGTTGCCAGGATAACCGCATCGGCTGTAAATTCTTTGTGTTCTGTTCTGACGCCTTGAATTTTTTGATCTTTGAGTATCAGATCAACGATTCGGGAATTAAAATGAATGTCACCGTTGGATGCCAGGATGGTATCCCGGATATTTTTTATAATTTTGGGCAGTTTATTGGAACCGATATGGGGATGCGAATTAACCAGGATATCATTGATAGCACCATGTTGAACAAGAACGGCCAGGATTTTTTTTACATCCCCTCGTTTTGTGGACCGGGTATACAGCTTGCCGTCACTATAGGTGCCGGCACCGCCTTCACCAAAGCAATAGTTGGAATCAGGGTTAACCAGGCCATCTGTTTGCAGGGTTTTAAGATCGAATCGTCTGTCTGTAACATTTTTACCCCGGTCCAGTACAATGGGTCGGATCCCCAGTTCAATCAGCCGGAGCGCGGCAAACAATCCGGCAGGGCCGCTTCCAACAATGATGACTTGTTTTCCCGAAGGAACCGGTTGATATTGAACCGGCTGGAACAAGTCTTGGGCAGGCTCACCCATACAGACGTTCACCTGGATCTGGATCATGGGCGTCCGGCCACGGGCGTCAATGGACCTGCGGGTGATTTGAACAGCATCAATGTCTTGAACCGGTATTTTTAAAGCATCTGCTGCTGATTGCCGGATAAATGAAAACTCATTAATTTTTTCCGGCAAAATTCTTAAACTGGCTTTCCTGATCATTATGTTTTATCTCGTCATTTTAAGCCTTAACGGTTAAGCCATAATAGCAGAAATGGAGCAAACAATTAACTTGTTTATCATGCCCTTTTTTTGTAACAAAGAAAATGATTAATAAAAACCTAAACATTTGTTATAAAGAATTTTTAATATAGAAGTTTGGATGAATTATATATGACAGGGGAGTGGTAAATTCTATGAATCAAGCATCAATAAAAAAAATAACCGGTTTTCTCGTACTTTCAGGGATTTTTCTTTTCATATCAGGCTGCGCATCAACCCAATATGCAATCATGGAAAAATTTGGTAAAGAAAAAAGACATATCCTTATTGATAAAGTGGAAGGTGTCCAGGACAGCCAGACCAAGGCCCAGGAAGAATTTAAAGATGCCTTAACACGGATCAAGGAATTGTATGCATTTGACGGTAAAGAACTTGAAACCTTTTATAAAAAGGTAAAAGCAAGTTATGAAGACTGTGATGACAGGGCCAATGAGATTGAAACCAGGATAGACAAGGTGAAATCAGTGGCCGCAGACCTGTTCTTGGAATGGGAAACTGAGATCGGCCAGATCAGTGATGCTAAAATGAAAAGCAGCAGCCGATCGTCGTTAAAAGATGCAAAGATTAAATATGCCAGACTTGAGACGGTGATGAAAAAGTCGACCAGCCGGATGGCTCCGGTGTTAACAAAGCTCAAAGACTATGTGCTGTATTTAAAACATAATTTAAATGCCAAAGCTGTCGGGTCTTTAGGATCTGAAGTGGTCTCCATTGAAAAGGATGTGACAAAGCTGATTGCGGATATGAATACATCCATCAAAGAAGCGGATAATTTTATTAAAAATTTTTAAGAGTACAGGAGTCTGATAATATGAAGGTGGACGGCAAAGATATGCGGCCGATCTGGTTTGATGAACCATCACAAACCGTTCAGGTCATTGATCAACGATTTTTACCCCATGAAATGAAAATAATGGATTTGAACACCGTGGATGAGACCATCTATGCCATTAAAGAAATGGTGGTCCGGGGTGCACCATTGATCGGTGCCACAGGTGCTTTGGGTGTTTATATCAGCCTGGCCCAGGAGAGCAGCAAGGGTGCGGATAACGACTATTTTATATCAGAATGCAACCGGCTGAAAGCTGCCCGGCCCACAGCCACGAATCTGGTATGGGGGGTGGACCGGGTGCTCAAGGCGGCCATGCTCCATACCAACACCGAGGCCCGGGTGGTTGCCGCCCTGGTCGCTGCCCTGGAAGTGGTGGAAGAAGAGGCTGTCAATTGCCAGAAAATCGGTGAATACGGCATGCCCATTATTGAAGCGATCAGTAAAAAGAAAAATGGGAAAAAGAAAAATGGAAAGCCTGTTAATATATTAACCCACTGCAATGCAGGCTGGCTGGCCTGTGTAGAATATGGAACAGCAACAGCACCCATTTATACAGCGTTTGACAATGATATTAATGTCCATGTCTGGGTGGATGAGACAAGACCTTTGAACCAGGGGGCCCGCCTGACGGCCTGGGAACTTGGCAAACATGGTGTGGATCATACCGTGATTTGCGACAATGCCGGCGGCCATATCATGCAGCACGGCATGGTGGATCTGGTAATCGTGGGAACGGATCGAACCACCCGCGCCGGAGATGTGGCCAATAAGATCGGTACCTATTTAAAGGCGCTGGCTGCCAAGGATAATGACATTCCTTTTTATGTGGCATTGCCGTCTTCTACCTTTGACTGGGATATCACAGACGGGATTGTTGACATTCCTATTGAACAAAGAGATCCGAACGAGATTCGGTTTATACAAGGCCTGAATAATGGAAAGATAGAACAGGTCCTTGTACCACCGTCTGACAGTCGTGCTGCCAATCCTGCCTTTGATGTGACACCGTCAAGGCTGGTGACCGGTTTTATTACCGAGCGAGGTGTCTGTAATGCAACAGAGGCCGATATCATGGCCTTGTTCCCAGAAAAGAAAAAGGTCTAAAAAAAGGTCTAAAAGAAGGCCTAAAAAAAGGGTTAAGACAAACATAAGGGTTAAACAAAAGGTAACCAGGTTTATGCTGACAGATTTAGAAAAAAAAATAATTGCTTTATTGCAGACCGATATTCCAGTGGTTAAACGGCCGTTCAAAGTGATGGCTGAAAAGATTGGGATTACAGAAGAGCAATTTTTAAAAGTATTAAATGGTCTGAATGACCGGAAAATGATCCGTCGGTTCGGGGCCACCATCAAACATCAGAATACCGGGTTCAAAGCCAATGCCATGGTGGCATGGAAAGTGGATGAAGACAAAGTGGAAGAAACGGGAAATATCATGGCGTCCTTTCAGGAGATCACCCATTGCTACAGGCGGGACCCTGCACCGGGCTGGCGGTATAATCTGTATACCATGGTCCATGCCTCCAGTGAAGAAGAGTGCTATGCCATTGTTAAAAAGATTTCAAAAGCAGTAGGGCAAGATGATTATGAACTGTTGTTTTCCAGAAAAGAGCTTAAGAAAACATCCATGAAATATTTTGAAGACTGATTCACCCCATATCCTTTGTATCAATCCGTGGATACACGATTTTGCTGCTTATGATTTCTGGGCAAAGCCTCTGGGTCTGTTGTCCATTGCAGCCATTTTAAGAGAAAATAATCTGCGGGTCAGTTATATCGACTGTCTGGATCGATTTCATCCCAAAGAAGTTAAACCCGCCAAAGTATTGTGGGATGGACGGGGACCGTATCGGAAAACCCCTATTGATCTTCCCAGAGGACTTGAAGATGAGACCAAAATATTTTCCCGTTATGGTATTTTGCCCCTATGGTTTTTGCATGATCTTGAACACATTGAAAAACCAGATCTGATTTTTGTGACCTCTTTGATGACCTATTGGGCATCAGGGGTCAAAGAGACCATTGAAATGGTTAAAACTATTTTTCCTGACGTGCCAATTGTTCTTGGGGGAATTTATGCCAGTCTGTGTTTTGACCATGCCAGACAAACGTCGGGTGCTGATCTGGTGGTCAAAGGACCTGGTGAAAACCAATTAAAAAAAATTATTGCAGATTATACCGGGGTTGCGCTTGCTGACCGGCATCTCACCGGGGATCTGGATGACCTTCCTTTTCCTGCGCTGGATCTTCAGAATCAAATTTCTTATGTGCCGCTTCTCACTTCCCGGGGATGTCCATTTTCATGCGAATATTGTGCATCCTCATATCTGGAACCGATAGTGAGACGTCGATCACCGGAAAATGTATTTAAAGAGATTGTGCACTGGCATCAAGCTTTTGGTGTTAAAAATTTTGCCTTTTACGATGATGCCTTATTGGTGAATGCAGAAGACTATGCATATCCCCTTTTTGAAAAGATTATTGCAGCCAGGATGGATCTTTTTTTTCATACGCCCAATGCCCTTCATATCAAGGCCATTACCCAGAAAGCCGCATTGCTGATGTTTAAGGCAGGATTTAAAATGATCCGAATGGGTCTTGAGACCGCCAATTTTTCAAAAGAACGCCGGCATGATGGCAAAGTAAGGCAGGACCAGTTTTACGCAGCTATTGACCATCTGAAAAAAGCCGGGTTTCAAAAAGAACAATTGGGTGCATATCTGTTATGCGGTCTGCCAGGACAAAATATAGATGAAGTTGAATTTTCCATGAATCTGGTTAAAAAAAAGGGGATAATCCCTGTTCTTGCTTATTATACGCCTATTCCCCATACAGCAATGTGGGGCAGCGCTGTGGGAAGTGCCAGGTTTGATTTATTGCAACACCCTGTTTTTACAAACAATACGCTTTTTCCATGTGTCAGCTCGGCCACTGACCTTCAGCGAATTTCGCAATTGAAAAATTCTCAGGTTTGATATATAACACACACAATTTGTTAGGATCGAGTTAGAATTATGTTAGGTCTGAACCATGAACTGTGCTTAATAAGGGAAAGAAATTGAATATTACAAATATACTTATTCAAACACTTGGCGGACTGGGGCTGTTTATTCTTGGAATGAAAATGATGACCGAGGGGTTACAGGCAACAGCCGGCCAGAAAATCCGGCGGGTTCTGGAAGCCATCTCTTCTAACAGGTTTATAGGATGCGCAACCGGTGCCGGTGTTACGGCCATTGTCCAGTCTTCATCTGCCACCACAGTGATGCTCATTGGTTTTGTGGGTGCAGGTATCATGGGGCTTGAGCAGGCTGTCGGGGTTGTTCTCGGGGCCAATATCGGAACCACAATTACCGGCCAGATGATAGCCTTTAAACTGAGCAATCTGGCGCTGCCGGCCATTGCCATTGGCGTTCCCATGAAGTTTTTTTCCAAACAACGAAAATATAGGCATATTGGTGATATTATTATAGGGTTTGGACTTCTTTTCTATGGCATGACAGTGATGAATCATGGTCTTTCACCCATAAAATCAGATCCCCAGTTTATCTCCTTTTTTACCAAATTCAGCACAGACAGTTTTGGTGGCATTCTGTTGTGTGTTTCCATGGGAACCATTTTGACCGTCATGGTGCAGTCTTCTTCAGCAACCGTGGGGCTGACAATGACACTTGCACTCCAGGGGCTGCTTAGTTTTCCCACGGCAATGGCGCTGGTTTTAGGAGAGAACATCGGGACCACTATTACCGCAGAAATTGCCACATTAGGGTCAAGTAGTATCAGTGCTCACCAGACGGCCCGGGCCCATACTCTTTTCAATGTGATTGGTGTTTTTATCATGGTGATTTTCTTTCAACCCTTTGTGGGGTTTGTTGAATATGTCACTTCGGCCATGGGTGCCGCACCCGTGGGCCAGCTGGTCAATGGTGAGGCTATCAACGTTGCCCGGTATATTGCCAATGGTCACACCCTTTTCAATGTTATAAACGCCATGATTTTTCTGGTTTTTCTGCCCAAGTTGATCCAGGCAGCGATTTTTTTATCTCCAAGAGAAAAAAAATCAATATCCAAATATCGATTGCCTGAATTCGACAGCCAGTTTATTGATTCACCCATTGGGGCCCTTGCCAAAGTAAAGGGTGAAATTATCAAGAATGCTGTTTTTGCCCATGAAAATTTGAAAAAAATATCGACCTGTCTGAAAGTTCGAGATGATGATATCCTGGGTGAACGGGAGGCTGTTGAAGAACATCTGGATAATTTTCAAAGGGTGATTATCAAATATCTGGCCACTATCTCTCAAGGAGAGATCAATGAGCCCGAGGCAAATGAGATTTCTGAAATGATGCGGATCACTAATAATATTGAGCGGCTGGGTGACTCCATGGAAAATGTTTCAAAAATTCTTGAAAGAGTATATGATAATAAAATAGAATTCAGCGAGAGTGCCAAGCAGGATTTGATGGATATATCCGGTCAGGTGGATGAGTTCTTAGGATTGGTGATCAGCCAGATGCACGAGTCTAAAGAAGGATTTTATCAAAATGCACTGGCCAAAGAAGATATCATTGATCAAATGCGTGAAAATATGAGATACCAGCACATAGAACGATTAAGGGCCGGGGATTGTTCAGTTGATTCGGGTATGTTCTATATTGCCCTGGTCTCAAAATATGAAAAAATGGGGGATTATTGTTTTAACATCGCTACCGGTGTAAACAGAATTATATAAAAATGATTGTATTTGATCTTGAATGTCTGAACGGACATGCATTTGAAGGCTGGTTTGAAGACAAAAAAGATCTTGAAACACAACAGAAGCAGGGCATTTTAGCATGCCCGGTTTGCGAAACCATATCTGTTGTTCAAAAGCTTCACCCCATTGCTATTCGAAAATCATCCGAAGGGCCAAGTCGGCAAGCTCTCCAGGCCAGGCAGGATGTATTGGCAGAACTCACTGAAAAAGTGGCGGAATATGTTGAAAAAAACTTTGAGGATGTAGGGTCTGATTTTACAAAAAATGCCTTACAGATGCATTATGGGGTTGAAGAATTTAGAAATATTAAAGGAACTACCTCAAAAGAAGAAGATAAAATCCTTAAAAAAGAAGGAGTTCCGGTTTTTAGAGTCCCGGTGATAAAAAAGCCTGGCGATGATTTAAATTAAGAGATAGCTGTTGGAATAATCTGAATATTGACCCGGCGGTTTCTGGGACCGTCAAATTCACAAAAAAAGATTGACTGCCAGGTGCCAAGAATCATTGAACCGTTTTCCAAAGGGATGGTTTCTGATGGGCCAAAAAGACTGACCTTTATGTGGGCGGCTGAATTGCCTTCCATGTGCTTGAAATGATCATCCCAGGGGATCAGATTGTTGATGGTTTTCAAGATATCCAGCTCAACAGCAGGGTCTGCATTTTCATTGATGGTTATGGCTGCTGTGGTATGCAGGGAAAAAACATGGACAAGGCCATTATTTATCCCGGATTTGTTAATCACATCCTGAATCTGTGAGGTGATATCGATCATCTGGGTTCGGTCACTTGTTATTACATTGATTTGCATATCAATTATCCTTTTTAAATTCGCGTGCCGAAAAAACTCCGGCACGCACAATTTCTATAGTTTCAATTTCTATAGTTTCAAGGCAGTTTTAACAATATTGTCTACTGAGAAACCGTATTCCTTGAGAACGGTTCCGCCGGGAGCAGATGCGCCGAATCGATCAATACCGATAATCTTACCATTGTTACCGACATATTTTTCCCATCCCATGGAAATCCCTGCTTCAACAGCCAATCGTTTGGTAATTGCGAATGGCAGGATTCTTTCTTTGTAAGGTGCCGGGGCTTTTTCAAAAAGTTCCCAGGATGGCATGGAAATAACAGCGGCCTTGATTTTATGCGTTTTTTCAAGGATCAAGGCGGCTTCTACACAGATATGAACTTCAGAGCCGGTGGCAATAATCAGCATGTCCGGGTCCATGACAGTTTTAACTATATATGCGCCATATTTAAACTCGCCATCTTTTTGAGTGACATCTAAAGTGGGCAGTTTCTGGCGACTTAAGATCAGGGCAGTGGGAGAATCAATGGTTGATAAAGCCTGTTTCCAGGCAAAGCCGGTTTCATTGGCATCTGCCGGTCGCACTACGTTCAGGCCGGGGATTGCCCGTAATGAGGCCAGGTGCTCAACCGGTTGATGGGTGGGACCGTCTTCGCCTACGGCTACGCTGTCATGGGTAAACACATAGATGATGGGCAGTTTCATCAAAGCGGCCAGACGGATGGCCGGACGCACATAGTCGGCAAAGACCAGAAAGGTTCCGCCATAGGGACGGACACCTGAATGCAGGTACATACCGTTCATGATGGCACCCATGGCATGCTCGCGAACACCAAACCGGATATTGCGGCCCTCCCAGGCATTTTTTTGAAAAACAGAGGAGCAATTTAAAAAGGTTTTATTGGATGGTGCAAGATCGGCAGAACCACCCATCAGTGCTGGTAGATTTTTAGCAATGGCATTGAGAACCTGGCCGGAAGCAGCCCGGGTGGCCACGGGTGGATCAGCAGGATCATAGGTCGGAACATCTGAATCCCAGCCTTGAGTCAAAAAACCGCTGACGGCATCCGTAAACTGGCCGGCTTCTTTTGGAAACTCAGTTTTGTATGCATCAAAGATCAACTGCCAGCTGGCTTCAAAACCAGTGCCAAAGATGATTGCTTTTCTACAATTTTCAAGCACCTCATCAGGAACATAAAAATCTTTATCAACAGGCACACCATAGAATTTTTTGGTCAATTTGATTTCTTCCGCTCCCAGAGGAGACCCATGGGCGCCGGAAGAATCCTGCATGTTGGGGCTGCCAAAGGCAATATGGGTTTTAACCTTGACAAGGGTGGGACGGGACACGGCATCTTTACCTGCCTGGATGGCTTTTTGAATGGCTTCAAGATCATTACCGTCATCAACAGTAACCACATGCCAGTTCTGGGCCTCAAATTTGGTTTTCACATCTTCAGTAAAGGCAATATCAGTTCCGCCTTCAATGGTAATTGAATTATCATCATAGATCAGGATCATCTTACCCAGACCCAGGTGGCCGGCAAGGGAGATGGCTTCCTGGGCAACACCTTCCATAAGATCCCCGTCACCACACATGGCATAGGTGTGATGGTTGACCAGTTCTTGATTGTCTTTGTTAAATTGAGCTGCCATATGGCGTTCAGCAATGGCCATGCCCACGGCATTGGCAATTCCCTGGCCCAGAGGCCCTGTGGTGGTTTCAACACCGGGGGTATCCCCGTATTCCGGATGTCCCGGTGTTCTGGAACCCCATTGTCGAAAATTTTGAAGGTCTTGGATTTCAAGACCATAGCCAAACAGGTATAACAGACTGTACAGCAGGGAAGATCCATGGCCGCCGGAAAGGACAAAGCGATCCCTGTCAAACCATGCAGGGTTTTTAGGATTATGCTTTAAAAAGCGCTTGAACAGCACATAAGCCACAGGTGCCAGCCCCATGGGTGCGCCCGGATGTCCGGAATTTGCTTTCTGAACCGCATCAATGCAAAGGGATCTGATGGTGTTGATGGTCAATAGGTCAAGATTTGTTTCAGTTGCCGCCATTGTTGGTTTCTCCTGTATAAAAATTTGGTGTTACAAAGCTCTCATATGTTCCGGTTTAAGGGCGACCTTTCCTTTGAGCGCCTGTGATATCAATTCAAGTGTTTTTTCTTTATCCTGGGGCAGTTTTGCCCGAATGGGAAGATAATTCGAGGCATGGTTGGCATGAAAAAGGCCGTTGGTCAGGTGGGTGAATGAGATCATCAACCCCAGTTCTTCAAGCATTTGCTCAGCCGAGATCACCTTGAACTCTCCTTTTTTATGTGCATCATACAGTTCAGACCCGGGTACCAGCATCAGGCTCAATGCGCCCACATATTCCGGGTCAATGGCTGAAAGGACCCTGCCGGTTTCCATGGCATGCTCCCGGGATCTTTCTTTCCCGCCCAGACCCAGAAGAACCGTGAGAGACAATTGGATGCCTGCCGCCCTGACTTTTTTCCCCATTTTGATCATTTTGTGGGAGTCAGCTCCTTTCCGGATCTCTTTTAAGATCCGGTCATCTCCGGATTCAAGGCCCATATAAGCGATTTTAACCCCAAGGCTGTTCAACTCTTTTAGCTGTTCACAGCTTTTTAAGCCGATACTTTTGGTATTGGCGTACAAGCCGATTCTCGTCACCCAGGGAAGCCTTTCATTGATCCGGTTCAAGATGTTGACCAGTCTTTTCTGGGGAATGATCATGGCATCCCCGTCACAGATAAACAACCGGTTTTGATGTTTACAATGTCGTCTGGCAAATTCTATATCTTCAAAGATGATATCATCTTTTTTAATATCAAACCGCTTGCCTCTAAAGGTACCGCAAAAGGTACATTTATTATGAGAACAGCCCAGTGTGACCTGCAATAAAATACTATTGGCCTCGCTTGGCGGCCTTATAACCATTCCTTCATATTGCATAAAATAAAAAATTCCTTAAAAATGTAAGCCCCTTTAATAACAGGTATAGTCAAAAAATTCAATATTTTGATTTGACCCTTTTGACTATAATTTGATCGGTCTATTGCGCAGATAATGTGGAGATGGTTTTCTTTAAAGGCAAAAGATAAAGGATTAAAGCCATTGGATGATGGATTTTATTTTCATGACCAGGTCCTCTTTTGTAAATGGTTTTTTAATAAAATCGGCGGCTCCGATTTCCATTACTTTTTTAAATGTCTCATCTTCAGTTTTAGAGGTTAAAACAATAAAGGGTATTCTTTTAAGGGCAGAATGATTTAAAATGGCTTTGAGCAATTCAATGCCGTTAACTTTCGGCATATTGATATCTGAAATAATCAGATCAACTTTATGTTCCATCAGAACATCAAGGGCATCTTTTCCGTCAACCGCTTCCAGAAGATTATCAAAACCAGCGCTTTCCAGGGTTTTTCGAATCAGATCGCGCAGGGAATTTGAATCATCCACAATCAGTATAACAAATGAAGAGGTCATTGTTCTTATCCTTTAAAATTGCATATTTTTATTAAAACCAAATAAAAGCAAGGTGACTTGTTATTTATGTCGACTCCAGGAGAATTGTCAATTGCTTTGTTCATATCTTGACATTTGGCGTTTAGCTACAATTATTATAAAAAACTTTAATCAAGATAATTATATATAAATAAACAGGAGTGACCATGGCAACAAAAAAAACACGTAAGTTTAAAACCGAAGTACAGCAGCTTTTACATTTGATCATTAATTCTTTGTATTCCAACAGAGAGATCTTTGTACGGGAGCTGATCTCCAATGCCTCTGATGCGATTGATAAAGCTCGATTTAAAGCGCAGACAGAGCCTGATCTTTTCTCTGATGACAATGACTACCATATCCGGATATCCCTGGATTCTGAAAATAAGACATTCCAGATTTCCGACAACGGGATCGGCATGACCTTTGATGAGGTCAATGACAATATCGGTACCATTGCTCAATCCGGAACAGCGGCGTTCATGAAAGTTTTGGAAAAATCTAAAAAAGAAGACTCTCTTGCTCCTGAATTAATCGGCCAGTTTGGTGTGGGGTTTTACTCTTCCTTTATTGTAGCTGACAAGGTTCGATTGGATACAAAGGCCGCCGGAGAAGAAAAAGGTGTTCGGTGGGAATCTGATGGTAAGGGGGATTACACGATTGAGGATATTGAAAAAGAAGGTCGTGGAACAACCATCACCTTATTTTTAAAAGATCCGGAAGAAGGGGATCAGGATTTTACAGAAGAATACACCATCCAGCATATTGTAAAAAAACATTCTGATTTTGTCACCTATCCTGTGATCATGAAGGTGGAAAAGAATGAACCCCTTAATGAAAATGAAATTATCAAGGATTCCAAGGGCAAACCCATTGGCGATACATTCAAAAAAGTTCAGGTTGATGAAACCTTGAACTCCATGAAAGCCATCTGGTCTAAAGCAAAAGAAGATGTCACCCCGGAAGAACACGAAGAATTTTACAAACATATCAGTCATAACTGGGACAAACCGATAGAGACTATTCATAAACGATTTGAAGGGGTGACAGAGTACGATGTCCTGATGTATCTGCCGACTAAAGCGCCCTTTGATCTGTTCCGCCCGGAAAGAAAACATGGCATGCAATTGTATTGCAAGCGGGTGTTTATCATGGACAACTGCAAAGAACTTTTGCCTGAATACTTAGGATTTGTCCAGGGTGTTGTGGATGCTCCGGACCTGAATCTGAACGTGAGTCGTGAAATCCTGCAGGAAGACCGCCTGGTCAGAAATATCAGAAAAAATCTGGTTAAACAGGTTTTTTCCGTACTCGAAGGCATGGAAAAAGAAAAGTATGAAGATTTTTTCATTGAATTTGGTCAGGCATTAAAGGCGGGTATCCCAACGGATTATGAAAATAAGGAACGCCTGGCAGCCCTGATGCGATATAAGACCACCAAGTCTGAAGATAAATATGTCTCTCTTGATGAATATATTGAAAACATGAAAGAAGATCAAAAAGAGATTTATTACCTGACCGGTGAAAATTTGACATCGCTGGTGAATTCTCCTCTGCTGGAATCCCTTAAAGCCAAAGATTATGAGGTTCTGCTGATGATCGATCCCATTGATGAATGGGTGACACAATCTCTTCCCGAATACAAGGAAAAGAAACTTAAAAGTGCGGAAAAAGGGGATCTGGATCTGGATAAAGTCGATGATGAAAAGAAGAATGAATACTCCGCTCTATTGTCTTTTCTTAAAGGAAAGCTTGAGGAAAAGGTTAAAAATGTCGTGGTATCCAATCGTCTTAAAGATTCTGTCTCCTGTCTGTCCGGTGATGACTATGGCATGAGTGCGTACATGGAAAAAATTATGAGAGCATCGGGTCAGAAAACACCAAGTCAAAAGCGGGTCATGGAAGTGAATGTGAATCATCCGCTCATGGAGAAGATGAAAACGCTCTTTGAAACCGATACAACCAGTCCGGTATTAAAAGACTACAGCGATCTTTTGTTTGACATTGCCGTTATTTCTGAAGGCGGCAAGCTGGATAATCCTGCCAGATTCTCTAAACAATTGGGAGACCTGATGGCAAAAGCAGTATGATCTTTTTTTTTGAAACACTGGGATGTTCCAGAAATCAGGTGGACAGCGAGATTATGATGGGCAAGCTTGTGGCAAAGGGTCATCAGATGACCGATGACCCTTCAATCGCCCAGGCCATCATTGTCAATACCTGTGGATTTATATCAACCGCCTCTGATGAGGCGGTTGATGTTATTTTGCAGATGGCTGAGTTTAAAAAGACCGGTGCCTGCAAACGATTGATTGCCGCAGGATGTCTGGCCCAGCGATATAAGGATGATCCGGATCTTGTGGACACCCTGCCCGAAGTGGACGCGTTTATCGGGACTGGTGCCTGTGATCTGATCGTTGATGTGGTGGAAGGCAGGCAAACGAAAACCCTGACTCTTTTTCCCGATCCGGGTCAGCGGCAATTCCAGGATATCAATGAGCAAAGAGAACTGCTCTCAGACCTATATGCGTATGTAAAGGTATCTGAAGGGTGCAACAGAAAATGCACCTTCTGCATTATCCCCTCTCTTCGCGGCCTTCAGCGCTCCCGCCCAGTAGGCGATATCTGCACAGAAGCCAAAGCCCTTGTCTCAAAAGGACTCAAAGAGATTATTCTTACAGCGGAAAACACCACTGATTATGGCCAGGATATAGATGATGATATCGGGTTTCATACGGTATTGACATCCTTGGCCGCAACCCTTGAAAATGAAAAGACCTGGATACGGTTTTTATATACCCATCCCAAAACCTTGACCGAGTCAATTGTTAAGGCTGTAAAAGATCATGCAAATATCTGCTCGTATTATGATGTTCCCATCCAGCATGCATCCTCAACCGTGCTCAAACGAATGGGGCGGCCCTATACCAGAGAAGATCTGCTGTCACTTTTTAAAACCATCCGGAAGATTGATCCAGATGCCGTGTTGAGAACCACCCTGATTGTTGGATTTCCCGGTGAAACTCAACAGGATTTTCAAGACCTTCTCAGCTTTATCCATGATGTCAGATTTGATCATTTAGGTGTCTTTATCTATTCAGATTCCGAAGACTTAAAGTCTCATCTTCTTGACAATCATGTAGACAAAGAAGTTGCCGAACTTCGGCATGACACGATCATGGCAGCCCAGGCAAAAATTTCAGAATCCATCAACCTTGGGTATGTTGACAAAACCTTTGATGTGCTGGTTGAAGAGAATCCAGAACCCGGCGTTTATATCGGCAGAACCCAGTTCCAGGCTCCCGACGTAGACGGGATGACATTTATTTATGCTGATGCCCTTGAAATCAATACCATTGTTAAGGTAAGAATAACAGATGGGTATGAATATGATATTGCCGGGGAACTTGCATGAGTAAGGGATTGAAAGAGCAGATCATTGAAAAAGTTGCCATTGATCTTGAAAAAATAGAAATGGCTCTCCAAGATCATTTAAAGCCCAATGTGGACCTGGTTAAAGAGATTGCATCCCACCTGCTGTTCAGTGGGGGAAAACGGTTAAGACCGTTGTTGATGATTCATTGTGCCCGGCTCTGTGGTTACCGGACAGGATTTGAAATAGATGTTTCTATTATTTTTGAATACCTCCATGCAGCCACCCTGCTGCATGACGATGTGGTGGATGAGGCTGATGCCAGACGGGGAAAACAGGCCGCCCATACAAAATGGTCAGCCCCCAAAGTGGTTCTGACCGGTGATTTTCTTTTAGCCCGGGCCCTTGCCATTGCCGCACAAACCCGTGAACCGGATATTATTTGTGTGATGGCCGATATTACAAGCCAGATGTCCCAGGGTGAAATTGACCAGCTTGAGCAAAAGGGAAAACTCGATCTGACCGAGGATCAATATCTTAAAATCATAGAAAGAAAGACGGCTGTTTTAATTCAGGGTGCTTGCCAGAGCGGCGCCATTCTCGCCAAAGCAGACAAAGAAAAGCAGGCAGCATTAGGCCGGTATGGATATCATTTGGGCATGGCGTTTCAAATGGCGGACGACCTGCTTGATTATCTGGCAACAAAAGATCAATTGGGAAAAAATCCCGGTGCCGACCTGCGGGAAGGTAAATTGACCCTTCCATTGATTCATAGCCTGGCCAATGCATACGATCAAAATAAAATTCAAGATAAAATATGGATGGAAAATGCAATCACGGCCGATATTTTTGATCCGGGTCAGTTTGAAAAATTAAAAGAAAAGCTATGCATGTACAAGGGGATTGAATATACGCAACAAAAAGCAGCCAGTCATGTGAGCCAGGCAAAAGCATGTCTGGAAGGATTTAAGTCGTGTGAATCCAGTCAACTTTTATCCTTGATTGCCGATTATTCCTTAGAAAGAAAAGTGTAAAGAATAACTAAAATAAAAGATACAAGTATAAAAAAAGGTGGCCATAGGATGGTGAACAAGAGAACTACAATCGGTTTTATGCTTTTGTGTACAAGCATATTTTTTATAGCAGGATATTCATTTGCCAAGAAAAATGAAGGTATTTATACCAGTGTCACCACGGGCAGACGGATGGTGGTTGACCACAATATTCAAGAGGCTCAGAAAAATGCAGAAACTGATGCATTGGAGATTGCCCTTCAAAATGCGTTCAGCACTCTGGTGCCCAATCAGGTTCTTGCCGCTAATCTTGAATTTTTTTATGACAGGATCCTGTCCAGGACAAAGGATTATATCATTACTTATAAGGTTCTCGGCAATATTGAAAATAAAGGTCATTATCTTGTAGGGGTGGAATCAAAAGTGGATCTTAACCTGCTTGAAAAAACATTGATTGATGCAAGAATTCTCAATGCCAATAAAGACAGGCCTGTTATTTTGTTTTTTATTGTCGAACAAAAACCATTTGATTTAAATCCTAAATACTGGTGGGGAGATAATATTGAGCCTTACCATTCTCTCGCCGAGAAGATGCTTGCCGATCAGATGACCAAGGAAGGATTTATGATTATCGGTAATAGTGTCCTGCGGCCGGATCCTTCTTTTTATAATATTGTTTTTCAATCTATTTCCGATACAGCGGCTGCCATTGATCTTGGCCGGCAGATGAAAGCCGACATGATTGTTTTTGGTAATGTGGTGTCTAAAGAAGCCATCAACCGGATGGGTGAGGAAAGAACCTTTAATGCCATTATTCACCTTGATGGATACAACCTTGAAACAGGAGAAAAGGTTGTGAATTCCCAGATTGAGGCAGTTGTGAAAAGTGAGACCAATAAAGAAGGAAATACAAATGCTATTGCCAAGGCCGCCGCTCTTTCTGCCCGGGATCTGATTGATAAAATTGATGCATATTGGGCAGAGAATTTGAGAAAAGAACATTCCTTTGAAGTTAAAATTGAAGGAGATAATTTTCATCCTCGTTACCTGGCATTGACCAGGCGGTTTAAACAAATGCCCGGTATTGAAAACATGCAGCCCAAAGAGATGGGGTCAAGTTATGGAATCATTGATATGTTTTATAAAGGAAAGGCCTCTCAGTTTGCCAATGCCCTCATGCTTAAAACATTTGATGATTTCGGGTTTGAGTTTTTGGAAGTCTCAGACCATCTTGTATCCATCAGGTTGATTGAAAAAGGTCAAAATACCTTGCAAGGGGATAATCAAAAAAGCAGGCTTCAAGAATAATACAGGCACCTTTTTCTTGACAAAAACTGAAAGGTTCTGATAATAGATCATAACCATTCAGGCGCGTAACTCAGTGGTAGAGTGCTACCTCGACACGGTAGAAGTCGTCAGTTCAAGTCTGATCGTGCCTACCAATAATACCAAGGGTCTTGGCTTTTTAGTCAAGACCTTTTTTGTTCTTGGTCAACAGATTTGTCAACACTTTGCAAAAATTTATCTAATTGGTCAACAGCCAATGTTACGTCGTCAGTGTCAACTTTATTGTATCTATGAAACATGCTTTCAGTTGTGTGGCCGGTTATTTTCATGATGGTGGCCCTATCTACACCAGCCTTTCGCATGTTTGTTGTGAAGGTGTGTCGGCAATCGTGGAGAATGATCCCATCTTTTTTAAATCTGCCATACACCAGGCCAGCTTTTTCAACTGCTGTTTTCAGTGATCGGTTGATATTTTTAATTGACTTACCTTCATAAAGGAAAACATTTTCAATATGAATCGGCCTGATAATACTCTTTAATATTTTATATAAAGGGCCTGAAATAGGTATGTTTCGTGGTTGTTTTGTTTTGGTGTCCTGTGCCTTTAACCTGATAACCTTCTCTTTTAAATCAAGCCTATCCCATTTCAGATTTATAATTTCGCCTTTTCTCATGCCCGTATGGTAAGCAGTTGCAAAAATATTTTTGGCATATCTTGGCAGGTTATCCATGATCCGCTCAAATTCATCTTTTGTTAGAACTCGATCTCGGATACCTTCACCAGCTACTGTGGCAGACTTACATAAAGTAAATGGTTTTAAACAATCATATGGTATTAGGTCGCTGCCTATGGCTTTCTTAATTGCTGCCTGTGTTTTTCCGATTTCATGGTCGATCGTTCCACCTGCCAAGCCCGCTTCCTTTCTGGTTTCTTGATATTTTTCAAGATCGGTTACCTTTAATTTCACAACAGGTGTGTTTCCGAAAACATGATTAAACTTTTTCATGGAAATTTTGATAGTGTCAAAAGAGGCCAGCTTTTTCACTGGTGGTTGTTTGATATACCAATCTGTCAATTCCTTGAAGGTCATTTTGCATTCAGTTTTGATATCAAGAATCCGGCCCTCGGCCTTTTGGCTTTGCCTTTTGCCCTCAGCCGATTTCGCTGATGAAAAGCTGTATCCTGAAAATTCTCTTTTTTGCTTGCCATTTGGCATTCGGTAGTTGATCCAATACCGTGTCTTTTTAGATTTTTTACTTTTTAAAAGATCGTTGCCGCAAATGCACGAATCATTGGCCATGGCCTGCTTTTTGTGGCACTGGAAACATTCTTGTAAAATACTCATGTTAACCCCTCCTTTTTTGTTTTTATGATAATCATATGTCTATAAATAACCCTTTAATAATTAATAATCAACAAAAAAGGTAGTTGCCGCCAAATTTTATTCCAATGGCCATTTTATTTTTGAAGGGTGGCCTAATAGCATATATAAAAAATAAAATCAACTAAAAAAGTAAAATCAACTAAAAAAAAATTCTCTTTTAACCCATTAATTTCATTAACTAACTGAAATATTTAGAAAAAATTATAAAAAAATAATCAAAATAATTTTGATAGAATCAATAAAATATATTATAATTTTAATAGATGGAAAGAATACAATAATAAAATTTTAATTTCAAATAAAAGGAGAAAGCTTTTGAGTAGATTTTTTTGCTGCCACTGCCAAAATAATTGGCAAAGTCTCGTAGACGAGCCTCTTGCGTGTCCACAATGCAAAATGTATGGAAAGCATTACCAAGTGAAACAAGATGAATCCGAGGGAAAATTATTCGTAAAAACACTTGGAGATTTTTTCACAATATCAGATACAGGTGCAACTTTAAAATTTCAATCGGGAGACCATTACTGCCTTAATAAAAAAACTGCCAATAAACTTTTGTTAAGCAGCTTGGCTATTGGAATTAATAAAGAACATCTGCCGAATGGATGCGCTAACATTCTGAGATCTCACAAAACAGGCGAATCATTTTGGGAACAACGACAATTTTTTCAAGAAGAACCAGAAGAAGAAAATAATTTTACAAAAAAGTCTGGAATCAAACCTGGAATCAAACCCTTATTATCAAAACAAATGGATTTTGAAGCCAAGGATTTTGATGCGACAGCCTGCCATGAAAGTGCACACGCAATTGCTGGTTTTTTGGCCGGAGGAAAAATCAACGAAATTTATGTTGATTCAAATGAGGGCGAAATTAAAATGAATCATTCAGGAAATTTTGGATCTGATCCAAAGGCAATTGCACAATCAATTCTCACGGCCTTGGCAGGGCCAAGTGCAGAAATTAAATTCCGCCATGAACAAAACATGCCTGTTGACGGTAGCGAATGGTTGGATGACACAAAAAGTCTTTTAACAAAATTGGCTATCGGCAATCGCTATCAAAAAGATGGTGGCATGCCCTGGGAAATAAATGAATTTTGGGATTTCCATAGAAAAGAATCGGATACATTTTGCACCAGGCAATGGCCTCAAATTCTGGCATTTGCCAAGATTCTAAAAGAGCGTAGACAGATCGAAGGCCAAAAGAAAATTCATAAAATTTTAACTGGTATCTATACGGCCAGGCATAATCGGGTGTGGAAAATTAAAAAATAAAAAGGAAAAAAATTACATGAATAAAGAAATTAAAAGTTTAGATTTTGAACTAAAAGAAATTGATGAAAATGGTACATTTTCAGGATATGGGAGTTTATTTTGGACGGCACCTGATAGTTATAATGATGTGATCGCACAGGGAGCTTTCACCAAAACGTTGGCTGCTGGGGGCAGAAATAAAAATCAAATTATGATGTGCTGGAATCATAATAGTTCATCCATACCAGGCGTGTGGACCAGTCTAACTCAAGATGCCAAAGGACTCAAAGTCGAAGGACGTCTGGCTATTTTAAGCAGCTTGGGCAGGGATCTGTATGAATTGATGCGCGTTGGTGTAGGAATTGGGTTAAGCATTGGGTATAATGCCATTGATTCTGATTTCGATAATGCCACAAAAATCCGGACGCTGAAGGAAATTGAACTTTTTGAGATTTCGTTGGTGTCATTTCCTGCCCAGACATCAGCGGGGGTAACAGGATACAAACATGGTGACCTATCATTTGCAGAACAAATTTTGGAAGCAGCAAAAGAGCTTAACGCCAACACCTGGAGGAATTAGAAATATGTATACACAAGTTGTAAATTTAAACACCAGCCGACCCGTAAACCAAAAGAAGTACTTTTATCTGCCACCGGATTACCCAAATGATCCCAAAACACGGCTCGAAATAAACATAGGTGATGAAAAATATTTAAGTCCAGCAATTGCCTGGGGGCCTGGCTCAAGCGAGCAGATTCAAATCCCATTAACTTTACCAATCGAACAGCACACAGATTTTAATGTGTTTGAGATTGCTGGCCGTATTACCAGTGGTTTAACGCGAGAAGAAATTTCTCAACTGGTGAGCGATTACAAATTATTCCATAAATTTTATACATATCAAAAATTATTCGGCAGTCAACCGCAAAACTGCGAAAGATTGTTGCTGGAAATTGTTTCAAATGATATCGGATCGCCTTTGTCAGAATTTGCCAATCGTCTGTTAGAAATAAGGTCAAAATCCCTATGCATTGAGCCAAACAATTAAAAAGTATCACGCCACGATGAATAAATGTTCTACGTGGTAATGGGACAAGGGTTCCCATCCAGCCCTTGTCCCAAAAAAAATTAAGAATTAAAAAAGGAATTATTTAAATGTCAAAAGATGAAATTAGTACAAATATCCAATATGATTATTTCCGATTAAAAGATATTTGAAAAATGTACAATTCAAATAAAACACTAAAAAACTCTTATATATATATTATAGTAATATACCTATACATTATCCTTTTTGCTTACCAAAGTAATTGGAATTATAAATATAAATCAAGAATTAATTCAATTAGCAAAGAATAGGTCATTTTTAACATCAAAGTATTCACACATTGGGTTGGCAATCTTCAAATTTTATAATGGTTATTGTGTTTCAATCACCTCAATTACATTCCCGTTTAAATCTACCTTCGCCTTCACAAAGGTCTTAACAAAACCACCAAAACCATTTTTACTTCTGAAAAACGTATTTACAATAAGATGATCTCCTTTGTCCCAGTATCTCGTTTCAAAATGCTCATATGAATCTGGGTCATTAATTGATTCCATAATAACCTTGGTTAGACCTCTGTGAGACCCATCCCATGGGCTGAAATACTTCTCTATTTGTTCAGCCCGAAGCTCTTCTTTGGTTTTAGGCACGTCCTCTTTTGTGCCAGTCATCACCCCAATAATAATGAAGAAAATGACAATCGAAAGGCAACCGACACCGAAGACCTTCAAATTATTTGAAGCTTGTTTCTTGACCTCAGCAATTTTTTCTGGTGTAATTTTGTATCCACAATTCGGACAACTATCAACTGTATCGCTTATTCGTTTCTTGCATTCTGGACATTGTATGAGTGCCATGATAAAACCCCCGCTCTTTATTTGTTGGTTGGTTACATAACTCATTTTCTAAAAGGGGATCTGAGTGATATCTTATATTTGTTATCAAAAGCGAATTCAATTAGCAAAGAATTTTTATCTAACCCAAACAAAAGATTGTCTTATTATAAAATCATTTTTTCATGTAATGATATTAAATTCTTTTAATAAATACAAATTCTGTTTATCGTATTAGCTTTAAGCTACAAAATACTTGATTACACATCTTTTTGATAGTGGTCTATGTGTATTGATTTAAAACGTCTTAAATAGGCCATTTTGTTTGATTTAAGTTTTTAAATAAAAACTGAGACTGAAAAGCAAAAAAATATCCAAAAAAATAAAGGGATGAATTGACTATTTTCTATAACAATCGCCAATGAAAGTATTGTTATCATTTGATTACAGCTTATTTGATTTTTTAATATTTTTAATAGCCATGGCCTGCTTTTTAGTCAACAATTTGTCAACACTATGCTATTTTATCCATTATTTTTACATATTTTTACCATCCTTTACCAAAACCGTGTTATATAGGCTAAAGCCCCAATTAATAACGTTATCTGTATTTACCTCGTGTTACTTAAAGTTACCTTAAAAAATTATAAACTACCTCGACACGGTAGAAGTCGTCAGTTCAAGTCTGATCGTGCCTACCATTAAATTTAAAAGGGTTTTAGCAAACAGCTAAAACCCTTTTTTAAATGGTGGGCCAGGCATGTCGCGCAGCGCTTGACTGGCGTTACTCAGAATTAACCTGAGTGACTTTGGAGGTCAAAGTCCTCTACCGGCCTCCTGATGCATGATTCAATTCCACCAACTTTTTAAGTTATTTATTGTGATTTCCCATCAAACATTTAATTTCTGATAAATTCAATCAGTTCAGGAACGGTTTTTGCTGATTTTATTTTGCCTTTTAAGGCTTTTAGCTGGTTGATATTTTTTATGCTTTTAATTTTGGCAATAACAGTTTTGCAGTCATCCGTGTCACCAAACTTGATACTGACTGCAAACTCAATCCCCTCAAGAAGTCCTTGCTCAAGTCCTTGCTCAAGCCACTTTTCACGCCCTTCATTTCTAAGTTTTTCAGCTAATGTCATAATCAACCCTCCTTTATCTTCAGACAACGTATTTGATACAATGGTTTGAAATTGTTCTGTTGTAATATCTTCCACGTTGCTGAATATGTATTTTATCAGAGATTCAAAATATTGCAAACCAGTTTCTTTTTCTGACAAGTCTTTTAACAAAGAAAATATTCCAGGCAGTTTTTGGGCAAAGTCCTGTTCAAAGATATGTGTGAATATCAGCCTGACAACACGGGCTGTTATGGTTCCCTTGATGTCATTGTCAGAATATTTTGAAAGATCATACAGAACATAACGAAAATCCGGGATATAGTCGGACATGATATCAACAGGGCCAGAAAGCAGCGGGTACTGCATGAGTTGATACCGTCGGCAACTCCAAATAAAAATGCACATATTGAAGCGTTTAATTCAATATTAGAGATTGAATTTCTTCAACCCAGGTATTTTAAGACGTATGGACAAGCTTATCAGGAAACGACTGAATTTATGGAGTTTTACAATAATCGAAGGATTCATGGTTCATTAAAATCAAGGACACCCATGGAGGTGTATGACCAGTACAAAAAAGGATTAGAATTAAGCATCTGCCCAGTTAAGGTATAGAAGATTCATATTCATCCTTACTTAACCTATAAACAAAAAACGAAGAGAGGAAGGAGGTCAAGAAAAAAATGGGAGGGACCCTTTGGGAGGAACCAATTTTTTTCTTGAGGTCCTGACGAACGTAGTTATAAAAAAATAGGTTAAAAAGGAGATCAATTCATTCCGTTTTAGAAATGAGAGGATTTTTAATTTAAAATACCATTTATTTACGAGGTAAAACTTTCCATAAAAAAGGGCTTGACACGGAGTTAGTGACTATGTCAATTGGTATTTTGAAGTAAGCGGTATGTTACCAAAAGAAGATGGAAGTATGTTTTTTGTCACTGACCTTATATCTAAAATTCAAAGTCAATTAATGTGGACTATGACTTATGGTGTGATTTATATCTCCACTGGTTTTGATAAAGATAAAATGCCAAATTATTATCCGGCTTTTGAGCCATATGAAATTACGCCATAAATGAGAATAGCTTATGTTAAATAGTATAGTACTATTCATATTAATAACAAGTCCATTAATTTGGTTGGGCAGCCGTCTTTTAAATAATATTCGTAGAAAAATATCTGTGAAGTCCGGTATTCTACTTAGTTTTGTGATTTTATTGATTATATCGAATGGATTCGTCTGTTTCGCACCAAAGGAATATGTTCCATTTATTTTTAAGGTGTTTGCTACAATTTCTACTCTTATTTATACAATTGTCGGCGCACTAGCAACGGGATTGTCAAAGGCAGTCGGTGCTGGAGCTCCAAATTCTGGGAAGGTTATTAAAAATATAGAGGACAATATTAATAAAGAAATTTTAAAAACAAATGATAGATAAACCCAATTCCCAATTCCGAAAAGGAAAAGGGGTCAAAAAGGGGTCAAAGGCCGGCATTGCTTTGATAGATCAATACAAATGGAGCAGTCATCAGCACTATTTGTCCGGGGATAAAAAATCAGACTGGGTCTATAAAGAATATGTTTTTAACCTGCTGACCCATAATAGAAAAGATAGGGTTAAACAATACAGGCATTTTATATCAAAAAAAGAGGATGAAAATCAGGCAAGTTGGTTTGACGATAAAAAATGGTCTGGGATTTTAGGCGGAACCGAATTTACAGATAGAATCAAAACGCAATTTTATGCGATTAAAGATGATCCGGAAGTACCCCAGGCAAAAGCGCTTGCCCCTGAGCCTGACAAGCTTATATCAACGGTATGTGAGCATTACAAGGTGGCGAAAAAGAGTTTATATCAATCCAGACGCGGGCAATTTAATGAGCCCCGGAATGTTGCCCTGTTTTTAATGCGCCGGATAAGGCGGGACAGTTTGAAAACCATTGGTGAACAATTTGATATCAATTCATACAGTTCGGTAAGCAGTGCTATTGAACGATTGAAATTTCGAATGGAAAAAGATTCAGATCTGCAAAATCGAGTTATGACATTATTAAAAACTTTCAATTAGAGTCAGGGGGCAGATTTGGCGAAAATGCTGAGAGCTGGTTAATTCAACAAACTCAGTACGACCTTCTTGTTTGCTGCGAATACAGCTGAAAGGGATATACATAATTTTATCTGATCACCAAATAACTTTTACCGGATATTTAATAAAAATGGCATCGCTTGTGATAACAGGTATTTGTTCCGTGATCCCTTGGGCAATGATTAACCGATCAAACGGATCCCTGTGATGGAACTCAAGATTGATGATTTTTGAGATATGATCCAGTTCGATGGGCAGCACATCAATGGCATTTTTTTCAAGCTGGGCTGGTATGAGCTTATCAAAAGGACTGAGCAGCTCAAGCTTTCCCAAGCTTGTTTTAATAGCAATCTCCCAAAGGCTTGCAGCACTTAAAACCAGATCATTATCAAAATCGACCATATAATCAAGAGCTTTACTACTGAGCCGGTCACTTCCAGAAATAAACCAAAGAAAAGCGTTTGTATCAAGCAAAGCCCGCATTACATGTATTCCTTAAAATCTTCCAGGGGAGCATCAAAATCATTTGCAATTTTAATCAGTCCCTTTGCAGAGCCAAATTCACGTTGTTTTTTCTTTTTTGAAATCCCGACAATCTTGGCAATAGGCAGGCCTTGTTTGGTTATAATAATGGGTTCTTCAATATCCTGTTCAAGGATTTGGGGAAGCTGCTGTTTAACCTGGCTGATATCTATATTTTGCATGATATATCTTCCTGTTTAAAAAATGAGGTTATCTAACATCCATCATCCATGATGCTTTGAGTTTTGTCTTGTCATAGATTATATCACAAATTTGAAAAAGGCACTCAACTATAATCTAAATTTTAGATATTGAATATTCATAATAAAGATAAAAAAATTACTTGACAAGGTTTTTGACAGAAAACCTTAGTAAATTCCGAGCGCACCATACATAATTAATTAGCGTGGCATATACTCTTGAGTATGAGACTGATGCCCCGGTTAATCTGTCCCGCCTGAAAAAAATCCAGAAAATCGGGTCTGACAATGTTTCTGCCATGCCCCCCGGTTGAGTTGACCTGGAATGACGGCGATCTGGTGTCTTACGGCAACTACCAGGCCACCAGCACGCCGGGTTCTATTGCCCCCGGTTACATGCGGTTTGTGGATCTTAATGGCGACGGTGCAGGGGATCTGGTTAAATTAACTAAAAATATTGCCGATCCCACAGAATCAGAACCTGATCCAGAGCCTGTCAATGAAACCACCTATGTCTATTTATTTGATAAAACCACCAACACCTATTCAGATACATATACTCAGATTGACGGCATTCATGGTGGTGTGGGCAAAGAGTGCTTAATTGACATCAACCGGGATTCATATCCGGATTTACTGTGATTTGCCAAATTCCTGTCGTACTTTTTGCCGAATTACAGATCATAAGATTTAGACCATTTTGGGGCACTTTCCCAAATTAATATGGTCTTTTGGAGAAGACTATAGTGTCTTTTTGCCAAAACCTTTTTCCCGCATACCATATATAGTTTTTTTGGATATGACTCCACAGGTAAAATCCGTATAAAATGATCCTGTTTTTTTGTATGATCACAATAAAATAATCCCCATAAATGTTAAAGGGCCGGATATGATGTATCCGGCCCCCTGGTGCATTATTCAATGTTACCCACTTTCCGGTTATTCCTTGATAGGTTGCCCAACACCACTTCTTTAGGAAACTGCGGTTAGTTTATCAGTTCTGTCTTCCAGAGTCTGGATGATCTCCTGGATAGAATCCACTTCATGTTCGTCAAAATAGGCTTCTCCGCACTGGTTGCATACCCAGGCCGGGACAGTATCCAGAGTTAAATGATATCCCTTCCGGTCAACATGGAAGGGGGCAATATTTTTCTTCATTGTTCCCTTACAGTGCATACACTTCATGACTTCTTCCTTGTTTTAAAATCGTTGTTCCAATCTTTTTTGTTTGGCAAATATGCTGTGATAATTGCCAGGTATTCTTCTTTGGGAGAGCAGACAACATGTATCGGTCGGTCTGTTCGGATACCAAGTACCAGGCAGCTGTGACCGCGTGTATCTTGAGGATAATTTTCTATCACTTCACCATTTTCAATGGCATGACGGATATCCTTAGTGGTGATCATCCTGTCGGGCTTTGACATCTGCCGTACTGCATGGGAAAGAAACAGTATCCTTTTTGCTGCACTCTTTTTTACAAGATCAAGTATGTTCTTATCGGTCATTGATGAACACTGAGCTTTTTTGACAGCTGCATTTGGGTGCATCCTTTTTGCTGTCGCAAGCGTTTTATCCGTTTCCCTAATAACATAGTTACTCCACATTTGTTAATTTTTTAGAATGCCTTAATTATATTTATACCATATTGTGCCCTTATTTTATGCTTTGATCAAGTTTTTTATGTTGACATATGGAAAATGCATTAATTGTAATTTGCCAAGATCTTATCATCTTTTGTGGCAATTTAGCGGCCATACGATTTAAGGTATTTTTTGACGTTTTGCCAAATTAAATGTGATATCAACAATAACCTGACGTCTATTGTCTTTCCGGGCAATGTCACCAGCACCTATGAATATGACGCCCTTAACCGCTTGACAGTCAAAATAGAACAAGGGGTAGAAACCCGTCTGGCCTATAATGCCAATAACCAGGTCATCAGCCAGACCAATGGCCAAGCAGTGAAAACCGTCTTTTCTTACGACAGCCTGGGCCGCCTGGCTCAAAAAACACAAGGCTTGTTAACGCCCGAACAATCCACATCCAGTTTCGGGTATGATTCAAACTCCAACATGGTGTTTATCACCAATGGTCTGAACAAAACCATTTTTTACCAATATAATGCGCTTAACCAGCGTGTCCTTGAAACCAAGGCCCATGCGGTTGATACCACCACACTTGATCCGGATAATATTGATTATTCCGGATACACGCGCTCAAAAGCTGTTGCCTATGATGAAGATGCAAATCCTGAAATTATTACCAAAGCTGACAACACTACAATCACGTACATCTACGACAGCATGGACCGGGTGACACAGGTTCGGCACAACAATGTGTGATTTGCCAAATTCCTGTCGTACTTTTTGCCGAATTACAGATCATAAGATTTGGGGTGTTTTTTGACGTTTTGCCAAATTAATATGGTCTTTTGGAGAGGATTATAGTGTCATTTTGCCTAAACTCGCTGTTCGCCTACCATATATAGTTTTTTTTCTTATGATGCCATGGGTAAAATCCGCATTAAAATGATCCTGTAATTTTATGATTATAACGGGAGAATGAACAAAAAGTCAGGGGGCCGGACATGATCTGCCCGACCCCCTGTGGTGCATTATTCAATGCTACCCACTTCCCGGCTATTCCTTGGCAGGTT
>JBDRQO010000055.1:0-64923 GCA_043826275.1 Pseudomonadota bacterium
GATTTTTTAATGGCGTTACATTATTTTGTAACTCTGTTGATTTTACGACTTCGTTGTAATCTACTTGATTTATAGGAAAATTAATCATTACGGGCAAAATATTAGGAGGCAAAAACCGTTACACTATTTGAATCTTAGCAATCATTTACTCTTAAAGTAATAAATCCCCTTGCATCATATAATTTCAAACGATATAAAGCTTATTTTATTATCTTTTTTTATTTCAGCACCTATTGCTTATCTCTGTTATATTATTTTGGGGAACCTATTAAGATTAAAAAAATCTTCTAACCAAACCGATTCAAATCATAGAACATTCCGAATTTTAGTTTTGCTATATTCTACATTATCGTTAAAGCGTTCTGAGGTAAAACCGAGAAACGAGTTTTCCGGAAGATAAGCGTAAACGAAACCGGGCTTTTCCCGGTCTCCTCTCTCCTACTCCTCCACTTAATGGCAAACCCATTGCCCATCATGACGGGAAAACAAAAAGTCCTGACAATTGACTGCCGGGGCAATGGGTCAGCAGGATGGAAATAAATTCCTCATGCCTTTCGCCGAAATCCTGAGGGTTTGAACATGGACAACCTTTTCATATCAAGACTTCCCAGAGTGATCTGAAGAGCTGATTGTTCACTATTCACCAATTTGAACCAGTTGAGAAGTTCCGCTTCCAGGCCTTCTTCACCCACTGCCTTTTTTCCGTTTTCTCCGGACAGATTGTTGTCCATTTGACCTGAGTTGATAAAGGTCCACTGGTCTTCCCTTTGAGAAATAATGCCCGTATGCCCCCTGTTTTTCATGGAAAAAGAAAGGATTTGCCCCTGTTCAAGCCTTGGTTTTAGGTCAGCCATAATTTCATCCACAGTACCGGATGGATCTGTTATTCTGTAATAAGTTTTCTTATACACATCATTTCCTGAGGCAGATACCAGGCCTTCGCCATTAAGGTAATAATTTTGCGATAGGCCCTTTTTGTTAGCCTGGCTTACCAGGTGTTCATAAAGCCCGCCTTTCCCGCTGTATTGAACCCCAAGTTCCCGCAAGCCCCCCACGACCAGCTCATAACAATCCATTTGGTCATAGTCCCGACCGATAAAATGCTTGGTTGAATCAGACAGGTCCATGGATAATTCAGGATTGGTATGGACAGCAGTAGACTGAGACAAATCCTCACTCGCGGAAGATTGGGGGGTTTTGGCCAGCATTGCAGAAAGTTCTTTTCCCCAAAGCAATTCACGGGTTTTCGGATTATAATGTATTTCAGTTCCAGGTTGAATCCGATGAAACGCCTTATTGCTGTTTATTTTGTCGTGGATGATCTGCCAGCATTTGTTTTTTAACGGACCTTTATACAGAAGCTGGGAAATTGTAGGGGTTTTCCGGGTGATGGTACCCAATAATACAGGCTGGATTTCCTGACCCGGATCGCTCATTTTAGACGTCAGCAGCTTATTAAATCGACCAGTGGCTTCAGACCGGGACCATACATCTGTCTTCGGAAACCCGGGAACTGAGAAACCGGTATCTGAAATTTTCACAACACACCTTCCTTTTCCAAAGGATTGGCCTTTGCATGGTTGATTTGATATGAAATCCCACCACGATACCCAGTAGAAAGCAGGATCCGTGCCAAAAAATCCGAGACGCCCAGAGATACTTAGCAATAAAGGAATATATGATTTTAGAACCTTATAAACAACTTGAGTTGGCGGTTGTTTCGCCAAAGAATTGACAGTGTCGTTGACGTAATCGATCAGCTTATTAAGTTCGCAAAAGTGTTAGAGAAACCCATGTGCTTCCGCCATTTATCTTTAAGATTTCAGTACTTTGCAAATTTCAAAACAACACAGAATCACGCCGAAAGTTTTTTTTAACCACCGATTGGCGATTTAAACCATTTGTGGTGTATAGAATAACTATTCAATCCCAAGATTATATTCTATGTTATTGATTTTAATTCTATTTTGATTTTGGTATATTATTTGCTAATAAGTTACTAAAAGTAATTTTTATTAAAAAAGGAAAAGCAATGCACAGAAACGATACACATAGAAAATCCATCGGGTATCTTTTATGGACATTCGGTTTCATTGGGGCACACAGATTTTATTATGGAAAACCTATTTCAGGTACTCTTTATTTTTTTACTCTCGGTTTACTTGGAATAGGATGGCTCGTCGATTTTTTTCTGATTCCTTCCATGGATAAAGCAGCGGATCTTAGATATTTTCAAGGCGATATTGACTACTCCCTTGCATTTATATTTCTAACATTTCTGGGTGTTTTTGGTGTCCATCGCATGTACATGGGAAAATGGATTTCCGGGATCCTATACCTTGTGACCGGAGGTGTGTTCGGTATTGGTGTTCTTTATGATTTCTGGACCTTGAATGATCAGGTATCCATAAAGAACCAAGGAATTGCGTTTATAAAGAAAAGCTGTTTTTAAATCATTATAATGAACCGGAAAAAAACAACTGGATTGTTACCGTAAGGTCAGGGATGAAATAAAAACCTTTATTGAAGGATTGCCGGACAATCTTTCAGACAATCTAAAAGGCCAAAAGGAGAACTGATAAAAAATGAAACAGGAAAATATGGCTGCAAAGGATCGAAAGATGACCAGCATTTTTGAACAATACCTGACTGTCTGGGTCGGGTTGTGTATTTTTGGCGGTATACTATTAGGCAAAGTTGCCCCCAATTTAGCCAAGACTCTTGATGGCATGTCGATCAATGTCGGTGGTGCACCGGTCGTTTCAATCCCTATTGCTGTATGTCTTTTCTTCATGATGTATCCGATTATGGTAAAAATTGATTTTGCATCTGTAATCAATGCGGGCAAAAGTGGAAAACCCGTCTTTCTCACTCTCTTTATCAACTGGTGCATTAAACCGTTTACCATGTACGCCATTTCAATATTTTTCCTTGGTTTTTTACTCAAATCATTTATCGGAGTTGATGCAATTGACCTTGTCAAAATGCCATTTGGTCTTGATCTTCCTGTGGGAGCTCAACATGGTGCAGGGGTCGTTGTTTTACAGGACGGCATTAAAATGCTGCAGATCCCCTTATGGCGAAGTTACTTTGCAGGGTGTATTCTTTTAGGAATTGCACCGTGTACTGCAATGGTTCTGGTGTGGGGATATCTTTCCCGCGGAAATGATGGCCTGACATTGGTCATGGTTGCCATTAACTCCCTTACCATGCTTGTCTTATATGGCGTTTTAGGCGGTTTTCTGCTTGGTATAGGAAAACTTCCTATCCCATGGCAGGCCTTGCTTTTATCTGTTGCAATCTATGTAGCGCTTCCACTGGTTGCAGGTTATCTTTCCAGAAAATGGATTATTGGCGTCAAGGGTGAAATCTGGTTCAAGGAAAAATTTTTGGGAGTATTGACACCGGTTACAATTGGTGCCCTTCTTTTAACCCTGGTTCTGTTGTTCAGCTTTAAGGGTGAGGTTATTACAGAAAATCCGCTGACGATTTTATGGATTGCAATACCATTGTTTATCCAGACGATTTTTATTTTTGCACTTGGTTATGGTGCTGCCAGACTGTTGAATCTGAAATACGAGGATGCTGCTCCTGCGGCCATGATCGGTGCATCCAACCACTTTGAAGTGGCTATTGCCACATCTGTCATGCTGTTTGGTCTTTCTTCCGGTGCAGCGCTTGCAACCGTGGTGGGAGTTTTAATTGAAGTTCCACTCATGCTGATGCTGGTAGGATTTTGCAAACGAACAAGATCCTGGTTTATTAATGAATGACAATCAATTTTGAATCCAAATATTTTTTTACGCTCTCTTTGTCTGGTTGCCTTAATCTATTTTGGTCCTGCCTTATTTGATTGTTTCATTTAAAATTTCAGATTTTAAAAGTTCGCTCTCATCTGCGTCAATCATTTTCTGACAATTCGGGCAAGTCATATTCAATCTTTTAACAGCACCCTTCATTAAAATTTTTCGACAATGGGGGCAAAAATATGATTTCAATGTAACACTGCTTTGTATGGGCTCTATTTTATCTTCTGTATTAATCATTGATCCTCGTTTATTTTAGTAAGTAATTAAATTGCACTGCAAGATACAGATTAAAATCATATAAATCAATACAAAGAGTGATTGTCTTTATCTATTTTAAATTGATCTAATAATATTTATTATATCTTTGTGTAAGTCTCTTTATACACCGGACCGCTATTTAAAAGCCAGCCTTTAAAAAACAAAGCCCAATATTGATTTTTGTGCGAAAAAATCCCTTTTACAAAGATAAAAGAATTGCCTACCCATTTTTGGTTTTACTCAACGATTTCAAGAATAACCCTTTTTTGTTCTTTTGCTGATGCACATGACAAAATCGTTCGCATGGCCTGGGCAGTTCTCCCTTTTTTACCAATGACCTTTCCCAAATCTTCTTTGGCTACCCTTAACTCTAAAACAAGGGTCTGCTGAGCTTTAATTTCCTGCACATCAACCGCATCCGGATTATCAACCAGTGCCCGAGCAATGTACGCGATCAACTCTTTCATAACTTGTTCTCCTTTTTAGCTGTTCAACAATAGAAGAAAAATATTAGCAGATAGTGTAAGTATTATCATGGTTATCTAACCTTTTATGAAAAATATTCGGGAAAACTTATATTAAGAATATCACAGCCAATAATAATCTCAAGTATTATTATTATTGTCATTATTGATCACCAACACAAATTTATCGGCTATTTTTGATCTTCATCCGGCTCACCCCACAAAATATGATCTTTATTGATAAATAGCGTTTTATGCTTCACTGGGTTATCCATGGTTTCATAGTGGACCGTAACGTTATAAAGAATTAAAAAAGGTTCCCGAAAATTTGCCACAAGATCGCTGAGTCTGTCATAGCCATGATCCCGGTTGATATTCACCTGCCCATTGACCAGGGTTCCATCGACTAATTTCAAACGAATGATCCGGGCGTTGATGTCCTGTCTGGCGGACTGTTCTTTACTCATAGGGGTCTCCTTTTTTAGGAATCATTATTTTAAAATTGTCTTCCTTATCAAGATAGTTTCAGGATACAAATTGGAAAAATCCTGTCAAGGACAAAATGATTTTATGCATTTTGCTTGACATAAAAAACAAATCAATTATTTTATGTATCATGTTTATGATTTAATCATGGAATACTTTATTATCACACTCGGTAAAGTATTCTTTTTTATCAGGGTATAAAAGAGGAATTTTTAGTGATTACAAAAACCAGATCATCTGATGCAGAAAGAAAAATGCTGTCAGATGCAGGATATGCTGATCCAGCGATCAATTACTATCTTGAAAAAAAATATATGGGTCATATTGAAAATGCAGACCAGGTCTCTGAAAAAATCGGGTCCTGCGGTGATACAATGAAAATTTATTTAAAAATTGATGACAGCAACATCATTGATGATGTCCGATATGAAATCACAGGTTGCGCCGGGGCTATCTCTGCAGCAATGGCAGCAGTTGAACTGGTGAAAGGCAGAACCATTGATGATGCATTGAGATTAACTGACGGTGATGTTTTTACTGTTCTCGAAAACATACCTGAAAAAAAACATCATTGCATCCAGCTGGCGGTTAAAACGCTGCACAAAGGTATCAAAGAATACAAAGCTGAAAAATAATCACCCGCATACGGTCCTTGAAATTAACATTGTTCATGAGCACTGTTTATTTCAGGGACCGGTTATAATAAGGAGATCTTCATTTATCCTTTTTGCTTAAAATTTTCTTTGGGTGTTGCGCTTTTTTGCTTCTTCACACTATCTGGATGCCGGCCTGCCCCCCAATTTCAAATTAAAGACCTTGCCAAGACTGATATCAATCAGGTCTCTGAAATCCATATAAATCAGTCAGTTGAACTGTTAAAAACCCTGACAAAAAAAATGTATAAAATGAATCCCAATGAGTTGAAAAAATCTTTGGATCAAACCATTGACTCCCGCATTGCACAAATTTTTTTATGCCCATCAGATAAAAAATATGAGGAGATTGAATTTAAAGACGGCACAGGTGCCATTTTACTTGGATTTGAACCAAAGTTTAAAGGTGACAGGGTTTTTGCTCTCATGTATGGACTGTATACCATGATCCACAAATCCTATAACAATAAATGCGAATTGTTTATTCTTGATTTCCTGAATGAACAGAATCTTTACAATAGTGCACGGAACATTGAAATCCTGGTCTGGCGACTGAAAACCCGAAAAACAGACAATGACCAGCTCTATTTATTAACCAATAGGCTTGATGGCGATGTTAAAAATTTAAGCTACGAACGAATCTTTGGCAAATTAATTTCCCTGCAAGATACCATGGCCTTGATTGTTTCTCAACGAACCGGCCGGTTAATAAAACAGGTTGCCCATATTGCAGGCATGTCGTTTTTACCCATTGGCATTTAGCGAAATCTATGGGTCAGAGTTGATTTATCCTGCTCCATACCCTGCCCGTTAATTGGTTAATTGCTTTTCAAACCTTTCCAATTGGCTTTCATAATAGTCTTTTTTACTTTTTGCCAATCCCAAAGCTTCTCTGGCAATTATTACAGCCTGTTCAATATCATTGTTTGCAAACAATGCCTCAGCATAGGTGTCTAAAATAAAATCTTCTCTTTGCAGAGCCACGGCATTTTGGGCATAGATCACAGCCTTTTCATTGTTCCGAAACAATTTATCCGGACACGTGGCCAACAACCAGGCAAGATTATTCAATGCATGAATATTTTCAGGTGCCAGTTTCAAAACATTTTCATAGGCCTCAATGGCTTTTTGATAAGATGTTTGATGATAATAATAATCACCCACCAAAACATAAATATCGGCATTACCAGGATCGACTGCCATTTTCTGAAAAAGCATTTTTTTTGCAATAAATTGTTCAAAGTTTTCTTTGGCCGGTCCATAATTAATTAAATACCCCATAGTAAAAACAAGACTGATCATAACAAGATATCCGACCATTATTTTTTTAACCTTTGAATGGTGGATTTGAATCAGACTCGGGTTTATCTGACATTTTTCTAAAAACCTGACCCGTTGGCCAATGCTGAAATGATGCCAGTTAGGTTTTTCCATGGATTGCTTAGAAGAGGATGCAATCTTATAAAAAGTGGATATCAGAGAGGAAGCATCTGAAGTAAAATTATAGAGGTGAAGATCAGCCTGTCGCTCAAAGTTCCTCATAAAAAATCCAAATATAAACCTGAAATAAATAATAAAAGCCATTATTAATGTGGCAGAAAACAAAATGGGATGTGCTGTTGATTTATCTATTCCGATGATTTCAAACATGCGGTAAACCGGTTCAAGCACGTAAAGTAAAAACAATACCGGCTCAAAGAGAACAAAATTGCAGGCCACAAAACCTGCAAAAAACAGAAGATAGAAGGCCATATGATGTTTTTGAACATGACCAATTTCATGGAGCATCACTGCATCCAGTTCATCCCCAGCCAAAGAATTGAGTAACGCCGGAGTGACAAGGATATAACGGAATCGACCAACCAGTCCCATTACACCGGCGGTGATCATGGTACCGCCAAATAAATTCCACATCAGTATATCAGAATATTTTAACCCCACTTTCTTGCATAAATATTCAATCCGAGTTCTGGCATATCCAGGCTCAAGGGGTTTACAATTCCATATTTTTTTTATGACTACAGGACCAAATATTGCAACTGCTGCAAAAAAAAGAGCAATATAAGCGACCTCCCCTGCCGGGCTCTTTAAAAACGTTTGGAATGGTGGCCAGGGTAATAAACCAAGACCGTCTGCAACAATGGAAAGGACAAACCAGGGAAGTAATGCCGGCAAAGAAAAAGAAACATTGGACAAGATAAAATCTTTTCGAGAAACCTTTCCTGCAAAAAATTCTTTTTGGATCTTGTAGGCGGCTCCCCAGATAGCAATCAAATAAAAAAGGAACAAAGATAAAAACAGGATCGCTTCAATCGTGGGGATACGTTCAAAAAGAACATTCCCTGAAAACAACAGATACAGTTTAAATCCATAAAGATTGATGGCAAAGACGATTAAGGCCAGAATCGAAAGGCGATTGATATAAATCCCAACCCAGTGATCGATATGGCCATAACCGGTTTGATGTGTTTTTTTAGCCAGTCGGTCAAAAGAGATTTTGCAGATCAATACAAAAACCATACTCAGAAGGACACTGTTCAACACTGCATTTTCATCCATCTCTTTGATTGGTCCAAAAAGATCTGTAGTGGTATAAATCACCAGGGCAACCAGAAAATATAATAGATTGGCAAACATTACACTTTTCCCTGAGCAGCAAAATTTTGAAGTACAATCCAGGTTTTCACATCAAACTTGACAGTATCATCATATAAAATATTACCAGCGTCTTTTTGTGAGAAAAAAACCACCTCAATATCTTCAGATGCTTCATTATAATGATTTGACGCTTCTCCTGTGCATTCTACATAAAACAGACTGATGGATTCATCGGTCAGACCGGATGAAGAAAAAATAGGGGGACTTGTTTTTATTATACGGGTAATGGTTAATCCGGTCTCTTCTAAAAACTCTCTTGAGCCTGCCTGTTCAATAGATTCTCCTTTATCCACAAGACCTGCAGGAAAACCGTATTGATACCCCCCAAGAGCGACTCTAAATTCCTTGATAAGAACCAGCTCTTCCCGTTGGATATGATACGGAACAATGACAACTGCATCAGGTATCTTTGACTGACTTTTAAGTGGGTTATCATGGTTTGAGCGTGAGGCAAATATCCATTCTTTTTCACAATCCTTCTGATCTTTATACTGAACTGAAAACAGATTGAGAAAACGATAGTTTGTTATTTTTTTTACATCATTGATGATCATATCAGCTCCTTGACAGACAATAAGCATGCAAGCTGAAAATACTACCCAAATAAATTGATTTTTTCAATGTGCAAAAGAATGATCAAGCACTATCCGGGCTAAATATACATCAAATATCTGAATACCAGCCAGAAATGGCAGGCACTTCCTGACAGGACAAAAAAATGCCATATCTCATGGAAGCCGAAAATACCGGGAAAAGGATTCGGTCTTTTTATGGAGTAAACAATCGCACCAGCAGTATAAAAAAAACCACTCAACCCAAGCCAGAACAGGCAGATCGGGTCAAGGGTTTTAACCAGAGGATATATGGCAAGAACACACAACCACCCCATGACCACATAAATCAAGGTTGAAATCCACCTGGGAACATGAATAAAAAAAACTTTTAATATAATCCCTGACAAAGCCATTGCCCATACTATTCCAAAAAGACTCCAGCCCCATGGCCCGCGTAGCGGAACAAGACAGATCGGGGTATAGGATCCTGCAATCACCATGAAAATCATAATATGATCAATGCGTTTGAAAACCAGCAACGCTTTTTCTGAAATATTTAAACCATGGTAAAGAAAACTGGCCGTGTACATCAAAATAAGCGTTGCGCCAAAAACAGCAAAAGAAACAACGTGCCAGACACTGGCATTCATTGCTGCAAAAACAACCATCAATGTGAGTGCAGCAACCGATACAATTGCTCCAGCCATATGAGAGATGGCATTTACCGGCTCTCTGAATATTTTTGTACACGCACACATACCCATCATATAAATATTATTTGTTTAAATTAACAATGTTTTTTTAAATTATTACATTTTTTTTACTCTGATAGAGAGACAAAAAAATATCTTTGTTTGAACCTCACCATATTAATTAAATATCATCATTTCTATTTTAAAATAGAATATAATTTAAAAACCGAATACGAATAGTCAAAGAGATTAATTCCTTTATTTAAGGGGTTTTGACAGAATACAAAAAAAAATACTATCTATTCCAACTCAGGAACATTTTTTGCTTCAATTATCTTTGTAATGTTTATAAATTAAGGCTTGGCACTGATGAAAATTATTAAAGGGGACTTGATTCAACTGGCCATAACCGGACAATTTGATGTCATTATCCATGGCTGTAATTGCTTTTGTTCCATGGGTGCCGGTATTGCCAAACAAATAAAAGAACACTTCCCACAAGCGTATCAGGCTGATCTGGACACAACCCCTGGTGACCGTCAAAAACTTGGCAATTTTTCCTGTGTTCAGGTCAAAAAAGGCGGCAATTTTTTCACCATTGTGAACGGATATACCCAATACAATCATTCAGGTTCAGGACCCTTGGTGGATTATGATGCTGTAGAGCAGCTTTTTATAAAAATAAAAAAGGAATACACGGGTTTAAAAATTGGTTTTCCTAAAATTGGCGCAGGTCTTGCCAAAGGAGACTGGAATATCATATCAAAGATTATTGATGCAACCCTTAAAGGAGAAGACCGTTCTTTAGTTGTTTATGCACCTGTTCCAATAACGGTTGAACAACCAGATAAACAAATTAAAAACTTGGAATTAAAATCAAGATGATTCTTGAAAAGATGGCATATATCTGTTAAATCAGAGGACTTAATAGACTCTAAACAAGGAACAATATGATTAACGTCGGTATAGCAGGAGCATCGGGATACACTGGGGTTGAACTGGTTAAATTAATATCCAATCACCCCAAGGCCAAACTATGCGCTATTACATCCAACAGATATAAAGGAAAGGCTTTTACAGAAATATTTCCTTCCATGCGAGGATTTGAAAACCTGATTTGCGACAGCCTTGACATCCAGGCACTTTCCAAAAAAGTTGATGTTGTCTTTTTAGCCTTACCGCACAAAGTATCCATGGACCATGCACCCGCTTTTTTAAAAGAGAATGTAAAAGTGATTGATCTTTCTGCTGATTATCGTTTTACTGATGTTCGTGCATATGAATCCGCTTACCAGGCGCACACGTCCAAACATCTTTTAAAACAAAGCGTTTATGGTTTGTGCGAAATATACCGGGACCAGATCAAACAAACGGATCTGGTCGGTAATCCCGGGTGCTATCCCACCAGCATCCTGTTACCCTTGATTCCCATTTTGAAAGAAGGACTCATCCATCCTGAAAACATTATTTCAGATTCAAAATCAGGTGTCAGTGGTGCGGGAAGATCTTTATCGCTGACCACACATTATTGCGAAGTCAATGATTCATTCAGTGCGTATAAAGTCGGCAACCACAGGCATACACCTGAAATCAACGAGCAACTCAGTCTGAATTCACAAAATAAGATTTCCATTACGTTTACACCTCACCTCTTGCCACTCACACGGGGAATGTTATCTACTATTTATGTTAATGCTACCAACGATGCAAGTTACAGCAAGATTAAAAAGACCTATGACAGCTATTATGGTAACCAGTTTTTTGTCAGAGTGTTAGACAAAGATAAATATCCTGCGATTTCGCATGTGAACGGGACCAATTGTTGTGATATTGGCTTTCATTTTAATGAGGAGAAAAGACAAATTATTATTGTTTCAGTCATAGACAACCTTTTAAAAGGAGCGGCCGGGCAGGCAGTACAAAATATGAATTTAATGTTTGATTTAGAGGAAAAAACAGGATTAGATTTTGTTCAGTCCCCATTATAAGAAATTTTTATGCTTGACATATAAAAAATAACTAAATAATAAGGATACTAATGAGAAAAAGTGTTAAAATATGGTTTCACTCAGGCGCATCTTCTGATATCAGAGAATTCTCTGTGCACAAAGCTGTTTTAGGTGTGCTTGGCGGTATCCTTGTATTAGCAATCGCCGGAACCTTGTATATTGGATATGACTACTTTCAATTAAAAAATATTTCGTTTAACAATACAGCACTAAATAAAACCCTTATCAAACAAAACGATGAAATCAAAAACCAACGCAGCCAGATCCAAAGCTTTGCAAGTGAAATTGAAGTCCTCAAAAAGACGGTGGACAACCTTTCGCAATTCGAGGATAAGGTCAGGCTAATTGCGGATATTAAACAAACCAGTGACTCCAGCGGTCTTATCGGTATCGGCGGTATTCCCAAGGATCAACTGGACCCGGAAATCCCTCTGGAACAAAAACATAGCAGCCTGATCCGTGAAATGCATCAGCAGATTAAGCAGACCAACCAGGCAGCAAAAAAGCAGGCACTTGATTTTGATGACCTGATCAAGCTGCTTGAGAAGAAAAGAAATCTGTTGGCCTCCACTCCATCAATTAAACCCGTCACCGGATGGATCACTTCTGAGTTCGGTTACCGCACCTCCCCGTTTACCGGCCAAAGAGAGTTTCATTCCGGTCTGGACATTGCCAATATAAACGGCACAAAAATCATTGCCACTGCCAACGGCAGAATCTCATACGCTGCCAGAAAAATGTATATTGGCAACCTGGTTGTTATTGATCATGGTTATGGCCGGGTCACGCGATTTGGACATTTAGAGAAAATTCTGGTCAAAGAAGGTCAGGAAGTCAAACGCGGTGATGTAATTGGCCTTTTAGGGAATACCGGAAGAAGTACAGGCCCACATGTCCATTATGAAGTCAAAATCAATGGTACTCCTGTCAATCCGATAAAATACATTCTGAATTAATCTGTCAGCTTCAGGTTTTTTTCTTTTCCTCTAAACAGAAAATTATTTGAATTTTTTGTTTTGTTTTACCCAATTAATGCTTATATATTCTATTTGTAGCAGAGTAATGCTTATATTTTTATTACTATTCAAGTAAAGGATCAAAAGGTGTTCAAATTTTTTACAAAGGTCTTTGGATCGAACAATGAAAGAATCATAAAGAAACTTCAACCGATTGTTGATACAATCAATCAACTTGAGCCCCAAATGCAAGGACTATCAGACCAACAGATGGCCCAAAAAACCCAGGAATTCAAAGACCGCTTGAAAAATGGTGAATCCTTGGATGATCTATTGCCTGAAGCCTTTGCCCTTGTTCGAGAAACATCAGTCAGAGTACTGGGCCTGCGCCATTATGATGTTCAGCTCATCGGTGGTATTGCCCTTCATCAAGGATGTATTGCTGAAATGAAAACAGGTGAGGGCAAAACCTTGATGTCAACCCTGCCCGCCTATTTAAATGCATTGTCCGGCAAAGGGGTTCATATTATTACGGTCAACGATTATCTGGCCAATCGTGATGCAGATTGGATGGCAACATTGTATAATTTTCTAGGCTTAAGCGTTGGGGCTATTATCAGTGGGATTGATGATGACCAGAGAAAAAAGGCATATCGTTCCGATATCACCTATGGCACAAATAATGAATTCGGCTTTGATTATCTTAGAGATAATATGAAATTCGATCGAGAAACCCTTGCACAAAAAGAGTTGAACTTTGCCATTGTTGATGAGGTCGATTCGATTCTTATTGACGAGGCCAGAACACCCTTGATCATCTCAGGACCCGCTGAAAAATCCACCCATTTTTATACCCAGGTCAATACCTTTATCCCTGCATTTAAAAAAGGCATTGATTATACCCTTGATGAAGAATCCAAAAGCGTGTCTCTCACTGAAGAAGGAGTAGCCAAAGGCGAAGAGCTATTAAAAGTCGACAACCTGTATGATCCTGCCAATATTGAACTTTTGCACCATGTCAACCAGGCGTTGAAAGCGCACACCCTTTTTAAAAAAGACACTGATTATATAGTCAAAAACAATCAGGTGATTATTGTTGATGAATTTACCGGCCGGCTGATGTCAGGAAGAAGATTTGGCGAAGGGCTTCACCAGGCATTGGAAGCCAAGGAAGGGGTAAAAATTGAAAATGAGAATCAAACCCTTGCGTCCATCACCTTCCAGAACTTTTTCAGAATGTATGATAAGCTATCCGGCATGACCGGTACGGCTGCAACCGAAGCTCCGGAATTTAAAAAAATATATGGTTTGGAAGTTCTGGTCATCCCTACTCATATGCCGATGGTAAGAAAAGATTATCCGGACCTGATATACAAGACACAAAAAGAAAAATATGAAGCCAGTATCAAGGAGATTATAAAGCTGTCCCAAAAAGGCCAGCCCGTTCTTGTGGGAACTATTTCCATTGATGTCTCTGAAGACATGAGTCGACAGCTTAAAAAAAGAGGGATCAAGCATACGGTCCTCAATGCAAAACATCATAAGGAAGAAGCTGAAATTGTTGCCAATGCCGGTCAGAAAGGAGCGGTTACCATCTCCACCAACATGGCCGGGCGTGGTACAGATATTGTTCTGGGTGAAGGAGTAAAAGAGTTAGGTGGTCTTCATATTCTGGGCACCTCCCGCCATGAATCCAGACGGATAGACAATCAGCTCCGTGGCCGTTCCGGCCGTCAAGGAGATCCGGGCACCTCAAGATTTTATCTCTCTTTAGAAGACGATCTGCTCAGAATATTTGGTGGCGATAAAATTCATGCAATTATGGACCGACTGGGCATCGATGAAGGGGACCATATTGAACACCCACTTATAAGCAAAGCAATCGAGAATGCACAATCCAAGGTCGAAGGCCATAACTTTGAAATCAGAAAGCATCTGTTGGAATATGATGATGTCATGAACCAGCAGAGGGAAGTGATCTACGAACAAAGACGAAAAGCCCTGATGGAAGACAACCTGCAATCTGCTGTCATGGAAATGATTGAAGACAAGATCTATGACATTGTTGATGAATATACCATTGATAAAACACCCATTAAAAATTGGGATCTGGAAGGACTTGAGAACAGAGTCAAACAACTCTTTAATTTTAAGCCTGATTTAAAACAGGCAGTTGAATCCAGCAGCGATGCCGATGAACTTTCCCAGGCTTTGTTTGAGAACGCAAAACAGATCTATAGCCAAAAAGAAGCATCCATTGGCCAGGAGATTGCACGTGACATTGAACGACATATCATTCTTCATACGGTTGATACCCGATGGAAAGAGCATTTACTGAACATGGACCATTTAAAGGAAGGGATCGGCCTTCGAGGATATGCCCAGCAGGATCCTTTGCGAATCTACCGAAAAGAAGGTTTTGACATGTTCCAGAGCCTTATGAACCGGGTAAAAGAGGAAGTGGTTGAGATTTTATTCAAAATCCAGATTTCAGCGCCTTCCCAGGTGGATCAAATGAAACAAAACGAACAAAACGAGCTGACCTTTTCACACTCTAACGGTTCAACAATCAATAAGCCGATCAAACGATCTTCATTGAAACTCCAGCGGAATGATCTCTGTCACTGCGGCAGTGGGAAAAAGTATAAAAAGTGCTGCATGCCGTAGGAGAAAAAGGGAAATGACGTCTACAGATTCTAAAACAATTAAAAGGACTTCATCAAAAACGAGAAGTGATCATCCGCCTATGTATAAAGTCATTTTACACAATGACAACTATACAACCATGGAGTTCGTAGTGGAAATTCTTATGACTGTTTTTGGAAAATCACTTGAAAAATCCACGCAAATAATGCTTAATGTACATAATAAGGGGAAAGAGATATGCGGTATTTATCCCAGACAGGTTGCAGAAACAAAAGTGGAAACAGTGCACAATCTGGCAAGTAATAAAGGCTTCCCTTTAAAAAGCACAATGGAAAAGGAGTAGAGGATATGATAAGCAAAGAACTGAGTACAGCGCTCGGGTTTGCTGTACGTGAAGCAAAAAAAAGAAGGCATGAATATGTCTGTGTTGAGCATGTTCTTTATGCGATCCTTAACCATGAAACAGGTGTTGAAACCATTGAAAAATGTGGCGGTAGCCCTGATATAATAAAAGAAGAGCTTGAAAAATTTTTTGATGAAAAACTAACAAGAATTGACACAAAAGACGAATATGTATTACAGCAGACCATTGGGTTCCAGCGAATGATACAACGAGCCATCAACCAGGCCAGATCAGCTGAAAAGAATGAAGTCAATTTAGGAGATATTCTGGCATCCATTTTTCAGGAAAAAGACTCCCATGCGGCATTTTATCTTGAGTCAGAAGGTATTACCCGTCTTGATGTCCTGAAGTATATATCCCATACCGGAGAAACTGAAAAAAAGATAGGCCCGCCACTGGATCCGTCTCAAAATTTATTCAAACAGACTGATACAAAGAAAAAACGATTGCAAAAGAAAGATCCGCTGGAAATTTATACGACCGATCTAATAAAAAAAGCTGAGGCGCATAAAATTGATCCACTCATCGGACGAGCTGATGAACTTGATCGGGTCATGCAGGTCCTTTGTCGCAGAAGAAAAAACAACCCCATCCTTGTGGGCGATCCAGGGGTTGGTAAAACAGCCATTGCCGAGGGTTTGGCTCTTAGAATCAAAGACAAACGAGTGCCCGACCTTTTAGAAAACTGCGAACTTTTCTCATTGGACATGGGTTCCCTTCTTGCCGGAACAAAATACAGAGGCGACTTTGAACAACGTCTCAAAGATGTGATAAATGCCCTTGTAGAAAAAGAAAATGCCTTGCTGATTATCGATGAAATCCATACCGTCGTTGGCGCCGGTGCCACCACCAGTGGTTCAATGGATGCTTCAAACATCTTAAAACCCGCACTTTCATCCGGTGATATTAAATGTATCGGCACCACCACCTATGAAGAGTATAAAAACCATTTTGAAAAAGACCGGGCATTTTCACGACGGTTTGAGAAAATTGAAGTACCTGAGCCCTCTGTGGATGAAACCTTTCAGATACTGACCGGTCTTGCACCATACTATGAAAAACACCACGGCTTGACCTATAACGCCGGTACTATAAAAGCTGCTGCATATCTGTCGGATAAATATATCAATGACCGATGCCTTCCGGATAAAGCCATTGATGTGATTGATGAAACAGGAGCTTATCTTCGTCTCAAAGGGCTAGGCAAACGAAAAAGTGTCAGCATCAAAGATATTGAAAAAATTGTTGCAAAAATTGCCAAGGTTCCGGTTACCAGTGTTACCTCGACAGACAAAACCAATCTGGAATCTTTGCCCAAACGAATGTTCAAGGTTATTTTTGGTCAAGATGATGCGATCAACACCCTGACCACATCCATTAAACGATCAAGAGCAGGCCTTGCCTCACCAGATCGTCCCATCGGTTCTTTCCTCTTCATGGGGCCCACCGGTGTGGGGAAAACCGAAGTAGCCAAACAGCTGGCAGTCAATCTTGGCATTGAGTTTTTACGATTCGACATGAGTGAATACATGGAAAAACATGCTGTTTCCAGATTGATCGGTGCCCCTCCCGGATATGTCGGGTTTGAGCAGGGCGGCATTTTAACCGACAGTGTCAGGAAACATCCCCATTGTGTCCTGTTGCTTGATGAAATTGAAAAGGCCCATATGGACCTTTACAATATCCTTTTACAGGTTATGGACTATGCCACATTGACGGACAATAATGGTAAATCTGCTGATTTCAGGAATGTAATCATCATCATGACATCAAATGCCGGTGCACGGGAAATGAATGCCAATGCCATTGGATTTGGTTCTCAATCCGGGGATATGGATTCAAAAGGACTCAAAGCGGTTGAACAAACATTCAGTCCGGAGTTCCGGAACCGACTGGACGGAATTGTCCAGTTCAACCATCTATCCCCAAAAGTCATGGAGATGATTGTTGATAAAAACATGCGAGAACTCAAAGCCATGCTCAAAACCAAAAAGATCACGATAACATATACACCTAAGGTTCGTGAATTTTTGGCCAAACAAGGACATGACCCTAAATTCGGTGCGCGGCCTTTGGATCGTTTTATTCAGACCAGTATTAAGGATAAAATTACAGATGAAATCCTTTTTGGCTGTCTGGAAAAGGGGGGCAAAATTTTACTTGGTTTGAGAAATAAAACGCTTAAGTTCACGTATAAAAGTTGAATGCCCCTTTTCAGGTTATCGAACGACCTTATTTTCCCTCCGGCTCAACTATCAAGGGATGACGGTCTATTGTGCGTCGGTGGGGATCTGTCGCCTGAAAGACTGTTACTGGCCTATAAGAATGGAATATTCCCATGGTTTTCTGAAAATGCCCCTCTCCTGTGGTGGTCACCTGACCCCAGGCTTGTCCTGTTTCCTGATAAGATTCACATTCCCAAAAGCCTGAACAAAACAATCAAAAAAAAAATGTTCAGTGTCCGTGTGGACACAGCTTTTGAACAGACCATTCATACCTGCGCAAAATTACGAAAAAATAAAGGCAATGGAACCTGGCTTGTGGATGAAATGATTGATGCATATATCACGCTTCACAAAAAAGGATACGCCCATTCCATTGAAACATGGCAAGATGATACATTGATTGGCGGATTATATGGTATCAGTCTGGGCAAAACATTTTTCGGTGAATCCATGTTCTCTTTACAAAAGAATGCATCTAAAATCGCCTTGGTGGCACTGGCTTGCCATTTAAAAAAATATGATTTTGATCTGATCGATTGCCAGGTTACAAGCGATCATCTGATTCACATGGGAGCAATTGAAATCTCCAGGGACTCGTTTCTTAAGATCATTGAGCCCTCTGTACAAAAAAAAACTGGAAAAAACCCATGGTATCCAGATCAATCGCCTATCATTATTTAGGCCAATCATTTCTTGAAATATTCGCTTATAAATTGATTTTACCATACAAATATGGCACATTTATAAAAAAGATCAAAATCTGATAAAAGGTGGTGATTTGGATAAACAAATACATAGCAACCCCATCTTCAGCAAACAGCTTGAAAATACCACCATTAAAAAACCGTGTATTTCTAATGACCAGAATATTGAGGCAATCAATAAACTGGAAGACAAAATACGAGAGCTTGAACAAATCAATATTGCTTTAGAACAAACCATTGAACGGTCCAATGTCATGGCGGTTGAAGCATCTTCTGCAAGTGTTGCCAAGAGTGCGTTTTTAGCCAATATGAGCCATGAAATCAGAACATCAATGAATGGCATTCTTGGCATGGCCCAACTGCTGCAGGACTCAAATCCCACACAAGAACAAATAGAATATATCAAAACCATCAGTTCCAGTTCACAGGTATTGCTGGCATTGATCAATGATATCCTGGATCTTTCTAAAATTGAGGCTGGAAAAATAGATTTAGAGTTCATTGATTTCAGCATAGAGCATATTTTTTTAGATATTAAAAACCTTTTGACCTCAAATATTTGCGAAAAAATGATTGAAATTGATTTTTCTATTGATCAGAACCTGCCCATATTCCTCAAAGGTGATCCAACAAGACTGAGGCAGATTTTGCTGAACATTGCCGGCAACGCAGTTAAATTTACTGAAAAAGGCTTAGTAAAAGTGTTAGCAAGTGTCCAAAAAAGGGAACGTTCCCGGGTGCTGATCTTGTTTGAAGTTCAAGATTCTGGTATTGGCATTTCAAAACACCGGCAAGATAATCTTTTTAAACCTTTTTCACAAACCGATATTTCAACCACGCGTAAGTATGGTGGCACAGGACTTGGGTTAAGCATTTCCAAACAATTGGTAGAAATGATGGGTGGTAATATCGGGGTTGAATCCGAGGAAGGCAATGGTGCGAAATTCTGGTTTACTCTTCCATTAGAATATGGGAATGAGCACTTTGTAAAAATCATACAAAAAGAAAGCGCTGGTGGTGAAGAACGCCCATTAAATATTCTTGTTGCCGAAGACAACCTGATCAACCAAAAAGTCCTTAAAAAAATGCTCAATAAAATGGGGCATACAGTCTGTATCGCACCGAATGGACTCAAAGCCGTTCAAATCGTTCGTGAACAAACCTTTGACCTCATCCTCATGGATGGTTCCATGCCGGAAATGGATGGATTTGAAGCCACTAAGCTCATCAGGTCTTCAGGTAATTGTATTCCGATTATTGCGGTGACCGCTCATGCCATGCACGGGGATCGCCAGGACTTTATAGATGCGGGTATGGATGATTATATTTCCAAGCCCATTGATGTTGAAATGCTCAAAGAGGCCATCCAGCGGGTTATGGAAAGAACTTGACACAAATAGTTTTGGCCTCATTATCTTGACTAACATTGAACCAGACAAGGACAATATAATTTATGCTTTTCAAACTTTTTTTAGGTTTTACCCTTATCCCGGTATTGGAACTGTATTTGCTCATAAAAGTCGGAACAATCATCGGCGGATTCAATACGATCCTATTGGTCATCCTTACGGGATTTATAGGGGCCTGGCTGGCCAGGATGGAAGGGATGAGAACACTGCTTAAACTTCGGACAAATCTTGCACAAGGCTTGATGCCGGCTGAAGAAATGATTGACGCTGTGATTATTTTTGCTGCAGGGATCGTATTACTCACCCCGGGCCTGATTACAGATGTCACTGGACTTTTATTGTTATGGCCCCCCAGCCGAAATTGGTTCAAACGGATGCTGCGCAAAAAATTTGATGAAATGCAATTACAGGGTAACATTAATATCACCCGGTTTCATTAATTAGGCCTTTGTATTTATTTAGATTGGAGGTCCCATGTTTTTAGACCTGATTTCGAATCGGAGAAGTATTCGAAAATTCAAGGACAAGCCTGTTGAACAAGAAAAAGTAAACAGGCTAATCGAAGCTGCCCTGCGATCTTTTTCTTCCCGGGGATTTAATCCATGGCGATTTATAGTCATTGATGCTCCACAGATTCTTAAAACACTTTCCAGGGCAAAAACCCACGGATCAAGCTTTTTATCGAATGCGCCTCTTGGCATCGTTGTTTGCGCTAAACCATCAACAAGCGATGTCTGGATAGAGGATACCTCAATTGCCTCGACTTTTATCCATTTGGCTGCACATGACATGGGTCTTGGCAGCTGCTGGATCCAGATCAGAAAAAGAGAACATTCTCCTTTAAAAAGTTCCGATGCCTATGTTAAAGAAGTTCTTAAGATACCCGATAATATAACTATTGAATCCATTATCGCTATAGGATATCCTGATGAAATAAAAAAAGGGTATTCAAAGGATTCTTTGCAATCCCAAAAAATTTGTTTTAACGGATACACCATAAAGGACTGAATGGAAATTAAAGATGAAATTCTGAAAATGGTTCAGAAAAAGGACAGCGACCTTCCAACGCTTCCCGTTGTGGTTGACCGAATTATCAGTGTTGCATCTGATGAAAAGACAACGACTGAAGAACTGGCTGAAATCATCTCTTTTGACCAGGGCATGACAAACAAATTACTAAGGCTGGCCAATTCCATTTATTATGCTCAAAAAACACGGGTTGAAACCATTAAGCGGTCCATTACCGTTATTGGATTTGATGAGATTATCGGCATTGCTCTTGGTATGGGGATTTTGTCTTCTTTCACTGATAAATCAGGCTTAACCCTTGATATGAAAGCCCTATGGATACATGGCATTGGTGTGGCCACCATATCCAAAGAGCTGGCCAAGCGAACCAACCCTGGGATAGCCAATAAAATTTTCATACCCGCCCTTCTGCATGATATGGGAAAGGTAATCTTTTCTGTTTATTTCAAAGATGAATACCGAAAAGTCAGACAGCTTGCCATGGAAAAAAAAAGGCCGTTGTACTTTGCTGAAAATGCGATCTTCAAAATAGACCATTCCACCCTTTCTGCCCTTTTAATGAAACGCTGGAATTTCCCGCAATCCATCATGCTGCCCGTCAGGTTTCACCACAATCCGGAATCAGCACCCATCAAGTTTAAACACCAGGCTTTGATTATTAATCTGGCAGATTACTTAACCCAAAAAGCAGGTATTGGACATAGCGGCAACCCGGTTCCTGTGACCGTTAAAAACTCTCCTAAAAAAATCGGTGTGAACCCATCAATATTAAAACTGGTGATTGATCAACTGAGAAAAAAAGAAGAAGAAATAAAAGAATTCTTTAATATCACCACAGATAATTAGTGACTGACCGGAAACTCGTGTTTTGATGGCTCGTAGACCCGAGCCGTTCAAACACTAAATATCTTTAAAGTTTCTATTGCCTGATGACACACTGCAGGCCTTTGAAAATTCGTCCAAACTTTCTTCTAATGCTTCAAATTCAATGGTACCGCCAACCGTGATGATATCATCCCCGCGTTCTTCAAAAGCAGTCAATACTTTTAAAATATTCAGGCATTCAATATCCTGGGCAGGCACAAAACCGATGGTATTGGGCAGGTTAACCTCTAAAAGAACATTGCAATCAATCAGTTTGACCAGCAAAACCTTGACAATCTTTAATGGAATTTTGATCTCAGATGCAATATCAATATCCGATGCTGGAGTTTGTGCATTTGCAAATCGCCCCACACACAGGTGAACAATTCTTAATACAATTAATTTTTTCAGCCGCATGCTTATATTTGCATAATCAATATCCTGGGTTTCAAGGGCTTCTGAATTTTCCCATGAAAAAGCCACTTCTGCGCCAAACAGAACAATGGCCCAGGAAGTCTGCAACCAGATTAAAAAAAGCGGCAACGCTGCAAAACTGCCGTAAATAGCATTATAGTTAGACACCCCGACCTGGGATTTTAAATACACCATCTGTACAAGCTGAAATATGGTTCCGGCAATAATTCCACCCGCCAGAGTGGCTTTGATATCCACTTTTTTGTTCGGAATAAAGATATAAAAAAAGATAAACAACAGCCAGATGGGCAGGAACGGGAAAATATTAAACCCCAAAGAGATTAAATTTTCTATGCTTCCGGGCAGCTTAAGATAAACTAAAAATTTTTCAAGATAAGCGGTAATAAAAATATTACCTGAACTTGAAAATATGACCAGAATACCGGCCGTAATGGAGATGGCAATATAATCGGTAAATTTTCTGATCAAGGGCCTGTCATCATTGATCCACCATATTTTGTTAAACGCATTTTCAATATGACCGATCAATTTTATCAGAGAATAAAACAATAGGATAATACCAAAAACAGCCATGAGGCCACCTTTGGTTTTTTCAAGAAGATTACTGGAAAAGGTCAGTATATTCTGCATCACCTCTTCGTTGCCGGCAAACAGTTTAAGTACCTGGCTCTCCAGCATCTCTTTAAATCCAAACCCCTTTGCAATACCAAATGCCATGGCCATCACCGGCACAATGGACAAGAGTGTAAACAATGTCAGGGAAGAAGCCCGAAGATCACACCTGTCCGCCCGGAAGCCTTTGACCGCAAAAACCATAACCTTGATAAATTTATGGTATTGTGAAGATAAATACTTTGGTAATTGATTCATTTGTTTTTTTCCAATGCCAAAAACCATTCTTTTAATTGTTCCAGGCCCTGTTGAGTTGAAATTCTTGGGGTATAGCCTAATTCGTTTTTTGCTTTGGAGATATTAAACCAGTGACTGGTGGCCAGTTCCTTTGCGGCAAACCGAGTCATAGGTGGTTCTTTTTTAATTTTAAAAAGCCTGAAGATAAATTCGAAAAATGATCCTGCCATATAAGCTGTGGCTCCTGAGACATGCCCTTTTATCGGGGGCAGCCCGGCTGCCTCTAAAAAGGCATCGGCCATTTCCCACTTTGAAATTGGTTCATCCTGGCTGACAAAATAGGCATTTCCAGATAACTCAGGATTCTGGGATAATTTTTCAGATGCCAGAATATGGGCATCAGCAGCATTGTCCACATAAATGGTATCGACCAGATCATTGATCTTCCCAATTTTTTTTAATCGTTTTGCCCGACTGACAATCCCGGGAACCAGATGATTGTCTTCAGGCCCCCAGATCAGGTGTGGACGGATAATAATCGCTGGCAATCCGTGTCTGGCCGCTTTTTTAACCAATTTTTCAGCCATGGCCTTGGTTTGAGGATACGGCGCCAGATATTTTTCAGGATAAGCTACACTTTCATCTACATTTTCCATATCATTATCATTAAAAATCACACTGGGTGAACTGGTATAGATGAGTTGAGAAACTTCATTTTCAATACAGGCATGGATTACATTTTTTGTTCCCGTGACATTGGCAGAATAAAAATCTTCAAACTCACCCCAGATACCGGCTTTAGCTGCAACATGAAATATTGCATCCATATCTTTACAAGCGGCTACAAGACTCTTTTTATCGGTGAGATCTCCTTGAACCTGATGAACCCCCATGGCATCCAAATCTGAATAAAACCGTCTTGAATAAGAGACAATCGTTTTGTTCTGCATTAATAATTTTTTAACAATGGCTTTTCCTAAAAACCCACCGCCGCCGGTCACCAGAACATTTTGGATTTGCATTCGTTCCTTTTATAAACACCTGTTGCCTTAACTATTCGATAATTATATAAACATATAATTAAGCCTTGAATTCTTCTACCACAACCCCAATAGCCTTGCAAGGTTCTGAACAATCTGTGCTTGACAAATCTTTTGTATTGCTATAAAAAAACAACAATTTTGCTGAGCGGGAATAACTCAGTGGTAGAGTGCGACCTTGCCAAGGTCGAAGTCGCGGGTTCAACTCCCGTTTCCCGCTCCATCTTTTTCTCCTGTACTTTCCATCAAAGGATTCAAGCTGTGGTTGAAACCGTATTGTGTATTAAAAGAACCCTGTTACCCGAATCATGGGTACAGCAACGAAGTGTTGTTCCCATGGATTTAAAATTATTTATTACTCAGTGTACTATTGCAGGATATGCTTTTATTGACCGACCCAAGGCTGAAAAAGATCCTTCTCACAAACAGATTATTCCCTATATCCTCCTGCAGACCCGCAATTTTGAAATGACCGCGGTCTATAATCGTCAAGGCAGTGAAAAACGACTTCATGACCTTTACTCCATTGGCATTGGTGGCCATATAAATCCCATTGATATGGAACGCAAAAACCTTTCATTCGAACAGGTAGTGCTTGCTGGAATGGAACGAGAGCTTTCAGAAGAACTTTCTAAAAGGCCGAATAATGATCAACCGGTCTTTATGGGAGTGATCAGTGAAGAAATTACAGATGTAGGAAAAGTTCATTTAGGTGCTGTTTTCAGAATTCTAACAGATACGCCGGATTGCTATATTCCAGGTGAAGAACTCTATGATTTTTCCTGGAAGAAAACAGATGATCTTGAACAACTTAATATGGAATTATGGTCAACTTTAGCCTTGGAACTGATATCCCATTCTTAATCTTTAGTCATTGAGAATCTAGAATCTTTAAAATCAAAGAATCCTTGTTTTTCAACAACTTTGACCCTCTTGTGATTTTACACAGGCTGATACCATATTTTTCTGCAATTTTTCGTTGAGTGATGCCGTTATGAAGATCTGTCAACAGCTTCCAGCGTAAAGAAATATCCTCAAGTTCCGCTGGTGTAAATATGTCTTTAAAAAATTCGTTTACTTGTTCAAGAGTATCCAGTGATAAAACCGCTTTTAACAAATCCGGGTCAATCGTCATAATTACCTGTCCTGCTCATTATCTTTCTTTACCAAAAACATACTCTATCATTTTTTTTTAAAAAAGCAAAATATTAGCCCGGCTCCTCAAACAATTGCACCTGATACGTATATATATCAAGCTGGCATGATTTCCAATCGTCTGAAGACAAACCTGCTTTAGAACACAGATGGCTTAAAAAATCATCTGTAGTTTTAAGCTGATGCCACACCTGGGGCAGAAACGTTGCTTTATGATACCCCTTTTCAATAATTACGCCATGGACCTCTGGTACAAGTTTTGAAATCAAATCCTGTTCATTTTTATATTCCAGTTTTTCAGGGCAGGTCAGAATGCTGACCTCAATTTGAGTATGTTCAAATTCCTTGTAAGACATGGGGCGAAACCGGGGGTCTTTGAAAGCTGCATGTCTGGCATTATCAGCCACCCCGTTAAAAATTGTTTTTTCCGGATGAATATTACCAATACACCCTCGCAATTCTCCCTTTTTATGAAGAGTGACAAAGGTACCCCGGTTTTCTTCCAATACTGTTTTTGAAGCGTTTAATTTCAATTGATCAATCCGAGCGTCCTTGTTTCCTAACTCATGCAGGATACTTTGCCTGGCAAGTGTTAATAATAGCTGACCATCCTTTTTAGATAATTTTTCTGGTTCAGAAAACATTTCCGGCATTTTTTTCTCCAACGATTATTGGTCCTTTGTTCATTAAAGCCTATCACCTGTAAAAAAAATATTAAATAAAAAATGTATTTTTTTAACGCTACAACCCGCGCAGCAAAAGGCTTTCACATGGCACACATGAGCATATGCCCGTATTTGAATAAAAACAAAAGTAATTGAAAGCTTTTTTACAAAACAAACTGAGAAAATTTTTCAAGACGATTTTTTATCAACCGTTAACCCTTTCTGATAAAAAAAACAATCCGGGATAACTCAGATTGACTAAAATTGCCAGTTCCAATAATGTACCATAACTATAATAAATAACTTTCCAGTAGAGAAATCTGTAAAATAAACTTTAAATAATAACAAGATATTTTATATTATGATTACATCAGTGGATAAAAAACTGGTCCGCAAGCTAATTGAAAACGGGATTGAATATTCAATGATCCCCGGATTTATCAGAAGCCTTGTCAATGCATTTTTAATCAACCCGGACATGTCTCACTACCAGGCAAACAAACGGCTTAAATACTTAGGATGGGGCGATATTGAAATTGATTATCATACACTTCAATTGGCCATCTCCTCCCTTGAGGCCAAAGGTTTAAGCCAGCTGGAATATAAATCAGCCCCCTGGTATGTTAACGGTTTTGATACCCGACCGAAACCGTATATCCCCCATAGCCCTGCTCATTGTTGACCTGAAAGCGTATTACAATATGCTTTCAAGCGGTATGTACTTAAGGCCAAACGCCTGGGCAACCGGCTTACAAACAATTTTATTGGCTACATAATTCACCCCTTTGGCAAAGCCTTTATCATCGCACACTGATTTCCAGCCCTGATCTGCGATTTTAAGGGCATAGGGCAGTGTCGCATTGGTTAAAGCCATCGTGGAAGTTAAAGGAACAGCCCCTGGCATATTTGCGACACTATAATGAATAACGCCATCGATTTCATAGATTGGATCATTATGGGTAGTGGGTCTTGAGGTTTCAAAACAACCGCCCTGATCAATGGCAACATCTACAATAACAGACCCCTTTTTCATAGTACCCAACATTTTTTTAGTAATCAATTTGGGGGCTTTGGCTCCTGCTACAAGCACAGCGCCCACAACCAGGTCAGCAGTTTTTACAAGGTCCTTGATCAAGGCAGAAGAAGACATTAATGCCTGACAATTTGCCGGCATAATCTCTGACAGATAACGCAATCTATCGATATTCATATCAAGTATGGTAACATTGGCACCCATACCGCAAGCCACCCGGGCAGCATGAATACCGACCATCCCACCGCCAAGGATTAATACATTGGCCGAAGGTGTTCCGGTTACCCCGCCTAAAAGCATGCCGCGACCGCCGAACGTCCGTTCAAGGTATTTGGCTCCCTGCTGGGCGGCAAGTCGACCGGCCACCTCACTCATGGGAGCCAGCAAAGGCAAACCACCGTTTGAATCTTCAATCGTTTCATAGGCAATACCAATAGAACCGGTTTTTAAAAGTGACATGGTCAGGCTCTTGTTTGCTGCAAGATGCAGATATGTAAAAATAATCTGGTCTTTCTTTATCAAATCAAACTCAGACGGCTGAGGCTCTTTAACATGCATGACCATGTCTGATATTTGATATATTTCTTTGGGAGTATCAAGAATTTTTGCTCCGGCTTTTGTGTAATCGCTGTCTTGATATCCGGAACCTGACCCGGCACTTTTTTCAACATAGACAAGATGACCATTTTGTTTAATTGTTTCAACACCAGCAGGGATCATGGAAACGCGATTTTCCTGAGGTTTTATTTCCTTTAGAACACCAACAATCATAATCTTTCCATCCTAACGAATAAGTTTATGCGGGAAACAGCCTGTTAATACCTTCAAATTCTTTTATATTGGATAAAAATATCTTTACAAGTCCTGGATCAAAATGAGCGCCAGACTCTGATTCAAACAATTTGACAACCTTATCCATGGGCCATGCTTCTTTATAACAACGACGATGGGTTAATGCATCAAAGACATCAGCAACAGCTGCGATTCGCCCAAATATATGAATATCTTCTCCAGCAAGCCCTTGTGGATAGCCCGCCCCATCCCACCGTTCATGGTGCTGCAACGCTACAATAGCTGCCGCCTGCATAATAGAGCGGTTGGACTTTTTTAAAATATCATATCCAATTTGAGCATGTTTCTGAACCTTATTAAACTCTTCAATCGTCAATTGTCCGGCTTTGTTTAAGATGGTTTCCGACACACCAATTTTTCCGACATCATGCATGGGCGAAGCCAATCGCAAAAGCTCACAGTCTTTTTCATCCATTCCATTTTTCTTTGCTATAAGATAACACAATTCTGCCACACGCGTTACATGATGTGCTGTTTCCTGGGAACGGGTTTCAACGATTTCACCTAAAGTTAATATAACCTCTTTTTGTGTATTGATAATCTCTCTGGCCAGGCTGATATTATCAAAGCCGATGGCAATATTGTTTGCATAAATTCTCACCAATTTCTTTTGTGATGCAGACAAACGACTGCACTGATTAAAGTATAAAACACTGCAAAAGCCTTCTTTGGTCCTGAACACACCGATATATTCATCCTCAAAAAAATGCTCCCCTCCTGTCTTATTATATTTGCTTACCTTTTCCACAACCCGATCAGACATGGATTCATCAATACGTTGCCCAACCGTGTTCTGGTACAACCCTGTACCCGCCATTAAAACAATGCTGGAATTGGGCATACCCATCAGGTAAGCACTGTCCACATCCAATGGACAATCAGGATAAAATATTTCAAGCAGTTGTTTTAAAACATTGATGCCCAGCTTTGAAAAAGACTGATTTTTAAACACCATGGCAGACGAATGAATAATGGCTTCCAAGTCTCTTGCATTTTCGTGAATTGTTTTCAGACTTTCATAGGCCCGTAGACAAGCAGTGACTGTTGTGAAAAGTTTTTGGGCTGTAAATTCAGGCTTGGTTTTATAATCATTGATGTCATACAGGGAAATGACTTCATGCTCTGGGGCTTTTCCCGGCTGGCCAGTGCGTAGAACAATCCGGACTGAATCATTACCCAGTATCTTTCTAATATATTCGACAAGCACAAGTCCACTGTCATCTTCCTCCATGACCACATCTAAAAGGACAAGCGCAATATCACTTTCCTGTTTTAAAATGTTTTGGGCTTGTTTTTTTGAATATGCACTGAATACTTCAACCGCTTTATCTTTGAACGAATAGCCTTTAAGCGTAATCCGCGTGATCTTGTGGATATCTTCTTCATCATCCACCACCAGAATTTTCCATGGCTTGTTTGGTTGCCCCAACCGCTGGTCCGGGCCCAATGTTTCCTCTTCTCTGGCAAAGACAAGTTCATTGTCTTCTAAATTTTTTCCAGGATTAAGATTCATGAATTATGGCTCTCTTATTTTTGATTAAAATAGGTTTCAACCAAATTCTGCGCCAGTCCAACATAGGTTTGCGGGGTTAAATTTTTCATTCTTTTCTTGAATGTGACAGGTACTTTTTCAAGATTTTCAACAAAAGTTTCCAATTCTTTTTTACCGATTTTCTGCCCTCGAGTTAATTCTTTGAGCCGTTCATATGGATTTTGCTCACCAAAAACCCTCATTGCGGTTTGAAAAGGTTCTGCAAGAAGCTCCTGATTTGCATCCAGATCTTTTTCCAGGGCAACAACATTCAAATCCACTTTTGATAATCCCTTTAAAGCATTTTTCACACCAATAGCAAAATAGCCAAAGACCGATCCCAAACTTCGCAAAACAGTGCTGTCGCTGAGATCTCTTTGAAATCGTGATTTTTGAAGTTTAACACAAAGATGCTCCATCATGGATATGGCAAGCCCCATATTCCCCTCACTATTCTCAAAATCAATGGGATTGACTTTATGGGGCATGGTAGATGAACCTGTTTCTCCTTTTTTAACGCGTTGCTTAAAATATCCCAGACTGATATATCCCCACATATCCCGATCCAGATCAATCGTAATCGCAGCTGCTCGGATCATGGCATGAAGTATAAAGGCCACAGAATGATTTGGATTGACCTGAGTGGTATAGAGAATTGGAGAAAGATGTAAATGACGGGTAATGAATCGCTGTGACGCTTCAATCCAGTCGATTTCCGGGTATACAAAATAATGGGCATTAAAATTCCCAGTGGCCCCGTTTAATTTTGCCTGAACCTGAACTTGATCAATGATCTTAATCTCCTGGGACACCCGCCAGGCAAAATTAACAAATTCTTTGCCCACTGTTGTCGGGGTTGCCGGCTGCCCATGAGTTCTGGACATCATGGGAACCGATTTATTTATCAGGGCTTTTTGTTCAAGGTCATAAAGCAGTTGTCGCAACAAATTCGCTGTAACCTCTTTGCCTTTTTTTAACATCAAAGCATAGGCAGTATTGTTGATATCATCTGAGGTACAGGCGAAATGAACCCATTCTTTGATGGCAGATAATCCTGAGCTCTCCAGTTTTTCTTTAATAAAATATTCAACTGCTTTGACATCGTGGTTGGTCCTTTTTTCGATATCCTTAACTTTTTGAGCATCATCCAAATCAAATAAATTGGCAATCTTATCGAGTTTTTCTATGTCAAAAGGGTCAAGTGGTGCCAGTTTCAGATCAGATAATATAAATTTAAGCCATTCGATCTCAACAAAAACGCGATGTTTGATTAAACCATATTCAGAAAAAATGTCGGCGATTTCAGTGGTCAAGCGAGCATATCTTCCATCCAGAGCAGTTAGTGCATTAATCATTTGTTTTTTACTCCGTCGTTAAAAGTCAAAGCCATAAAACCCTTTGACTTTTATTATAATTTTGTTACATATTTCGCACTGTAACAGAATAACAGACAATCTAAAATTTAACAATCTAAAAGAAGACCTAACCCTATGGTGGATTTAGATTCTGTTAATCATTTACGCCCGGTTACAGACTTGACAAGTACCTAATGAATAAAGTATTTTAGCTAACACTTTTTATTTTAATTGTTTGAGCTAAACACAACCTTTAGGAGTAAAATATATGGCATTAACGAAAACAATTATTTCTGAAAAAATCCAGGGTAATCTTAATCTATCCAGAGCAGATACCTATGACGTCATGGAACAATTTCTTGAAATTATCAAACAAACCATAGAAAACGGTGAAGATATCATGATCAGCGGCTTTGGTAAATTTTGTGTCAATGAAAAACAAGCCCGAAAAGGAAGAAATCCAGCGACTGATAAAGAGATGACCCTGCCGGCCAGAAGAGTGGTAACATTTAAATGCTCAGGGAAATTAAGAGATCTGATCAATTCCTGATCAAACCTTTCCTTTACCCATGTTTTTTTCTCAACAATCCATCACGATTATTATCTTAACTACCCTTATTCTTGCATTCTGCATTAATGCCATAGCAGAGGCAATGAACATTAAAAATCTTAACCAGCCCCTGCCGGATGAATTCAAAGATCATTTTGACAACACCAAATACCTCAAATCCCAGAACTACTTAAAAACAACTACTCGGTTCGGGTTTGTTGTATCCAGTGTTGATCTTGGACTTTTATTGATCTTCTGGTTTTCGGGCGGTTTTCAATATATAGATGGATTTGTCCGATCTTTAACTCTGGGATCTGTTGTTTCAGGCCTGGTATTTACCGCCATGCTTTTAATACTAAAATTGATCATTTCTCTACCCTTTACACTCTACTCAACCTTTGTTATTGAAGAAAAATTCGGATTCAATAAAACCACTCCAAGACTTTTTGTGATTGATCTTATTAAATCCATCATCCTTTCAACCATACTGGGAGGAGTCCTTTTATCCCTGGTGCTTGTTTTTTTAGAGTCAGGCGGGCCATGGGCCTGGATCATGTGCTGGGCAGCCAGTGCCGTTTTCATGCTCGCGGTTCAATATATTGTCCCCACCTGGATCATGCCATTGTTCAACAAATTTACCCCTTTGAAAGAAGGTCCGTTAAAAGATGCGATTATCAGGTATGCGGATTCCATTAATTTTTCTCTTTCCAATATTTTTGTCATGGATGGTTCCAAACGCAGCAGCCGATCCAATGCTTTTTTCACTGGGTTTGGAAAAAACAAACGTATTGTACTTTTTGACACACTGATCAAAGAACAGACAATTGAAGAACTGGTTTCCATACTGGCTCATGAAATGGGTCATTTCAAGAAAAAACATATTGTCAAACGAATGGGCTGGGGAATTTTTCAGATGGGATTTATTTTCTTTTTAATCTCTTTATTTGTTTCCCATGAACCCTTATTCCATGCTTTCTTCCTAAAAGAATCGTCTATTTATGCCGGCCTGGTTTTCTTTGGGATGCTATATTCGCCCATTGACTTGTTTGTATCCATTATTCTTCAGATATCATCAAGAAAAGATGAATATGAAGCAGACCGATTTGCCGCAAAGACAATCAAAATGAACGAACCATTAATCAGTGCACTTAAAAAATTATCTGCCCACAATCTGTCTAATTTAACCCCCCACCCGTTTTATGTCTTTTTAAATTATTCCCATCCGCCCGTGCTTGAACGGATCAAACGATTAAGGTCTTTATAAACCAATTAGATGTGATCCAAAGATTAAACAGACAAAAATGTTAAAAAAAATGGGGAGATTTTCTATTCTGTGTTACCGATTTTACCAATACTCTGGTCTCGACCATTCTCTTTTGCTTCGTAAAGCGCTTTATCTGCCATGGCCACCAGTTCCTCGGCTGAGTTATCATTGTTCGGCATCATTGTGGCAACGCCAAGGCTTAAGGTCACATGTTCATTGACCGTGGATTTTTCATGGACAATTCTAAGATTCATTATATTTGTGCGGACTTCTTCAGCAACAGCCATGGCACCTTCTGCATTTGTACAGGGTAAAACAATGACAAATTCTTCCCCACCATACCTGGCAGCCAGGTCTGTTGCACGATGGGCAGAATCATTAATTGCCCGGGCGACTTTTTGAAGGCAGTCATCACCAGCCTGATGCCCGTAAGTATCATTATAAAATTTAAAAAAATCAATGTCACAAAGAATAACCGAAATAATATTCTTATCACGAAAGTGTCTTTTCCATTCAGAGGCAAGGTATTCATCAAAGCGCCGACGGTTAGGAATCTGGGTTAAACCGTCGATCACAGACAGCATTTTAAGCTTTTCATTAACTTTTTTAATTTCCTGCTCAGCCCGAACCGTTTCACTGATATCAATGGAAAATCCATTAAAACCATCCCTCCTACCATTTTCATCCCGGGTGGACTTGGCGTAACATAAGGCCCAGACAAAAGTATGATCCTTTCTTTTCAAACGACACCGAAACCGGATGACCTGCTCAGCTTCATTTACATTAAACATAAATTCTTCTGATTTTTTCGGATCAAAAAATATCTGTTCAGAAAAATCGGTAACCTGTTCGATAATCGCTTCAGCGGATTCATACCCCAGCATCCAGGCAAATTCGGGATTGGCAGAAACTATGTTGCCTTCAGGATTGACATGATAGATACCAATGGGAGCAAAGCCAAAAATATCGTTTAAATACTGTTCTTGATGTTTAAGATTTTCTTTATCTTTCAACCGGGCAGAGATATCCTTACCAAGAACTGCCACACCCAGCTTTTCCCCTTTGGTGTTCATAATGGGGGCATAATAAATATCACACTGGATGGGGACACCTTGCCCATTAACATGCGCGCAGGTTAAAACTTTAGTCTGTTTACAATTGGAAAGTTCTCGTTTGCTCACCGGAATAAGTTCGTTTAAAAACCGCCCCATTGTTTCATCTTCAGTGTATCCAAATAATTTTTGGGCACCCGGATTCCAGGAAGCAACCTGTAAATTAATATCTGCTTCCACATAAGCCAGATCTGCCTGTCCGATTAAATTACCCAGTGCTAAAATTCTATCTATTAATTTATATTCCATACTCTACTACTAATAAAATCCTGATCTGTAATTAAAATAGGTTGATTTGAGGCCAATACTATGAAATTTTATTTTTTTTAACAAGGGAAAAATAAAGGAATGGGAAAACTAATTATTACAGCAGATGTTCATGGCAGTTATAGTTCGTGGTTGACATTGAAAAACCTTTTAAAACCTGGTGACAAACTCATTGTTGCCGGAGATTTGTTTGATACCTGCTTTGGAAATTATTCCAATTTAGACTTTCAACCTGAATCCATTAAAGATAATTTAAAAGATTTTAACCATGAACTTTATTATGTCTATGGCAATTGTGACAGCACAAATTTCTATCCAGGATATCAGTCGACCTTACATTTTTCAGCCTTTGAGAAAAAAATATTTCTGCACCACGGCCATCATCGGGTCGTACCGCCATTTGATACGGACATTATTATACAAGGACACACCCACCTTTGTTCTTTAACAAAAAAGAATGGCCAAATTTTTATGAATCCAGGCAGCATTGCCTGCCCGCGAAACAGAATCTATACTTATGGTGTCATTGATCGAACCGGTGCAAGTCTGGTGGAGATTAAAACCGGAAAACAGATTATCTTGATTGATTTTTAATCAGATAAAAAATACACCCCCTTCACAAATCATTTAGTTTGAATCCCTTTGCACTGAATTTACCGGCTGGATCGGCTCTATTTTTTCCACCTTAGTAATACTGATATTTCCATTCCTTCTTTTCTTTGCGTTGACCATCTTTTTTTTCAATTCCATATAGGTTTGATATCCTTGATAAGGGCTCTTTTTTTGTGGATATCTTGTATTCAAAGATTTTTTGTTTTTCTTTTCTGTTTGAGGAGGTTCTTCACCGTGGACGCGCCTTAGCACGTGATTAAAACTTTTTTTTTCACAAGGAGCCCGATTGTTCCCATGGTTGTTTGCCTGGGGAAATGATTGGCGGGATGACTGGGATGTTTGATTACCTTCAGCCTTTTTAGTGCTTTGTGTCGCAGACTGTATGCCGGCAAATATTTTTTCAAACAGCTTGGAAAAAAAAACAAAAGTTTGACCCGACTGATGAGGTGCCTGGGATCTTTTTTGCGTCTGGTCTGTTTTATTTTTTTGGGTTTTCTCATTACTTGCTTGTTTTTCAAAACTGGTCTTTTTTGCGCGCAATATGGGCGTCAAATAAAAAAAAGCAAGATTAATCTCTTTCATTTGTTTATCATCAAATGTGCCTGTTTTGCTTTCCGTAATGTCTGGATGATATTTTTTCGCCAATTGCCGGTAGGCTTTTTTTGCATCAACAAAAGAAGCTGTATAATCCAGATTCAAAATTTTATAGGCGCTTTGCTTGTCCATATCTTGTTCAGTATGCTGCTTTGGACCTTTTGTGTCAAGGCCTCAGCCCAACAATTGCCCTTCATGCAATTGCCAAAAAAAAAATGAAATGCTACCATGCAAACAATATTTAAATTGAGAAAGCCTTATAAAAAGGAGATGACATGAAGATCAAGAAAACACTTCCGGATATAGTTGGGGAAAACCCTGAATTTGATGCCTGGTTTACTGCTTTTTTTCTTAAAAATCATATTGATCCATTTGCCTACCCTAAAGAAGTTGCCACCAGAGAACAGGTTGAATTCATGGTCTATCCGGAAAATAATAAACGGTATTATCCTTGTTCCGACAAAATGTTTCAGACTATCATGTCAAGAGATTACCCCCATTATCTAACAAACCAATATCAACAAGTTTTTGATAAATTGATGGTTCTGATAGATGACACCATCAAGTCCAAATACGACAACCAGTTTTTAAAAGAATTGATACAAATAAAGTATGATGATGAAATCAAGACTGGTCTTTTAATTCCTTCCCGCCTTGAAAAAAGACTATACAAAGTCTTTTTGAGCCGGACCCATATAGAAAACCCCTATTCATCTGAAAAACAGAAAAATAATAAAAAAATACATGGTTTTTTAAATTCAGAACGATTTAAAAAAGCCTTAAACAGGATTGACAGCTCACTTGAATCCATTGAAGAACTGTCTTTATCCCAGTTAAGAGAAAGGATTAAAGGCGTTGAGTTTAAACGGCTATTAACCATTCTTGCACATGATTATCTCTGGAGCTATAACCATGCGAAAGCTCCTCCTTTGGCCACCATCAAAACCATCTTTAAAACACCGATCAAAGGAGATGGTCTCGATTACTTGATTGAGCTTTTGAACGCAAAAAAGAAAAAAATTCTCTGGTTAGCGGATGAATCCGGAGAAGTGGTCGCGGATCTGGCCATTGCAAAATTTATGGCTGAACTGGGCCATGTTGTTATTTTTGCCGTCAAGGATGGACCTTGTTTTAAAAAAGTTTGCCTCGCTGATACGAGAACCGACCCTGTTCTGGTGAAAGAACTTGAAAATGCCCATTTTATTCATGATCGAACCATCAGTAAAAATAATCTGGTTAAATTATTAAAACATGATAAAAATCTTTATGTATTTTCAGACGGAACCCGGGAACAATTAAACCTTTTACTGACCTCCACCACCTTCTCCAGAATTTTCAAAGAAGTGGATTGTGTTATATCACGAGGCCTGGTTCACAAAAGACGGCTAATCGACTCACATTTTAAATTTACCCAAACCATTATCAATATCAGCATTGATGATGAAAAGGTATGGGTCACCTGTAAACCCAGACATCCGGATTCTATCAAATTTTCCCACGGCCAATTGGAAGAAAAAGCCAATAAAATCATCCAGGAGATGATAAATGCCAAGGAAAAAGGGATGACCGTCATGTTTTACAGTGGTATTATTGGTTCCATTCCCGGCAAAATTGATGTGGCCAAAAAAATCATGAGCACTTTTATTAAATATCTGCAAAACCGCTCAGCCAATCTGTTTATCGTTAATCCATCCCGATATTATGAGCCAGGCATGGATGCCGATGACCTGATGTATATGTGGGAAATTGTACAAAGAAGCTCGTACATCGACATCTGGCGGTTCCAGACAACCGATGATATTGCTAAAAGCTTTTCTTTGCTGAAAAAAAAGGTTCCCCCTGAATGGATCGGCAAAGACTCAACCTACAGCACAGGCTGCACCAAAGAAATGAGAATCGCCCAGGATGTATTGAAAGAAAATACAGAGATGCAATTGATCGGACCGTCTTTAAACCGCTTTATGCGAAGAGATGAGTACGGGATAGGTTCCATGTACGACCAGCGCCTGGCTGATGCCTGACCTATTATTGATCAAGCTTTTTTTGCATAGTCTTCCAATGCCATATGGAATGCTGACAGGGCATGTGCAGCACAATGCGTTTCCTGCTCGGGAAGTGTTTTCAGATACCCTGTAATATGATCAGTATTCATCTTTTTTGCCTGATCAATAGACTGACCTTTGACCAGTTTGATCAAGGTATTTGTGCAGGCATGGGAATACAGGCATCCTTTGATATCATAGGAAATTGATTCGATTATTCCTTCTTTAATGATAAGAAAAATCTGGATGATATCCCCGCACTCACGTTCTTTTTTTCCATAGCCGTCACACTGAACAAGCGTTTCCTGATAGTCCCGTTTCATGGCCATTTCCAAAAATTCCAGAGAATGATCATTCCAAAAATTGAACGGGGCTTGTGTTTGGGTATTCATTGTTTTTAAAGTAACTTTTGAGGTGTAGACCTGTGTAAACAAGGTTGGTAAAAAATGGTACGCCCGGACGGATTCGAACCGCCGACCCCCTGATTCGTAGTCAGGTACTCTATCCAACTGAGCCACGGGCGCGCATTACAACAAAGCGTTTATAGCAGGCTTTTGTTTATAATTCAAGATTTTTTGGTCTTGACAGGCTAAATTAATTGACCTTCGGATAAAAGATTTATATAAGTATAGGTTGGATTATGAATGATGAATATTATATGAATTTGGCCATCAAGGAGGCTTTAAAAGCTGGTAATATAGATGAAGTCCCGGTTGGTGCAGTCATTGTGGATAAGAACAATGATATTATTGGAGCTGGTTTTAACCGACCGATATCATCAAACGACCCCACAAGCCATGCTGAAATCAATGCCATACGCATGGCTTCAAAGGCGTTAAACAATTACAGGCTGATCAACACCACTTTATATGTCACCATTGAACCGTGTATCATGTGTATGGGAGCTATTATCCATGCAAGAATTAAAAAAATAGTGTTTGGTGCAACAGATCCCAAGTGGGGTGCAGCCCGTTCATTGTACCAGATGGCAGATGACAAAAGATTGAACCATCATCCTGAAATTATTCCAGGAATATGTGAAGACAAAACAAGACAAATCTTAATAGATTTTTTTATCAATAAAAGGAGTAAATAGTGGGAAATACAGTCATTGTCGGGACCCAGTGGGGAGACGAAGGAAAAGGGAAAATAGTTGATTTATTAAGCAAACATGCAGATTATGTTGTCCGATTCCAGGGCGGGAATAATGCCGGTCATACCATGGTTGTCAACGGCAAAGAAATTATCAGCCACCTGATCCCTTCAGGCATTATCCAACAAAAAAAATGCTTTATCGGAAATGGTGTAGTGGTTGATCCTTTTGTTCTGCTCGAAGAAATCGATTACCTGGTATCCAATGAAATTGACGCCTCTCCGGATATGTTAAAAGTCAGTAACAGAGCTCACATTATCATGCCCTATCACCGGGTGATTGATAGGGCCAGGGAAGCCCATAAAGGCGATAAAAAAATCGGTACCACAGGCCGTGGAATTGGTCCTTGTTACGAAGACAAAGCCACTCGAAGAGGGATCCGATTTTGTGATCTTCTGGATTTTGAGTTTTTCAAAGAAAAAGTGCGCACTATTTTAGAAGAAAAAAACTTTTATCTGGAACACTATTTTAAAACCGATCCCATTGACCCTGAAGCAGTTATTGAGCAGTTTGAAGAAATTAAAGCCCGTTTAATTCCTTATATCGATGATGTTTCCGTGATTTTATTTGACGGCATTAAAGAAAATAAAACCATATTATTTGAAGGGGCTCAAGGGACCCATTTGGACATTGAACATGGAACCTACCCGTTTGTTACGTCTTCTTCTGTTGTTGCCGGAAATGCAGCCAATGGTTCAGGTGTCGGCCCCAAAAACCTTGATGAGATCATCGGGATTGCCAAAGCCTATACCACACGAGTGGGTGCCGGGCCCTTTCCCACAGAACTTTTTGATGAGATTGGAGAAAAAATCCAGAAAACCGGTTCAGAATTTGGCGCCACCACAGGCAGGAGAAGACGATGTGGCTGGTTGGATATGGTGGTCCTTAAAAATGCAGCACGGCTGAACAGCCTGACCGGTATTGCCATGACCAAACTCGATGTTTTAGATGATCTTGATGAAATCAAAATTTGCATCGGATATACACATGATGGCTATCAAATTACCGATTTCCCTCCAGACATAAAGCTTTTGGAAGAATGCACACCTGTCTATGAAACCCATCCAGGTTGGAAACAAGATATTTCAGGCATGACAGATTTTAGTGAATTACCTGAAAATGCGAAAAATTATATTGCCAGGGTTGAAGCACTTTGTAAAGTTCCCATTAAAATTGTTTCAGTGGGACCTGGACGGGAAGCAACCATTATAATAGAAGACATTTTCAAATAGACATTAGTTGATTTTTTGTGTATAAGTCGTTGTTGCAGTCGGGATGTGGCTCAGTCTGGTAGAGCACAGCGTTCGGGACGCTGGGGTCGGAAGTTCGAATCTTCTCATCCCGACCAGCTTTTACATGACACCAAAATCCATCCGGTTTTTGTTGAAAACAGAAACCGGATGGATTTTTAAATTTTTAAGCACTGCCTATTTTTTATTAATGACAGGAAAATCAACGTTACAATTTTCTTTTGAAGCGCGCGAACATCCGCCACAATTACAACTACTCTCTCCCTTATAGGCTTTAATAAAGCCCCGAACTGTAAAAATCAAGGCACCGACGATTATAATACCAACAATAAGTGAATCCATTTTATCTCCTTTTTAAACCAATATCAAAGAGCCGACCTGATAAAATATAACCGACAGGCCAAAGGCTAAAGAGGTATTAAAAACGACTGAGAATGCTGCCCATTTCCAGGAACCTGTCTCTTTTGCAATACAGACAACCGTAACAAAACACGGCGCATAAAAAATAGTGAAAATTATCAAACTAAAGGCTGTTAATGGGCCCCACCCAGGCGCTGTTTGAAGTTTTTGTGAAAGAGAACTTGTATCTTCAACATCAACATCTCCCAAAGAATACGCTGTGCCCAATGTGGAAACCACGACCTCTTTAGCTGCAAATCCGCCTACTAGTGCAATATTGGTACGCCAGTCAAATCCGGCAAATTTTGTAATCCCTTCAAAAGAAGTACCAATCCGGCCGGCAAAGGAATTTTTCAACCCTGCCTGGGCTTGTACCATATCAATTCGATCAAGCTTTTCTCTAACAGCCTGGGCGTTGACAGATAATGGATCGGCAGCACTTTTTTCAAGTTCATTTAACACTTGCACAGAAACCATCGACGTGACCATCTCTCTTTGCTTATCAAACGGTTGGGTTTGTCTTTCATTTAATCCTGGAAACGTCATCATGGCCCAAAGTAAAATTGAAATCCCCAAAATCACTGTTCCTGCCTTTTTAATATATTGCCAGGTTCTTTCCCAGGTATGGATTAAAAGTCCCTTTAAAGTTGGCAATCGATAAGGGGGCAATTCCATAACAAATGGGGTGCTTTCTCCTCTGATAATGGTGGAACGCAACAGCCAGGCTACCAGCAAGGCGCCTGTCCATGAAAGCATGGTAATCAACAGCATCGTAGTTGCTTCGTTTTCTGAAAAGAATGCTGCCACAAGCAAGGCATATACAGGTAATTTTGCACCGCAATTCATAAAAGGTACTGTTAAAAGTGTCGCCAATCTTTCCTTGGGCGATTTAAGCGTTCGGGTTGCCATAACGCCTGGAACCGCACACCCGCCTGCAATCCCGCCGGAGACAATAAAGGCCATGACCGAACCGCCATGAAGTCCAAACATTCTAAAGACCCTATCCAGCATGAATGACATCCTTGCAAGGTATCCGGTATCTTCTAAAAAAGAAATGCCAAGAAACATAAAAACGATTAACGGAACAAACCCAAGAACCCCACCAACACCGTCAATCATCCCTGAAATGATAAGAGATTTTAAAAGCCCTTGCGGCAGCATAGTCTCTGCAACGCCAGATACCCATCCAAAAAAACTTTCAAATAATCCCACAGGAATTTCACTATATGTAAATGTAAAATTGTATAACCCCATGATTACGGCAACCATAATGATGGGCCCAAAGAAACGGTTGGTTACAACTCTATCTATTTTATCAGATAACTGAAGCCTGTTTCTGTCTTGATAAAACGTTATAACATTTTGTTTTAAAACAGAATTAACATATCCATACCGCTGATCTGCAATAACGCCCTCAGGGTGCATATCAAGAGTAGCACTCAGATGATCAGTTACTTTTGCAACAATTGCTGCAAGTTTTAGGGCTAAATTCTTATTTTCCATATTGCCGATCTCAATGATCTGGCTATCATTTTCAAAATATTTTATCGCTGTCCATCTTGCCCTGTATTTACCGGTCAAAAACTGCTGTTCTGTAATCATCGATTCCATCTCATCCAATGCCATATCAATATCATGCCCATACGAGATCGTAAGGGGTTCTGAAACGACATGAACATTAGCCGCAATAATTTCTAACAATTGTTTTTTCCCCTTCCCTGTTCTGGCCACTGTGGGGACCACGGGAACATTCAAAAGGGATGACAATTTTTGAATGTCAATCTCGATGCCGCGTTTTTTAGCGACATCCATCATATTCAGGGCAATGGTCACAGGGATCCCCATCTCCATGAACTGGACAGACAGATAAAGATTTCTTTCAAGGTTGGAAGCATCAACAATATTCACAATCATGGCTGGATTTTCATTGACCAAATAATCCCTTGCAACCACTTCTTCGAGAGAATACGCACTAAGAGAATAGGTGCCTGGCAAATCAACAATATTGAATAGTCCAAAGTCGCTGATGCAGATCCCTTCCTTTTTTTCAACCGTAACCCCTGGATAGTTTCCCACATGCTGTCGCGCACCAGTCAGTTCATTAAAAAGAGTTGTTTTTCCTGAATTTGGATTTCCTGCCAATACAATCGCTGTATTCATATTAAACCTCTACTTGTATATAGTCCGCTTCATTGTTCCGAAGCGTTAATGTGAATTCCATAATCCTGAGAGATACCGGGTCATATAAGGGTGCCCTGCCCTGTATTTTTATCTCTTTACCAGGGATCAGACCCATATCCCGAAGTCGCCTGCCAATCTCGCCCACAGCCTTGACCGATACAATTGTGCCGGTTTGATTGACCTTCATTTGCCTTAAGTTAATTATATTCATCACCTCTCCTTGTTTTTAATAGACAGCCTTGTTTCTATTGATGTAAAAAGTTTTATACGCCTAACTTTTAAAGTTGTCAACTAAAACATCTGCTTCCCATGATATTTTTAAAATGTCTGACTTATCGGGAAAACAGAACTAAAAAATCATAGCCCACATCTTTATTTTTATTTTTCCAGCCTTTGTCTACAGCCTAATCCATTCTGCTGGTTGTTATTTTCTAACTTAGGTTTGTATTTCTATCCACTATTTTATGGCACATTTTTAATAAAATTTATTTTCGCTATTGACTCCACAAAATGTTTGGTATATCTAACTTGATGTTTTTTGACAAATATCAAAACGCCAGGCAAACAATACAATAATAAAAGGAAAAAAAATGAAAAAAAGAACGATTCTATGTTTAGCCAGCATCTTGTGTTTTATTGCCATCCATACACAATCTGTTTTTGCAACCTCAAATACCGAATTGGAAAACCGCATCAAACAATTGGAACAGCAGGCTGACAAAACCGAGTCTTCTGGATTAGGCCAGATATCCGATGCCATCACCTTGTCAGGAGCCATTGAAGTGGATTACTCTTATACTGGTGATTCCGATGTAACAAGCAACTCAATAAATGATTCAACTTCTGAACTGGACGTTGGAACCATTGAGTTGGGTATTGAAGCAAAAGTGCATGATTACATCACTGCAATAGCTCTTTTAAAAGGCGAATCACTTGATTCAAGCAGTGATAGAATTTTTTGGGATGAAGTTTTTTTTGAAATAAAAAAACAAGATTTTCCTGTCTATCTTGTTGCTGGTAAACGGTGCCAAGCCTTTGGCGCGTTTGAAAGTTCTTTTATCAATGATCCAATCACCCAGGACCTGTATGAAGTTAATAAAACAGGACTAACTGTAGGATATAATGATGAAGCTATTTGGAATATTGATCTGTCTGTTACAGCATACAAAGGAGAAACATTGATCACCAAAGTCAATGATGCTGGCTACGGCTGGTCCAGGAGTAATACAGCTGGATATGCTGCAACCAATGATGTTGACTCTTTTATTGTCAGCGGATCTGTCTCTCCTGTTGAAGGAATAGTCCTTTCAGCTTTTTTCAACTCCGAACCTGGTGACTCCCAGCGCAATACAACCATGGGAAGCGCCATCCATTTTGAAATAGGTAATTTCATGGCTGATGCCGAATATATCGGCGCAATAGACAGAGAAAAACATAACACAGACAAGCTTGAATACACTGAATCAGCCTGGGTGGCATCTATTGGATATCAAATTTTAGACTCCCTGCTATTTGCCCTCCGGTATGAATCATTTGATGCCGACAAAACAGCTGCCGGAAATCTTGAAAACCGTTATGGAGCAGCGTTAACATACACATTATTCCAAGCCGAGTCTTTTGCATGCAACTTAATGGGGGAATATCGAAAAACTAACTATGAAACAACTGCAGCAAGCACTATTGATGATGATGTTGATGAATTTTTTGTAAGATTAGCAATCGAATTTTAATTCTTTTGCATTGAATACCATCGTTAAAGAATGGATGGTCATAATATTTATTTAGTGACTATCATCCATTCTTTAACGATGGAAAAAATCAATATCAGGTTTCTCACTTAAAATCCCCTGTTCTAAAAGAGAGTTAAAAAACAATTGCATGGCTGTGATTTTCTTAGCATCCAGATCGCAATGCAGAAGCTCAAAATACTCTTTGATTATAGATTCTTCAAGATGGGTCATTTTTTGAGCCGCACCAATTACCTGGTCAAGGTGTTTATCTCCCAATGATTTGGATGCCAACAGCAATTGATGAATTTTTTTTACAATATCAGAATGTTTTTTTGCAAAGGAACGCCTGACCGCCCAGACAGCAAACACAAAAGGGGATTGGGTCATTTCATACCAGAGTTGCCCCAAATCAATGCAATACTCAAACACCTTATCCCAGGGTTGAACCAGGGATGTGTCCCCGATGACCAGGACAGCCTGGGTGATTTTTGATAGTGACGTACAATCCTCTACCGCACCGATTTCATAGACAGGCTTTATCTTTTTCTGATTAAAAATCATTTTTAAAAACGATGCCGCTGACGCTGATTCCCTGGAAAACAGCACAGTTTTTCCATCAAGGTCGTCAATGGGATAATGACTGGCCAGAATAACGCTCAATACTCTGCCATTACAGGAGATAGATAAATCCGGCAGCAAAAGCAGATCCCGATGATTCTGGGCATAAAAGGCCGCGGATATCGGACTGAGTTTTATATGCCCGGTCATGATCTGCCGATTCAAGGCAGACGGGACATCAGTCACCATTTTCAACCAGGGGGGCAATAAGCCATGATCCAAACCATAATAAATCGGAGCTGCATTTATATAGCTGATTTTACCCATGTTGACAGGAGTATTAAAATTCATTGGATACCAATTTCTCCAAAAGATCTGTTTTATTATTTGCTTTAACCGGCACATATAAGAAATCTGCGCGTTTTTTAGCTTCAAGACTGCCGGTCAATTGCTGAACACCCAATGCACAAGCGCCGTTTGTCGTGGCCATGGCCAGAATCAAAGCTGGATCAAGGGTGGGATATTTGTTTTTTACAAAAGCCATTTCATCAAACAGATCCAAAGACTGACAGCTTGCAAGACTGTCTGTTCCCAGTGCTGGCTGAATCCCGTATTTAATCATCTTTTCAATATCCGGCAATGTTTTATGGAGATTTTCATTGCTTCGGGGACAAAGGCAGACCTTTGTTTTTGATTGGGATAGACATTCCATATCTTTATCACTGACATTCAACAGGTGAACTGCAATGGTTGATGCATCCAGAAGGCCCAGGTCTGAAATATACCCCACTGGCGTATTTGATTGGATCTGCCATGTTGAAAAATTAATCCCCCGGGAAATAAGGAAATCAGCCCAGGCCCCTTTTTGCTCTATTAAAAATTTGGTCTCATCTTCAGATTCAGCCAAATGGATGGAAAAAGGAAGTTTTTGTGATTGGGCCTGTTTTTTTAATGTTCTGAGCAGTTCAGGAGATGTGGTGTGCGGTGCATGCCCGGCCACTCCAAAAGAGAACAATTCCCCTTTGGATAAAAAAAATGTTGGAATTGATGTTCCTAAAAACTCCTGAAAAAAAAGACCATTTAAAGAGAGCTGTGCTGCAATGGGTCTGACAATATCAAGGCCGGCAATATCTCCAACCCAAAGGGTTCCGTTTCTTTTAAGATCTTTGGCCGAATCTTTAACTGCCCGGGTTAATTCTCGATCAGAAAAGGTGTCACGTTTTTCAAGTAATGTTTTTACCCAGGTCCCAAATCCCTGATCAAAAGGCAGGCTTCCCTTTAAAGCAGATAATTCAAGATGCAGGTGAGTATTAACCAGCGGTGATACCAATGCCCCGGGGCCATGGTCGATCACGTCATGTTTCGGCTTGTGTTTATGAACCCCGACAATGGAGCCATTGTTAACTTCAATACAGCCGTTCTCGATAATGGTCCATGGATCAACAATGATCCAGCCCGCCCCATGGAACTGAGTCTTTCCATTGGATTGGGCATAAATTATTTTTTTGAAATGTTGAGTCATTTTCAGAATTATAGAAAATTATAGTAACAGTCGCGCTGTTTTGGCTCAAATCCGGCTAAAGTAATTAACCGAGTCAATTCTTCTTTGGACAGCATAAAATCAACTCCGGCTGATGCCACCACATTTTCTTCAATCATGGTACTTCCCATATCATTGGCGCCAAAAAAGAGTGCGGTCTGGGCAACTTTATCTCCCTGGGTCACCCAGGAGGCCTGAATATTATCAATATTGTCTAAAAAGATCCGGCTTAAAGCCAGTACCCGAAGATATTCCACGCTGCTCTTTTTGGGAACTGTAATTTGAGTATTGTCCGGCTGAAAGGTCCAGGGGATAAAAGCGGTAAACCCTTTTGTTTCATCCTGCAACGCTCTTATTTTTTCCAAGTGCTCAAGGATATGGATATCTTCTTCGAGGTGACCAAACATCATGGTGGCACTGGATCTCATGCCCTGCAAATGGGCCTGGCGCATCACTTCAAGCCATTGTTTTGCACTGCATTTTTGTGGTGACACCTTTTGCCGAATGTCATCACACAGGATTTCAGCCCCGCCACCGGGAATAGAAGCAAGCCCGGCATCCTTCAATATGGATATGATTTCAGCAATAGACAACGATGCCTTTTTGGCAATAAAATCAATCTCCGGCGGCGAAAAGCCATGGATATGAATTTGAAAATTAGATGTTATAAACTGCAGCAGATCAATATAATAATCAAGTTCAAGATCCGGGTTCATCCCTCCTTGCAACAGAATCTGAGTACCGCCCAGATCAAGGGTCTCCTGGATTTTATCTGCCAGATCTTTTTTCGTAATGACGTACCCGTTATCTTTTTGATCAACGGATTTAAAAAAGGCACAAAATTTACAACCAGACGTACAGATATTGGTGTAATTAATATTTCTATCCACCACATAAGTGACAACTTTTTCAGGATGCCGTTCAAACCGTTTCTGATTTGCCAACCCGGCCAGGGTTAAAAAATCGATTTTTTTTAATAGGATAAGACCGTCATTGATATCAATCCGTTGCCCTTGCTTTACTTTTTTAATTGTTTTATTAATCAAGTCCATTTTGCTACTTATTCTGATTTATGGTTATTCTGATTTACGGGATGATAAAAAGAGTCTCTTTCAACCGGTTCAAACCCGGCTCGGATGATCATATCCTCCATCTGGTCCTGGGTCAGTCCTTTGGCAGATTTTGCCCCGGCAGAATGAGTGACCCGCTCTTCTATGATCGTTCCATCCAGATCGTCAGCACCAAAATTTAATGCCACCTGGGCCAGCTTTTCTCCAATCATGACCCAATAGGCTTTGATATGATCAAAGTTATCCAACATCAACCGGGCAGCTGCAATATTTTTCAAATCCTCCACTGCCGTTGTGGGGGGCAGATGAGAAAGTTTTGTATTTTTTGAATGAAAAGCCAATGGGATAAATGCAGAAAAACCATGGGTTTCATCCTGAACCTGCCTTAAGGTAATCAGATGGTCCACTCGTTCTTCAATGGTTTCAATATGCCCGTAAAGCATGGTGGCATTGGTCTTTATACCGGATTTATGAACCGCTTTTACAATTTGGAGCCAACGTTCATGCCCAATTTTTTTTGGGAATAATTCATCATGAATTCTTGAATTAAGAATTTCTGCCCCACCACCCGGCATCATTTCAAGCCCGGCTTGCTTTAACTTCTCAATGGTCTTTTCAACACTGAACCCTGAAAGATTGGAAAGATAATCAATTTCCACACAGGTGAATGCCTTAATCGTTGCTTTGGGCCGAACTCTTTTAATAGTTTTTAAAAGATCGATAAAATATTCAAATGGCAGGTCCTGATTCAGGCCACCCACAATGTGAAGCTCGTTGATCGGCTCATCAATACGTTCTAATAATTTTTTCTCGATCTCCTGGACTGTCCAGGCATATGATCCATCTTGTTTGTCTTCTTTTGCATATGCACAAAATAAACACTGATTTTTACAGACATTGGTATAATTTAAATGCTGATTGTAAATATAAAACGCCTTATTGCCATAAAGAGAGCGCCGAACGTGGTCAGCAATCTGCCCCAACCCGATCAGGTCATAGGTTTCATAAATAATAATCCCGTCTTCTTTTGAAAGACGGGAATTGTTTAAGACCTTTGAATAAACATGTTCAAGCCTTTGATCTATAAACGAGCTCTCCATTAATGTCTCTTTTTTCTCCTTACCAGTTTTTTCTTTTTTGTCGGACCAACTGCGGACTGGGCAAGATTCTGTTTGGGATCAAACAAATTATTCTGGGTATAAGAACAGGTGGCCCGTGGACATTTCAACCCCTTTTCACCATTGGGCACAGCAATTTCAGTTAAGAATGAATTTTTACACAAAGGACATTCAAAATGATAGGGTTTATCCCAGGAAACAAAACGACACCCAGCCAATGTACAGGAATAAAAATCTTTTCCTTTCTCTGTTGTTTTGGAAACGATTTCACCCTCCTTGCACAACGGACAAGGCATAGCCAGTTCACTTTCAAACGCAGCAATCTGGGATTCAATATCATCATCAGCCTGGGAGGCCTTTTGTTTTTGTTCGCGTTCTTCTTCTCTTTGCTGTGTTTCTTCTTCCGCTTTTTTGAGCCGTTCCTCCATTGCTATAAGCTGGGCTTCTTTTTCGGCCATCAAGGCTTCTTTCTGGGCCAGTTCAGATGCTCTTGCTTCAGCTTTCAATGCTTCTTGTTGTGCGGCCAAAAGTTGTTTTTCTCTTTTCTCTAGTTCGTGAAGCTGTCGTGCGGCTTCTTTTGCAGCTTCTTCAGCTTCTTTGATCGCCTCATCTTTTTGGGCCAGCTCTTTTGCCAGTTCGACTGCTTTTAAAGCCACTTCCTCTGCTTTTTTAATTTCAGCTTTCTGGGCTTCTATCTCTTCTTTGGACGGGCCTTTATCAAAAACATCCTTGATTTTCAGCTGGGGTGAATCCACTGACCTTTTTGTTCTATTTTTAATCAGTTTAGACAGTCGATTCACGTTGTTATTTTTTAATTTTTGTGATATTTCTTTGGCCTGGCTTGATGTGGCAACCGTCCCGGAAATGATTTCAGTCGCTTTTTTTTCAGCTTTGTCTTTAGATACTGACACACCGCGACTTTTCAAAGTAGATTTAAAACTATCCTTTGCAAGATCCAAGCTTTTTCGACCTGAAATCACCTCCTCATTCATCTGAAGAACAAAAGCCACAAGATTCATCCCCTGCATTCCAGGGAACATATTGTCTAAAAATCCCACCATCATAAATGATGGCATTTCAGCCTTTAATTCTCCGTTTGAAGCCACACTGATATATCCTTTGTGCAAGACTGAATCCACAGCTGTTGCAAGAGCATCATCCTGCTCAAGACCAATATCAAGCAATTCGTTTTCAAAGGATTCTTGTGTGTATCTTTCCGGAGGAGAATCTGAATAATGGTTGATTTCTCTTTCTCTTTCTACAATCAGTGTAATGCAGGAGATACTGGCCAGATTAAAAGACATCATGACAGAACTTGAATCAACTTCCAATAATGCTGTAATTTCCTGTGCAAGAATCTCATCGAATTGATCTCTTACAAAAGATGGGGTTAGTTCTGTGCCTGAATTAAGGTCTGCATCCATTATTCATCTCCCTGGTTTATTTCTGAAATCATATCAGCAATGTTTGAAGCCATCTGAGCCACTTTGCTTTCCTGCTCTATGTGAACTTCATCGGCTAAGGTCTCTTCTTTTTGATCTATATTTTCCGGATCTAACTTTTCTGTTTCTGTTTCTGTTTCTGTCTCTGTCTCTTCTGTTTCTGTCTCTTCTGTTTCTGTCTCTTCTGGGGCCTGGATATCTTCTAATTTTTCTATGTCATCTAAATCCTGAATTTCTTCGTCTTCAAAATCATCCCGAAGAGTTGAAATTTCTAAACAATCGCCTTCGCGGTTGAAAATTACGGATAAAGGAACTTTAATTTCAAAATCAAATTTGTAAGCAATCTCATCTTTGTAGACAATCAGATCGCCTTCTTTATACTCTATCTCTTCTTGAAGTGTGAAGCTGTGTTTTTCAAGAAGCATCTTTTCAATGGCTTCCCAGTCCAGTTCTGCATTTATAGTATCAATAAAATCTTTTTCACTTTCCTGAATGGTTTCCGGATTTGTCAGTTTCATAACACACCTCTTTAATTAAAGGAAAAATCAATTTCCTTTGCAACACTTAAATATGCCTCAGCTGCAGGACTTTTTATATCATGCAATGCTGCGGGAACCTTTAATTGAATTGATTGTTTAATGTTCTCATCTTCAGGAATAAAAGACTTGCAAACCATTGGTTCAATATCTGACAAACCCTGGTTCAATAAAAAAGTATGAATTTGCTCATGGTCTTTGCACCGGTTAAACAGAACCTTATAGATTTTCAGGGGCACCTTGTGAACGGTTCGAATATATTTGACCATTTTAAGAAGATATAGGAAATCCTGACTTGAGTTTTGGTCCGGAGTCATACAAACCAGCAAATAGTTGGCTGCAGCCATGGCAGAAATACTTAAAAAACTATAAGAAGATGGAGTATCTATCACAATATACTCATATATTTCTTCAACATCCTTTAAAAACAGGCCTAAAATCTTTTCATTGCCTGGTGTTTTTGACAATTTTAAGGCCGCTTGAAAAAGATGAAAGCCTGATGGTATCATATCCAGATAATGGAACTCTGTTTTAACAATGGCCTCAGTAAACTTTGCCTTTGCAGATAAAACAGATGCAATGTCACACGGATAGTCCAAATCAGAAATACCAGCCCATTGCGTGGAACATCCTTGGGGATCACAATCAATTAAAAGCGTATTTTTTTCTAACAAAGCAAATGACGTGGCAAGATTGACAGCAGTAACACTTTTGCCGGTTCCACCTTTCTGACCTGCTATTGTTATTATTTTACTCATAACGTTTTATCTTTAGCACAATTATAAAAAAATTCAATCATATAGTTACATATAATAGTGAAACAGCCTATTCTTACGATTTTTAACTAAAAAGCGCATGAATTATTCATGGTAAGTTGAATTATTCAATTGAATATATCATAATGCCAGACAATATGAAACCATAGACAGGAGGCCGCAGCTTTTGGCGAACTTATCCATCTCTCTTAAAGGAATAGACCAGGCAATACAAAACCTGAACTACCGGCCTAACTCTGTAAAGTACAAAGCAATACAAGCGATACGTTCTTATTACACTTCAGAAAAGATCATTAAAGAACTGTTTTCTATTGATACTGATACGCTGATTCAATCCATCTGGGATGTGGGGGAAAGCCCTTCCAAACTCAAAGCGAAACGTAGAAACTTTTCCAGTGTTAAATCTTCGATAAATGCTGATTTAGATAAATTAGTAAAAAAGAAGCTGAACCCTGAAAATTTAGTCATAACTGAATCCAATGTCTTTGATATGACTGAAGAAGCAAAAAACAACCTTCTCAGCTCATTTACTGATGCAGTAAAAACCGGGGATATCAACCTTGAGCAGGCCACCAATCTTCTCCAGGCGGTCAGCGAATTTCTCGACCATTATCAAAAAAATGAAAATGAGGGGGAATCCAAGGATGTTGTTGATCAGATCAAAAAAATCTTAAACCGCATCTCTGAGGATGTCCTGCCGGATCAAGAAAAAGAAACCACACCCGGCATGAAAAAATTAGCCCAGGGCGATCTTGAGTTTGATAATGAAGAAAAAGAAATTGATGAGAACCAAGACTTAGAAGAGATCGAAATCGATGATGATGAAGAAATCCAAGAAATTGATGAGGATACCGAGATCGAAGAGGTCGAGGACATTGATGAGGATGTTGAAGAAATAGAACTGGACGAAGATGAAGACTTAGAAGAAATAGAAGTCGATGAGGACCAAGACTTAGAAGAAATCGAAATCGATGATGATGAAGAAATCCAAGAAATTGATGAGGATACCGAGATCGAAGAGGTCGAGGATATTGATGAGGATATTGAAGAAATAGAACTGGATGAAGATGAAGATTTAGAAGAAATAGAAGTCGATGAGGACCAAGACTTAGAAGAGATCGAAATTGATGAAAATGAAGAAATTGAAGAAATAGACGAGGACACTGAGATCGAAGAAGTCGAGGAACTTGATGAAGATATCGAAGAAATTGAGCTGGATGAAAACGAAGACTTAGAAGAAAATGAAGAGATTGACGAGGATGAGGAATTAGAGGAAGTTGATGAGCTGACTGATGATGAACTCAAAGCTTTAGAGGAATTTAGAACTAAAAAAGAACTTGCAGAACATTTTGATGAAGCATTGGGAGAAAGAGAAAAAAAATATAATAAATATACCACAGTTCCCGAAGGTGATTACACGATTGGCTCTAAAAAAAGTATAAAATCAAGCATGGAGTTACAACAATTTCATATGCCGAAAGTGTATATCGGCATCTATCCTGTGACCAATGCATTGTTTGAAATATTTATTGAAGAGACCGGATATGTGACCACGGCAGAAAAGTTTGGTTTTGGGCGGGTATATACCTCTAATTTTAAGAAAACCACCAATGGTTCTGACTGGAAAAAAAATGTTGGTTCAGAAGATGTTAAGGGAGCTTGCTGGTTTCAACCATCAGGCCCTGGATCGACACTTCATGGTAAACGAAACCATCCCGTGGTTCAGGTCAGTGTGGATGATGCTGCAGCTTTTTCATCATGGATTGGACGACGACTGCCCACTGAAGCAGAATGGGAAGCCGCTGCCAGGACAGATTTGGGATATAAATATCCATGGGGTAATGATCTCAACCCCAATGCCTTGAATATTGAGCAAACAGGCCTGGCAGACACCAGCGAGGTTGATAGATACGATACCTTTGCAAATGAATTTAATATTGTAGATCTACTAGGCAATGTTATGGAATGGACCTCTGACACACAAGTGCCGCCCATAAAATCAAAAACTTGCGCCCCATACTGCATTGCAAAAGGGGCGGCCTGGAATGCTAAAGAAACGGTAACCATCAGCTCAAGGGCATTGTTTAAACCAGGCTTTACATCAAACACCATTGGTTTTCGGTGTACATCAGAAATTTTTTTATAGGACTTATTATTATAAAACATGGATGCACTCACCCAACAATACCTGGATTATCTGATCGTTGAAAAAGGATTGTCAAACAACTCTCTGGCATCCTATTCAACAGATCTGGCCCAATATATTACTTTTCTTGAAAAAAATAAGATCAATGACCTTAATGCAGTGGATACCACCGTCATTCTCGCCTGGATGGTTAATCTGTCGAAAGAAGGATTATCAGCCAAATCAAGAGCCAGGCATTTAATCACTGTCCGCGGGCTATATAAATTTTTAATCAATGAAAAACTGGTTTGGGCCAACCCGGTTAAACATGTAGACATCCCAAAAACAGGACTGTCTCTGCCGAAAATCATGACGATCAATGAAGTCAACTCTCTTTTGGATGCACCAGATACCAGAAAGCCTCGGGAATTGAGGGATTCAGCAATGATGGAAATCATGTATGGTGCCGGTTTAAGGGTTTCTGAATTAATACAACTTGGGCTACAGGATATCAATCTTGATGCCAATTTTGTCAGAGTAATGGGAAAAGGTTCCAAGGAAAGAATCGTTCCCATAGGTTCCCATGCCAGAACAATCACCCAAAAATGGATTATAGACGGCCGACCTTCTCTTTTAAAAAAAATATTTTCGCCATATCTATTTGTTGCCAGAGCCGGCAAGCCCATGACCCGGCAATCCTATTGGAAAATCATAAAAAAATACGCCCTTACTGCCAATCTTTCTAATAACATTACCCCACACACATTAAGACATTCTTTTGCAACCCACCTGCTCGAAGGCGGTGCTGATCTGCGAAGCGTTCAAACCATGCTTGGCCATTCAGATATCTCAACCACCCAGATCTACACCCATATTTCAAGAGAATACCTGATAAAAATGCATCAAAAATTTCATCCTAGGCGTTAAATTGTATGGTAAAGACTTGGTTGTTGCTTCTTGAATTCTTTTTATGTTAGTAAATAGGGCTACAATTTATAAAATCAGCAAATTGTGACTTTATTTGCCTAAAATAATTACAGAAAGTATAAGGTTTATGGAAAAGATTATCCCCATAAAAGAGCTGCTAATGCAGGTGGAAAAACCAATTTTTGCCATTCAAAACAATGGAAAAATTGAATTTTTATCAAAGGTCAATGATTTTTTCACATCTGATATTCAAAAAAAGAATCCTTATACGATCAAAGCCTTTTCCCCAGCGCTCCCATTGGAAAATCTCGGAGATGCCAATTTCAAAAAAAGGCATTCGCTTAAATATTGTTATATTGCCGGTGCCATGGCCAATGGCATTAACTCGGCAGCCATGGTCAAAACCATGGCTGAAAATGGAATGCTGGCATTTTTCGGAGCCGGTGGTCTTTCCATTGATCGAATCCGAGAAAATATCATTGATCTGAAAAGAACCTTAAAAGACGAACCTTTCGGGTTCAACCTGATCCACTCCCTGGCAGACCCTGAACATGAAATGGCTACGGTTGAACTCTATTTGAAACATGAGATCCGTTTAATCAGTGCGGCAGCATTTATGCGCATGACCCCAAGCCTGGTCTATTATCGTGTCAAAGGAATATATAAAGATGATGCAGGACAGATCATAACCCCCAATCAAATTATTGCAAAGGTCTCCAGAATTGAAATTGCCCGACATTTTTTTTCTCCGCCTCCGGAAAAATTAATCAGACTTCTTTTGGAACAACAGATGATTTCATCCCGGGAAGCTGAGTTATCTCAATACATTCCCATGGCCCAGGATCTGACGGCAGAAGCTGACTCTGGCGGTCACACAGACAACCGTCCTGCCCTGGCCCTGCTGCCCACCATGTTGGTATTAAAAAATGAATACATGGAAAAATATAATTATCCAGAACCCCTTTGCATCGGATTAGCAGGCGGCATTTCAACTCCCCAGTCCGCAGCTGCTGCATTTAGCATGGGAGCGGCTTATATATTAACCGGTTCCATCAACCAGGCTTGTATTGAGTCAGGCATCTGTGATGATGTCAAACAAATGCTCTGCCAGGCAGAACAGGCTGATGTGGCCATGGCGCCAGCAGCAGATATGTTTGAAATTGGGGCCAGGGTTCAGGTATTAAAGCGAGGCACCATGTTTCCGATCAGAGCAGAAAAGCTATACAAATTTTACCAGGCGTATAACAGCTTTGATGATATTGATGAAAAATCACGACAGGAAATCGAAGAAAAATTTTTACAAGCAAGTTTTGACCAGGCCTGGGCATCCACAAAAGATTTTTTCCTTAAAACCGGCAACACCAAAGAAATAGAAAAAGCAGAAAATAATCCCAAGCATAAAATGGCTTTGGTTTTCAGATCTTATCTTGGTCTTTCATCAAAATGGGCCATTCAGGGCATCCCTGAACGAAAAATGGATTACCAGATCTGGTGCGGGCCAGCCATGGGAGCCTTTAACCAATGGGTAAAAGGAAGCTTTCTTGAATCTGCTCAAAATCGAAAAACAGCTGAGATTGCGTTAAATCTCCTGTTGGGTGCCAGTATCAGTATCCGGGCATCCTTTCTTAAACTCCAGGGGATTGAACTGCCCATGGATGCAGATCTTCTGCGCCCATTGCCCATAAAGGATCTTTTAGCCTATATATAGCCGTTAGCCTGAAAAGGATGTTGAACTATTTTATCAAAAAGCTAACCGCTAATGGCTAAAAGCTAATCGCACAGGTCGCATATTTGTGTAAAACTTTTGTCAAATCCCAGTCAAACAAGTGATTCCAGTATCCAACAATAGTATATTGTCTTTCATTATCATTCACATTATTTGAATTTATTGGTTGGGTACAAATCAAACTATGGATAAGACCGAAAAAAACAATCAGATTGCCATCATTGGTATGGGGTGTATCTTCCCAAAATCGAGCAACCTTAAAGAATATTGGCATTTATTATTCAATGGAATTGATGCCATCCAGGATATCCCTGATGACACCCACTGGAAATTAAAAGACTATTATGACAAGGACCCTGCCACACCGGATCATACCTATTGCAAACGGGGTGGTTTTCTTCCCAGGATTTCATTCAATCCATTGGACTACGGTATCCCGCCCAATAATCTGCAAGCAACTGACACCTCCCAACTTCTTGGACTTGAAGTGGCAAGAATGGCTCTTGAAGATGCAGGGTATCCCATCAATCATCCCGTTCTTCAAGAAAAAAAAGTCAATGTCATATTAGGTGTTACCGGCACCCAGGAGCTTGTGATTCCGTTAGGTGCACGATTGGGACACCCCATATGGAAAAAAGCATTAAAAGATTCAGGTATCCCCCGGGAAAAAAGAGATGAAATCCTTGAAAGAATCAGTGGAGATTATGTCCCATGGCAGGAAAACTCATTTCCCGGTCTTCTTGGCAATGTGGTTGCCGGCAGAATTGCAAACCGACTGAACCTGTCCGGTACGAATACTGTATCAGATGCTGCCTGTGCCAGTTCTCTTTCAGCTATTCATACAGCTGTTATGGAGCTCAATTCATACAAATGTGATATGTCGATTACCGGTGGTGTAGACGCCCTGAATGATATTTTCATGCACATGTGCTTTTCAAAAACCGGCGTTCTTTCACACACCAGTGATGCAAAACCGTTTTCAAAAGATGCTGATGGTACTGTGCTGGGTGAAGGTATTGGAATGCTGGTTTTAAAACGGCTTGAAGATGCGAAAAAAGATAACGACAGGATCTATGCGATTATCAAAGGTATCGGCACATCAAGCGATGGCAGAACATCCGCTATTTATGCACCAGAAGCAAAAGGCCAGGTTAAAGCCCTCAAAGAAGCCTACAAAAATGCTCAGATCGATCCTGCCACAGTAGAACTTGTTGAAGCTCACGGCACAGGAACACGAGTCGGTGACAAGGTTGAATTTACTGCTTTAAAAGAATGTTTTGGCCTTTTTGGCAGAAAGAATCGCACAGCCATTGGTTCGGTAAAATCCATGATTGGGCATACCAAAGCTGCGGCCGGTGCTGCAGGGATCATAAAAACAGCACTGGCACTTTACAATAAAGCCATACTTCCTACTTTAAAGGCTAAAGAACCAGACCCTGAGCTGGACATCAACAATTCCTCTTTTTACCTTAATGCTGAAACTAAACCATGGGTGACGTCATCTCCACGACGATCAGGGGTGAGTGCCTTTGGCTTTGGCGGCAGTAATTTCCATATTGTATTAGAAGAATATTCCCCTTCGAAAGACCATGTGTCCTGGGACGGCTCTACACAAATCATTGCGTTTTCATCAGATACAAAAAAACAACTGTCAATAGATATTCAAACATTTAAAGCGATAGTAGATACCTCCTCTATAGACGATCAAGAGAAACAACAATGCATTGCCTTTCTTGCCAGTGAATCACGAATACGGTTTAATTCGAAAGATGAATTCAGACTGCTGATTGTCCATAAAAAGGAAAACAACATTCAAGATCATCTTAATGCGGCTGTTGAATGTCTTTGTAATGAAAACTCAAAAGGAAATATTTATTTTTCTTCCAAAGCCATGGAAGGCAAACTTGGATTTTTATTTCCAGGCCAGGGAAGTCAATATTGCGGAATGGGTAAAGATCTTACAACCATATTCCCTGAAGCCCTGAATGCAGTAAACAAGGCCTCTGATATCTTTTCTAAACAAAAAGGGCAAAAAAATACCCTGCAACTGCAAGACTTTATATTCTCACCGCCTTCCCATGTGCAGACAAAAAAAGAATCTGAAGATGCGCTGCGCCAGACCGATATTGCCCAACCGTCCATTGGTGCTATATCCCTTGCCATGCTCAAGGTTCTCAAACGATTTAACATCACACCACAAATGACCTGCGGCCATAGTTTTGGAGAATTGTGTGCCCTCTATTCAGCCGGCTGGATGGATGAACCCACCTTGTTGACACTTGCTGTGTCCAGGGGAAATCACATGGCTGCTGCTGGCAATCAAAATGGAGATCCGGGCAGTATGCTTGCAGTGCAAGCCCCTCTGCATGATATTGAAGCCTTAATCGAACAAGAAAATCTTGATTTGATCCTTGCCAATAGAAATAATCATACTCAAGGTGTTTTATCCGGAGCGACAACTGAAATTCTTCGAGCAAAGAAACTCTGCAAACAAAAAAAGATAAGAGCTATTCAATTGCCGGTTGCAGCTGCGTTTCACAGTAAGCTGGTTAAAAAGGCGGCTGCACCGTTTGCAAAGGATATCGACTCAAAAACTTTATCCCCAACCTTAATTGAGGTTCTATCAAATACAACCGGCAAGCTTTACAAAAAAAATGAATCAGAGGTTAAAAAAAACCTGGGCAACCAATTGGCCAACCCTGTCCTCTTTGTTGACAATATTGAAACCATGGTTGCACAGGGAGTCACCACCTTTGTCGAAGTAGGCCCTAAAGCAGTATTGACCGGTCTTGTAAAATCAATTTTAAAAGATAAAAAGATAACCGCGTTGTCTATTGATCAATCCTGCGGTCAAAAATCAGGGATTGAAGATCTTGCTCACCTTTTGTGCAACCTTGCTGTTAATGGGTTTTCAATTGACTTAAGTCAATGGGAAGATGCTGTGACAATGCCTGTGCCCAAAAAAATGCGAGTTGAACTATCAGGTGCCAATTTAAAACCTAAAAACCCATGCAAACGGCCAAAATCAAAACCAGAATCATTTGTGCCGCCTGCTATGATTCAGAAAAAAGAAGCGCTCTTACCCGTTGAAACCACCCCGGTTGAGTTCAACGATATCGGACAAACAGTACTTAAAAATGAGAATAGCAATATGACAATACCAGCATACGAAGCAATGAAAATGGTTCAAAAAGGCCTTGAAGCTATGCAGCAGCTTCAAACCCAGACAGCCAAAACTCATGAAAAATTCCTTGAAACCCAATCCCAGGCCAGTAAAACTTTGGCCAGTATGCTCAATCAGACTCAGAACCTGATCTTTAATCATCCGGCCTCGCCATCAGTTCAGACACAGCCTGCTACACCGAGACAAACAAATATCCAGGCAATCAAAAAGATCGACACACCAGCAAAGACTTCTGAAGCCACCGCCGATAAAGAGAATACACCCACTGACGATAAAACTGAACAGATCTTGTTCGATATTGTCAGCAACTTGACTGGGTTCCCCGTGGAAATGCTGGAATCAGATATGAATATTGAATCTGATTTGGGTATTGATTCCATTAAAAAAGTAGAAATCATATCAGAACTTGAAAAACAGATCCCTTCCTGCGAAGGATTGACCACACAAACTATCGGATCTGTACAGACATTAAAAGATATCTGTAAAACTATCGGCATAAAAAGCATTCAGACGTTACATCCTGCAATAGAGACCACAAAAGTCACTAAAGCTGATACCCCAGAGAATACTATTGACGATACTACTGATAATACTATTGATGATAGTGTTTTAAATACATCATCCACTCATACTGGACCGGAAGTTTCTAATATCCTGTTCAATACCATCAGTGATTTGACAGGATTTCCAGTTGAAATGTTGGAACCATCCATGAACCTGGAATCAGACCTGGGAATTGATTCCATTAAACGGGTTGAAATATTGTCAAAGCTCGAACAGGAGCTGGATGACAACCAATCAATTTCATCAGATAAGATTGCACACCTCAAGACCATTGAAGAAATTATCCAATACCTGACAATTGATGACCTAACTACAGCTGCTCAAGACAAACCAATAGGCGCTAAAAAAAAAAATCCAGAGCCTGATATATTAATACAAAAAGTCCAACCCATACAAAAACCTGAAATTGTTGGTTTCAGTCAAAAACTGATCCGTCAAACTGTCCGTTTGAAAGAATACCCCACCAATCAAATCCGTTTTTATAATGGTGCAAAAATAGATCTGCCTCCCGGGAAAAAGGTTTACCTTACCAAAGATTCTGGAGGAATCGCAGAACAATTCAAACTTGAATTTAATCAATTAGGCATTGCTGCAGAACTGATTGATCTTAATGCTGGCCTAACGCCAGATCTTCCTGAGGCCGCTGGTCTGGTTTTAGTGGCAGATGCCTTTTGCAAAAATCCTAAAAAAAATCATTCCATTGAATTTTTAAAATCAGCCTTTTTGCTCGTCAAACAAAATGCTGGTTACCTGATGCAATCAGGAGCTCAAAAAGGTGCCTTTTTAACAACTGTTTCATTTTTAGGTGGAGATTTTGGCTTTTCAGACACTGCCATTGGTTGTGATCCAGTTTACGGGGGGCTTGCAGGGATAGCAAAAACTGCCAATATTGAATTTAAAGACGTTCTTTGCCGAGCATTAGATATGCCAAGTTCCAAAACAAAAGTATTGGAAAATGCTGAAGCCGCGGTTGCACTGATGATGACCCATGGCTCTGTTGAAATGGGCCTGGATGATGACAGCTGTAATATCCCCACCCTGACTGAGCAAGATATTGATATGCATCACGTCGATCTTGATCAAAAAGATGTCGTTGTTATTACCGGCGGTGCCAAAGGTGTCACAGCTGCTTGTGCCATTGAAATTGCACAACAATTTTCACCAACCATTATTTTGATTGGCCGATCAGATTTACCCAGTCTGGAGATTGAATGGGCAAAAGGAATTGATGATCCTGCACTTCTTAAAAAAACTATCCTTACCCATGCATTTAAAAATAAACATCCCAAACCAAGTGATGTTGAAAAAATCTATCAAAAGATCCTCTCCAACAGAGAAATTCGACACAATATTCAACTCATGGAGCAATACGGTTCAACTATTCGATATTTCAGCGCAGACATTAGAAAATCAAATGAAATTGATGCTATTTTTAAAACCGTCAGAAAAGAGTACAAACAAATTACAGCTATCATTCATGGCGCGGGTGTCAAAGAAGACAAGTTGATTATTGACAAGGAAATTGAACCGTTCACTCGCGTGCTTGAAACCAAAGTAAACGGATTCAACGCGCTGCTATCTGCATCCAAAAATGATAAACTCAAATATTTTATTTTATTTTCATCCATAGCCGCACGAACCGGAAACCAGGGACAGTGTGATTACGCTATTGCCAATGAGATTTTGAATAAAAGTGCCCAAAAACTGTCATTCGACAACCCAGACTGTCGTTGTTTGTCGATTAACTGGGGGCCGTGGGAAGGTGGTATGGTGGATGCAACCTTGCAAAAAGAATTTTTCAAACGAGGTGTTGAACTCATTCCATTACAGGCAGGTGCCAGACAATTAATCATGGAAATGGGAAATAACCAACAATCAAATCCTGAAGTGGTCATTGGTGCTCATCTTAAAAAAACTCAAAAAAACAAAGCACCTAAACTTTTAACCGCCCTGACATTTTCTTCAGGTCTTAAATCCATGCCGGTTCTTTCCTCTCACAAGATTAACAATGAACCGGTTCTGCCCTTTGCGTTATTAATGGAATACCATGGCCAAGCCGCCCAAAAAAACAATCCAGGTCTTATCTTTGCCGGCATGGATAATATGCGCCTGTTAAAAGGAGTTAAAACCGGGAATAAAGAATTGGAACTCTTTGTCAATCTTGACAAATGCAAACCAGGAAAAAATGGATACCTGACTTCCAGCACCATTACTTCCAAGCAATCTTTAACTTTGGCATCCACCTTGACACCCAATCAAAAAGCAAGTCAAGGATCCGGCCTGGCAAACGAGCATCCTTTTGTTCATTCAAAATGTGATATCCTTTTAAATGACCGATTGCCAAAACCACCAGTATTATCAAAAGCTGCCTTCATGTCTTTAAAGCCTTATCCATTAAATGCCCAGCAAGCCTATGACAAAATTCTCTTTCATGGAAAAAAGCTCCAGGGCATAAAGGCTATTAAGGGGTATTCAAAAAAAGGCATTGAGGTTGTTACCCAACTCGCCCCAATACCTGACAAATGGATCACATCTCCACTTAATTCAAAATGGGTTATTGAACCCATGATGCTGGATGCCGCCTTCCAGGCAGCTATACTCTGGTCTTATGAAAATAAGAATCAGGTTTGTTTACCCAGTTTTATAACCAGTCTGCGGCTTTATTCATCATTTAAGGATTTAAAAGGAGATATCAGAATCCTTTTTACCGTGAATGAAGAGACCAAAAACCAGATCAAAGGTTATTTCACCTTCTTGAATGAAGACAACATTGTTGTTGCCAGTATCACAGGATTTGAAGCCATTACTGATCCATCTTTAAATGAAAAGTTTAAAAACAAGCCGCTTTTTTCACGAGATTCCATTCTTGCCTTTGCCCAGGGGAATCCTTCCCAGGCCTTTGGTCAGCAATACAGCATTTTTGATCAAAAGCGAGAAATTGCACGTCTTCCCAGACCCCCATACTTTTTCATGGATCGGGTGATTTCTGCTGATCATCCCCAATGGGAAATGAAGCCGGGCGGCTGGATTGAAACTCAATATGATATTCCAAATAGCGAATGGTATTTTACTGCAAACAGGACCGAAACCATCCCCTTTTGCATTCTTCTTGAAATTGCCCTCCAACCCTGCGGATGGCTGGCTGCCTATGCCGGTTCTGCTCTTCAAAGTGAGGAAAGGCTGCATTTCAGGAATCTCGGCGGTAAGGCCTGCCTTATGCAACCCATAACCAAAAAATGCGGTACCATTACCATCAGAAGTCGCATGACAGATGTCTCAAAAGCCGGTGGTATGATTATCCAGGATTTTGAGATGGAGATGTTAACCCATGGCAGCCTTGTATACAAAGGTAAGACAAACTTTGGTTTTTTTACCAGCCAGGCGCTTTCAAACCAGGTGGGTATCAGAAGCAGTAAATTTACAGAATACCTTTTGCCTGAAAATGATTTAAGATCTGCAACTATCCATGCTTTTTCAAATGATGCCCCTCTAACGCCTGATGACAATCAGACAAGTCCTAATACCGGCATGCCTTCAAAAGCATTACTCATGATTGACAAAATAGACCTTTTAAGTTTTAGTGCCGGTCTCTATGACAAAGGATATATTAAAGCAAGTAAAGCTGTTGATCCTTCAGAGTGGTTCTTTGACGCTCATTTTTATCAAGACCCAGTCTGTCCAGGATCTCTCGGCATTGAATCTTTCCTCCAGATGATCCGCTTCTTCATGCTTGAAAAATTTGATATCAATCCTGAAAATTATACTGCTCAGATTCCTGTCGATCAAACCCATGAATGGATCTATAGGGGACAAATTGTCCCTGCCAATAAAAATATTGAAATTCATACCCACATCAAAGAGACCTCACAAAATAAAGATGATTATTTTGTGACAGCCGATGGCGCATTAATTGTGGATGGTATCTGTATTTATGAGATGAAAGATTTCAGCCTTGGCTTCACCAAAATATCAGAAAAGACAAAGGCTTTAAAAAACAACCAGTTTTCAAAAACTGAACAAAAATAAGCATGTACTATTATGAGATTATCGAATAGTCTAAATATCAAATCATATTAAATTTAACTGGAAAAATCATTGAGAACTAAATCTATTTCTTTATTAACAATTATCCTTTTAGTAATGTTTTCTTGTTCAAACAGTTTTGCGCAAGATTCCAAGTGGTATATTGGTGCAGGTTTGGGTGGAACTGAAATCGAAAATGACATTGTTATTCAAGATCAACAAAAATCTAATTTGTCTAGAGTAGATGAAAGAGATGTTGGATACAAGATTCTTTTAGGTTATCAAGCCATCGACTATTTTGGTGTTGAACTCTCCTACAATGATTTTGGAACACTTATGATTGAGGGGAGCCAATCTGATACCGGATTTACATCAGGAGGGAAATTATGGCAGTTTACTTCAGGATACGGAGAACTTACCGCAGAACTCAGATCCATTTCACTGGGTTTAAATTTTTCTCTTCCTCTTAAAAAATTTTTTAAAAATTCTATTTTACAAAGAATTTCACCATTTTTTATTATTGGCGGGCACTATTGGGATCTTGACATGTCCTTAACCGGTGGTATTAATCAGAGTGTTCAAGATAATAATGGCTTTGATTTTTTCTATGGTGGTGGTATCAATGTTGATATAACTTCTTACCTGGACATGAGAATAGAATACAATTTTTACAACCTTCAAAAAGTAATGGTTGAGGATTCTGATTTTATTTTAGCCAGCATCATTTTTAGATTTTAGCCCTGTAAACTATAAACTGTTCTTCACCAATAATATATTAACCTCACTCCATAAGTATCCAGCCCCTGATTGTCATCATCATCAATTATGCCGGCATTTGATATGTGGTCATGCACAATCTGTAATGCATAATTGGTATTAAAACGATATCCCAGACCTATTTCATATCTGAACAAAAGGCGCGATCCCATTCTCCGCCGTTCATCTAATCCATCATGTTGATTACCATCATGAATAGCGAATCCACCGCCCAGCTCATAGAACCAGTTTGACCGGTTAAAATGATGACCGAATAAAAATCCAGTATACAGATAACTGGTATCTCCTGTCGTATTAAGTACCGCCCCCAGATGCCAGGAGGAGTTAAATCCGTCAAATCCAAGTGTATTGGAAGAAATAAGAGAATGAAACGCAAGGTTGAACGCCAGTATTGCCCACAAAAAAAGCCCTGCAAACTTTGAAGTCTACAGGGCTTTTTAAAAGTATTAATCTGGCGGCGTTCTACTCTCCCAAATTGTCAATCTTATTGCCTACCATCGCACGCTAAAGACCAAAAACATAAAATCAGGCCTTCCGTGTTCGAGATAGCAGAACAAGTGCTTAAAAGGCAAAAAGCCCTGACCATTGCAATAATAATCAGGGCTTTTGCAAGAATAATCTGGCGGCGTTCTACTCTCCCACACAGTCACCCATGCAGTACCATCGACG
>JBDRQO010000056.1:0-2942 GCA_043826275.1 Pseudomonadota bacterium
ACAGTTTGGTTGCCTTTTATTGCCGCCAATGCGACCTTGGTTTTTAACTCTTTGCTGTAATTTTTTCGTTTCAAAATTTCCCCTTTCTGGACTGTTTGATTCTATCTTAACACATTGTCCAGTTTTCGGGGTCCACTATACAGAGGCTCAGGGAAATCAACCTTGGTCGAAGCTCTGCGGTATGCTTTTGGTTATAATGAAACACTTAGCGAACTTGATAAGCCTTTAGAGAACTCTATACGGGACTTACAGCAAGCTAATCTGAAAGACTCTAAAATTACAATTATCTATAGAACAGCGCATTCAGAAAATCGGGTATTGCAAGCGACGTATGATCCCAAAGCAGATTACAGTACAAAGGTATATACTGATACAGGTGATTTTCTTGATGTGCCAAATGTTGAGAATAGTGGAGATTACCCCCTACGGCTTTATGGTTGGAGCGAAATTGAGACGATAGGCAGGGAACCTTCTCGTCAACGAGACTTACTTGATAGGCTTATACCTGAACTTTTGCCTATACTGAAAAGAAGAACTAATATCCGCAAAGAGCTTAAAACTAATCGAGCTGTCATCAACCATTGTATTGCAGATGTTAATGCAGCATTTTCAGCAAGCGATGGTAGTATTCGCAGGTTTACAGAATACAAATCAGACTATGACAAATTAAATACCGAAGATGTGAAAACAATTTTTTCCGTATTAGATTTTGCTAACGGTAAAAAAAGCATTTTAAAATTGTTGATTGAAAATGCCGTTTCAGCTATTGACAAACTAAAAGGATCATATTCCATTACCTTAAAAACTGACCTCGATACTATACTAGAAACTGCAAATCAGGAGTTGAAAGATTGGTGGCATGCTATAGAGTCAAAACGCCTGGATCTATCTGCAACCGAACAAGATGTGCAGAAAATACTAAAGCAGGCAGTAGAAAATATCGAATCCTTTATCAAACTATGTTCTGGTCATATTGAAGAAATCGATACAGCGATAACTGCCTTAGAGCATGAGCTTAGGGAAAAGTTCTCGCGAAATGATTCAATGCAAAAAATTGCTGATTTAAGGGCAAATGCAAATAAGAGGCTAAAGTTTGTTAATAATTTACGACTGAATTATCAAAAAAAATGGAGTGAACTAATCGATGCCTTCAAACAAAGGAAAGAGATTACTACGAGTCTTGAGCAGGTACAAAATGAAATAGCGGGTGTGCGCTCCAAAAAAAACTCTCTTACTGAGCAAACACTTAATCAGTTTTTACCAAAAGATATGAAAGTCACCATTGATTTCCATGCTGGGAAAGATACAGCAAAATTTTCAAGTATCCTGTACTCGATCTTTGGCGCAAAAAGTAATCAAGCAAAGAAAGTATCAAAAATTATTGAAACTCATACTACACCTGTTTCATTTGCATCGATGATGGGCAAAAAGGATTTCAAAGAATTGTTAGGGAAAAATATTGGTACTGATACCGAGACACTTATTTTCGATGATAAAGATATTTCCTTTTGCGTAGATAAAACCACCCCCTATGATAAAGATTCGTCCGCTGATACTGCAATTCTTATTGAAAATGGCAAACGGTTAGAAATGATTTTAAATGTTCAGGAGACTGAATGGGACGATAGAGAAACAATACTATTAAATGGTGGGCCTGTGAATGATAAATCCCCTGGGCAGCGTTCAAGTGCTATGCTCCCTCTTATAGCCCTAGCAGAAGAAACACCTTTAGTAATAGATCAGCCCGAGGATAATTTAGATAAACGGGTTATAAGCCAAGTTCTAATGCAAGTATTAGCCAAGCTTAAAGAACATAGGCAAATTATTGTATGCACTCATGATCCCAATATTCTTGTTGGAGGAGATGCGGAGCAAGTGGTTGTTTTAGAAGCTGAAAGCGATAAAAAAGGGAAAGTAGGCATGCATGGTTCTATTGACAATGACGACATTGTGCAGACTGTTATTAACGTGTTAGAGGGCGGTGCTGAGGCTTTCGAGGCGAGGAAGAAACGCTATCGAGAAAGAACCCATTCTAATAAATTGGGGTTGGAAGAATATTTTCTCTAAAATATGAGGTAGAGCCACTTTAGATATTTAGAAAGAGTTTCGAAGTCAAGACTAATTATCCCTGTAAAAAGTATTCAGAGCTTGGAATAGTTCAGAATACCTAACAAATCGTGAATTTTATATTAATGTAACTTTCTGACTTTTTAAGTAATTATTTTTAAAATTCAATGGTCAAGACTTGTATTCACAGTGTTGTTGTTTTTCAGATGAAGATTGGCACAAGATATCTTTGGAACAAACAATCAAGAGAATATTTATCCTTTAACCCTTCAAATATTTTTTGATTTTTTAGGGCATCCCGTATTTATATTAATGGTTCATTGCTCCAGCTTTTCAATTCAAGTTTAATGTATCGCAACGTTATAGGTATTCACGATGATAATTATTTTCCAGAATATTAAGGGAATTTAGTAGTCTTTATTTTTCCCACACATCTTTTGGAGACTTAAAAGCCTATGAAAATATACGGAAATTTGAGGGTGCATACTCATAGTGAAATAGGACCTTATGGGCCAATATCTTGTAGATACTTTCCCTCTCTCGTACGTATCAATCGCTGGTTGATATACATAAACAAGCCTTGGCGAAGTGGTACGCATGAACTTACTTTTTAATTCCCTTACTCTTGTTTTTAACTATTTCGGGATCATATTCTTCTCCTTTTTTCCACATACCATACATTGCGGCCAACATACTTCTGGATACTGTAAGCTTGGCCTTATGAGATGGGATTCCCTTTTCAATTGTTAATTTTAGATACTGTCTTCTGAATTGATTGTCTTTCGCAATGATCGCCGCTTCTGCTGATTTTTTAATCGCATTCTTTAAAGGCCGATTATAGTCTCGTGTTAATTTTCTTGAATATACTTTTTCCC
>JBDRQO010000057.1:0-11467 GCA_043826275.1 Pseudomonadota bacterium
ACCAAAATCTTTGTGGATCAGGTTGCCTTTACCAAACGAACATCCCGTAAGAAACTGGATCGCATCCACACCGCACATGTCTGTTTCTGTCACACAGACCCAGTCCGACTTATTGTTATTATCCAGTTTTTCTAATGCCAGCTCAGCCACCCGGATACCAATGGTCAGACCGGGGCAGTTATGGCCATGGAAAGCAATGGTCTCTTTAATAAGTTTTTCATTTATGGAACAGGTCATTATTATAATTTCCTTTTTTGAATATGAATTTTTTGATGAAATTGTTTCATGACTCTTTTTTGTAGGATCGATAATTTGGAAGGAAAAGCTAAGGAAGCTTAAAAGTTAAAAAAACTGGTTAACGAAAAAAACATTCTCTCTCACATCAAGCAGAATAATAACAAAATCAAGGGCATTGAAATCCCTAACAGCTGCTGGTATTCATATTCTATAATCTTGGTCTGGGTTAATCGCCCATCACTTTCCAGGCAAGCCTGATGCTTTTGTTTTTGAGCCTGTTTGAGTTCAAATTCCAATTGACGAACAATGCCAAGGACACTGCCTTGAATGTTTTGCGGGATAATTTCGTGGGATACGGATTTGAGTTCGACAATCGGTTTTATCAGCATCATTAATCCATAATACCCGAAAACCAATGCCATGATGGTAAAAAATAAAATCTGCATCGGCAGATTCAAGTTCTTCAGGCTGAAAAATTGATCCTCAGCCAATTGTATTCCCATCCGCACGATAATTTCAGGCCCGCCATTTATGAAAACAGGTTTTGAAAATGCCACCATTTTTTGGCTGTCTGATATTGAGTATGTCTGGACCTGATATCGCTCATGGACCTGTTTTTCACAGATTCTGGAATACCCTCTTGTATGCCTTCATTGGGCAAAGAAATAAAAAACGATAAAGCTGAAGCACTTCTACATAAGGATCAGATAAGAGTACCAGGTTAAAGTCAATCCCTTTTTTCAATATTTTTTCAGAACATAGCTATCCTATACCAATCCAGGTTGGTTTTTTCAACTTAAAACCAGCCTAAACGTTTTCAAAAAATCAATGATAAAATTTCAGCGTAGCCGGTGGCAAGACCTGTCCTATAATGTCCGAGTTTGGTATTCCGGTATGACAAGATCTCTTAGAATATATTTAAGGATCAGAGCACCTTTGAGCCATAATTAATCGGACGGACAGGTCAGACACTCTTATCTAAGCCATCAACGGCAATTTTTTATAAAAAGCGCTGTGGCAGAACTTGCTAAGCTATCCTGTCCGCCGAAATCTTAATCATTATCCCGCTTGTTACATTATGACCAGTTCAGTGCAATATTAAAGGTCAAGCTTGATGTTATATAAACTTTGTACAACATCCCGCCACTTCCCCATGGGACGTTCTTTTCCAAAGGCTTGTTCAAGTACTCCCATTCTGCGCCATTTGCCAGTGATATAAGGCCATACAGACAGGTAATAAAGGGCTCTGTCTTTTTTGTCAGCCTGGTTTGTGCGAAGATCACGAGGCAAATAGAACTGCCCGGTTTTCATCATGCTTATGGCTATTCTCATTAAACGCCTGGCCATCCCGAATTCAGCATTTTGCCTCTGGCATTGACGTCGCTTGAAATCTTGCTTCAGGTCTTCTGGACCATGACGTCCAATATGATTTGATGCCTGGAGTAGATAATCTTTAAGGATATGGTTATTCCTTTTACTGACGTTACCGACACGAGGTTCTGACTCTGGTCCGCCAGACTGCTTTACACGCGGAACAACTCCGGCATATGAGGCAAGGTTGGCAGCAGCCCCCTGGACAAATGGATCGCCTATTTCAGAGCATATCCCTGCAGCTAGGACAATACCAATGCCGTGAATGCCGGTTAAAAATGCACCCTGTGTCTGGCACGAAGTGAAGCTTTAGCGCTCAAAACAGGCCCGCACAATGTACCGGGCCAGGTTGCCAAGGCCTATTTTGTCTGACGGATAAATTCTGTCACCGATATAGACCTGAAAACCTGAATGGTGCCAGGACAGCATATTCACAATAATGACGTCATTAATCCTGCCTTATTTTTTGAGCATCTTCAGCACTTCATGCTGAAATACCCTGCTCAGATCTGGTACTATAAACTTTGGGGCAACAGAAAAATTGAAAAAGAATGCAGTGTCTCAAGCACCAGCCTGATCAGGTATGACCGGAACTACTATAGCGCGCCCTGTAAAATAGCCGGTCAGACCGCCACAGTCAGGGCCAAAGCAGACCGCATTCTTATCGTAAGCAATGGTAAGGAGATAGCCAATCATCTCAGAAGCTTTGACCGGGATAAAATCATTTATAATCCATGGCACTATCTTGGTGTTTTGCGAAGAAAACTCGGTGCTCTAAGAAATGGTGCCCCTTTCCAGGATTACGGCATTTGAAAAATTTTTAGAGTTTTAAATTTCTATTCTTGAATCGGTCTGTGATGAAACAGACTCTCGAATTCCGGTTTTCGTTGGCTGGTATTGATTTTTTTATACTTTGATTAACAAAAAGGATGTTCTCATCCTATAAAAAAGGGCTTAATCTCGGTTCCAGGCTTTTGGGAGGGTGCAGTTTGGAGTTGGAAATGTTAGAGAGATTTAGCCTCAATGATTATCTGGATCTCTTTTATTTTATTGTCAGAACTTTCGGCCGATAAAAACCGTTGTGGATGGTCGGCAATATAAATGACAGGTTTGCTTTTTGGCTTATGCTGTCGTAGAAACCAATAACCTTTTTGACCGATTTTAAAAAAAGCATCGTCACTTTTATGCAAGCCGGTGGAGGCGGGCAATAAAAGGAAAAATTGTTTTTTCTCTTTATCGCCCTTTAATACCTTTTTTGCTTGTAAAACACCAACCATTATATCTTTGCAGTCAAGTCGTATCGTTTTTTTATCAATCAATTCCGCAAAAATAATGGCATCGGAGTTATCGATAAGTTGTTTATTTGAAAATTTTGCAAACATGGTGATTCCATAGTCTGGCAAAAACAGGATAAGACCCAAAAATATCAGCGGTGTAATTATCTTTTTTAACCAATATATCATTGCTAAAAGCCTTTTCCCATATTTGAACAATCCAATCTTTCTTTAGAAATATTGTAATATTATTGAATATATTAAACCCTGCGACGATTTATACCAAGAATTCCCAGCAAACCAAAACCAAACAGTATCATTGTTCCGGGTTCTGGAACTGCATTTGTTGTGTTGGGCCCGTAAAGATACTCTGCACCTGCGATATCATCAGCCAGGAGACCTCGGAAATCTTCAGTATAATAAGGATTCATAAGGGCAGTTGCTACTCCTTCATGATCAAGTCCGATTGCGTGACCAATTTCATGGGCAAGAACCTGAAACAGGTCAAATCCTGATCCGCCAAATCCTAACTTCCATGGGTCATCGACGTCTAAATGAATATCTCCGGCTGCAGTGTTCCCGTTATTTGGGGGATAATATCCATGGGCAAGGACGCCACCATAACCATCGAAAGTGTGAAACCCTAATCTGATATCGCCTGAAGTCCCAGCGCTATTAAAAGCCTCTCCTCCATCAGCAACGTTCACAAAGTTTAGACCAGAGACATCAGACCATGCCCTGAAGGCATTATTAACTTCAGTTTCCCAGCCAGAAAAACCTGCCAGTCTGGTAGAGAATGATGTGATTGTATCAGGAGTACCAGTTTCATTAAACACCACACCGTCATTCATGTAGCTCCAGGTTACTGTAGCTCCTGTTCCCAACGTGGGTGATCCCCATTTACCAGGAGTTGTTGGTCCTATTTGGTAGGCCTGGGAAGAGATAGAAATACTCAATAATAAAATGGTGATTAACAAACAGCGATAATAAATGTTTTTTTTCATTTTTCCTCCTTGTTAATGTTATTAAAACTATTTAATTTCTTTAATACAACTCATTTGCTCATATATGCAATATATGGGCCAGTCTTTAGAAATAGCAAAAAAGCTATTATATAAGCAACTTACAGTCTTATCTGAAGATTTCTTGTTGGGTAAAAAATGTACTAATTTGTGAAAATTTTTTCCTAAAGGTGGAAGATCAACCGCCAGAAAGACACCAAGCCGGAAGACTCAAAAAGCAAGCGTCCTCGAGGTCAACAGCCAGGTAGTGAAGGGCATGGACTTACCGAACGTCCAGATCTTCCTGTGGTAAAAGAAAAAGTTATCTTCTCTGAAACGCCAGTATGTCCTGAATGTGGGAGACCATACACTTGTGATGGGGCTCAAGAATCAATTCGATACGAAGTTAACGTCAAGGCTCATGTTCGTAAATTTAACCGGCAAAGCATAAAAAAAAGCTGTTGTTGCACGGGTGTCCCCGATAAACTTACAGCGCCAATACCTCCCAATGTTATCCCCAAAAGCCCATATGGTATTTCAATATGGGAGGCAATCGCTGGTGGTTATGGGTCAGTCGATCTGTTTCTGCTGTTTATTTCCAGATTGCGCCTGGCCGTGGTGCCGACGTTCCGGTAGAACATTTTAAAAACATACAGCAACAAAAAAATTATTGTTATCTGTGATCGATACAGTGTCTATAAATCCCTGGCAAGACAGATGCCTTTTATTGTCCTGGCTTTTTGCTGGGCCCACGTTCGAAGGGATTTTCTGGATGCTGCCAGAAAATATCCAGCCCTGGAAGAGTGGGCCCTTTGCTGGGTTGAAAAATTTGGAGAACTGTATCACATCAATAATCTTCGTTGTAAGGTATTTGATCAACAACTTCCCACCCAATGGCAGCCGGCATCATTCAAAGCGCAGCATGGAAAACTCGTTGAAAAGATGGATGCAATTGCCCAGGAACGGGATGCATTTATAACATCACACGATCCGGATGATCCCAATTTAGATCTGCTGTCCAGAGTTAAACACAAGATTTTGACAAGCCTTAATACCCATTGGAAAGGGCTGAGCGTATTTATCGAGCACCCTGAAGTGCCGATGGATAAAAATGCTGGAGAAAAATCCATCCGCAACCCTGTGACAGGGCGGAAAAATTTTTATGGGTCAGGTAGCCTATGGAGTTCACAATTGGCTGCCATTATGTTTTCAATTTTTCAAACCCTGGGTTTATGGAACATCAACTGCAATCATTGGCTAAGGTCGTACCTTACCGCTTGTGCCAAAAATCATGGCAAGGCACCTGAAGATCTATCCGCCTTTCTTCCATGGGAAATGGACAAGTTGCTTAAACAAAAGCTTTCCCGTCCATTTGACACATCATGATCCGTTACTGTGGACGGGACTTCACCCCCAAAGAGCTTGAACAGATTCAATCCCTCATAAAACAAAATCCAGGGTTCAACAGAACACGGCTCTCCACTGAAGTGTACCAAATACTTCAATGGTTAAAACCTGACGGCAAACTCAAGGATATGTCGTGCCGTGTAGCCATGTTACGTATGGACAAGGATGGATTGATACAACTGCCGCCATCTACCCGAAAAAAGAAGCCAGTGAGAACAATTTTGTTTACACCTGCAACTGACCCCAGGGAACCTTTGATTTGCCCTGTTAATCAGCTACCACGACTGCATTTACAGATCGTCACCAAAGCCACCTCATCTCTATGGAATGAATACATTCAAAGATACCATTATCTTGGTCACTCTCCCTTGCCAGGGGCGCAGTTACGATATTTTATCACTGCTGGAGAACAAATTGTTGCATTGACAGGCTTTGGAGCAGCCGCATGGCAAACAGCACCAAGGGATCAGTTTATAGGGTGGAGTCATGATCAGAGAGAAAAAAATCTACATCTGATTGTCAATAATGCCAGATTTCTTATTTTACCCTGGATTCAATCAAAAAACCTTGCCTCGAAGATTCTTTCCTTAATGATCCGGACCCTTCCGGATGACTGGGAAAATTAGTGTTCCTATCAAAGATATCTGGCTGTACCCTTTGGATAAAAGATTTAGAGTTTTACTAAAAAATTGACTCGCAAAATGACTAACCCGAATATTTACCTAAATAGGGGTTCCTGAACAAATCAGACAAACCCGGCCATTTTGGTTATCTTTTGTTTCAAGTAATATTCGTCTGTATAAATCAGGTAATTTTGAAATGTAGTTTCCCTTGGTTTTTCCACAAATCGGTCCCGAAAATAGGATTTTGAGACCCAAAAAAAATGAAAAAGAAAAACCTTGAGCAGTTTTTCAAGATTTATCACCAAAAAAATCATTGCAATCGCTGTTTCTGATGTTTTTGCTAATTTGTACATGATTCTGGATAGACCAAACCGCCGCTTGGCCTGACCGAACTTTCCTTCTATAGGGATACGATCAATTTCATCCTGCCGAAACTGTTTCTTAAGCGCCTGTTGTTGTGACAGATCTTTTGGCGGTCTTCCAAGTCTTGGTCCTGACAGGCGGATTCCGTGTTCCTTACAAAACTTAATGTTGTTTCGATTCCTGTATATTTGATCCGCATGAATAGATTCAGGATAAAACCCAAATCTTTTACGGTAGGCCTCTATTTGATGTTTCAAATCACCGGATTCGTTATAGTTGTCCCAGCCAAGATGATCTAAAAAGCAATACCCATCCACAAGACTGGCTGATACCTTTGCGCCGAACTCTGTGGATGCGTGGGCCTTACCTCTTTTGATCGGCCTGACATGAGGTTGAGAAATGCTTACAATTCGGTCATTGATTCTATTTTCATGTTGCTCATGTATCCATTTTTGTTGGCGGAACAATTCACCGACAACAAGCAAATTCTTATACTGATGCTGACTCAAAAGAGAAAGACTGCTTTCTTTGCTAAGTTTGTTTATTGTTTTCAGGTTTCTTTCCAGATACCCCAGTTGTTTGTATGGGATGCTGATAATCAACGGGAGATAATCCTTTTGACCAATCACTATGAATTTGGTGCCACAACCATCTCTGCTATTTATAAAGACAGGTGGCAAATCGAATTGTTTTTCAAGGCGATAAAAAAGAACCTGAGAATCAAGACCTTTGTTGGAACAACAGAAAATGCCCTTAATATTCAAATTTGGACAGCACTGATTGCCATGCTGCTGATCAAATTTCTTCAGTTCAAGTCTAAGTTTGAATAGTCCCTATCGAATTTGGCGGCCTTTTTAAGATGGAGTTTATTCACCTATAAAGATCTTTGGGAATGGATAAACAAGCCATTTGAAACCATTGGATCAAGTCCTCAACCGGTGCAGATGCAATTGCCTATAAAAGGGTTGTGAGGGCATAGGAATACAATTTGGCAACCTGGTTTTGAAAATAGAGCGTTTAAAACGATTTTATAGGGTGTTAAGGCCCTAAAAATCAAAATATGAATTTATTTTGGACAGTAGTGAATAAATACCTCAACGAAGGATTTATTTATATCCCAGCACAGTTGGGGATGTGCAGCATTTTCAAATCGGCAGAGAGTGGAATCTTTATCGCTGCCGACAGCCGTTTGTACGGCTGTATCTTTACGTAGAGAGCTATGATCATTTAAGTCCTCATAACCCAGTGCAAGGCCGTAAACTCTTTGCCGCAGGATATCACCAATTTACGGTTGGCAATCTATTTACGTTCCGGTATGTTACCACAAATTTATAGTTACGGCAGGTTATAATTTTCCAAAAATGAAGATTGAATTTATGAGAAAAAATTCATAAAAAAAACTCCCAGCCCCTTTAATTTAGGGGCTGGGAATTTTATGTGGATGAATTGATTATGTATCCATAAAGAAGGCATCAAGATCATTTAATACGGTATTGTCGTCGAGCCTAAAGGTCTTGGCGATATCCAGCATTTCACGGACCAGATCATGAAGACTTAGTTTTTCTTCGGGTATTGTCTCCGATAGTACTTCAGACGGGTTGAACATACTGTTGAACAGGGTTTGTATCTCTTTCATCCGGTCTGTAAGTCCTCTAATATCTTCCTTTTCAATATTATTACTCTCAACTTGATAAATAATCTCTTTCATGGAAAATTCAGATCGGCTTAATACCCTTCTTGCACCGCTGTTGCTGAAATAGAGCATCTCTTCAGTCCTACCGGAGGTACTGAAAGAAATCCCTATTCTGCCTGAAGTAATTTGAGACCCTTGTAGATCTTCCGTTTCCCCAACCGCAGTCTCACCTGATACGACATCAGGATCTGCTGACATATCGGTCTTGGCAGACACATTGGTCTTAAAGGAATTTTCATTCATCAAATAGGATACAACACGGCTGGTAGTGACGTGTGCCCTCTGGATATCCGTAAACGGAAGGTTTTCAAAATTGCTTTCATTTTCTGTCTGACCGATATTTTTTTCCGGTTGTTCAGCCACGAAAGCATCAGGAATATTTACTGCTGGATGATCCTTCTTAGTTTCGGGTAATGGTACGGGAACAGGGGTCGTTTGAGAAGCAGGTGCATGGATCTGTGATGAATCTGGTATTTCAGGCAGTCCATCATAAACGACAGCAGGGCTGTTACCGATTGTTTCAGTATCCATGACTCCGCTGGAACCAGCTGCTGCTGCCGGGCTGCCGGTACTCTGTTCTGTCTCACTGATGAATGCCTTTTCAAATTCAACTGCCGGGAGAGATAATCCCTCCCCACTGCTGGCGCCAAGTTCCGTTAAGAGACGCTTTACCCGGGATATTTTATTATAAACACCTTGAAGATCAGGTACGGTGATCTCCTTATTGTCGGTTGCCGTTTTCTGCCCGGGGCTTGCCGCTTCTTTGCCAAGGTTTTCTTCATCCGCTGCCGCAACCGGCTGCGGCGATTTATCAGAAACCCTCACCCCTGGATCTTGTGGTGGTATTTTTGCATTCGGACCCGGCCATGCCCAGCAGCTGCCAGAACTTATACCCTGCATAAATTTCTCCTTTATCTATATATAATGGTCTAATTATAAATTAATGCAATATATATGCCATTTTTTATGTATATTCCGCCGATTTAACCTGATCAATGTCATCCAGAAACGACACATGTACGTCAGCGATGGACACCGCTCGCCTTTTAAACCAATCAGGTGCCCGGATTTTCTCCTTATTTATATCATATTCGGTATATTGTCTGAAACTCTTTAATCGAAAATTTTCCGCGCTAATGAAACATGGAGTCCAACCATTCCTGTTTATCTTTGTTGGTCGGTGCGAAACGGTTGTTGAACAGCTTTTTGTAGTACTCAATCCTGGATCGATGACGGGGCAGCAGTTTTTCTGAGGTTTAATATCTGCCCCGAATATCATTGGGAAGATAGGAGTACCAGATTAAAGTCAACCTCTTTTTACAACATTTTTTCAAGGCACAGCTGTCCTATACCAATCCAGGTTAGTTTTTTCAACTTCAAACCAGCCTAAACGTTTTCAGAAATAAATGTATAAAATTTCGGCGTAGCCGGTGGCAAGACCTGGCCTATAATGTCCGGGTTTGGCATTCCGGTATGACAAGATCTCTTAGAATCTATTTAAGGATCAGAGTACCTTTGAGCCGTAAGTAATCGGACGGACAGCTCAGACACTCCTATCCAAGTCATCAACTATCAATTTTTTATAAAACGCGCTGTGGCAGAACTTGCTAAGCCATCCTGTCCGCCGAAATTTTAGTCATAATATCCATTGTCACGTTATGACCAGTTCAGTGTCATATTAAAACTCAAGCCTGATGTTATATAAACTTTCTACAACATCCCGCCACTGCCCCATGGGACGTTCTTTTTCAAAAGCCTGTTCAAGTACTCCCATCCTATGCCATTTGCCAGTGATATAGGGCCATACAGACAGATAATAAAGCGATCTGTTTTTTTTGACAGCATGGTTTGTGCGAAGATTAGCAGGCAGATAAAAATGCCAGGTTTTCATTATACTTAGAATGATTCTCATTATTCTTCTGGCCATTTCGAATTCTGCGTTTTTCCCCTGGCACTGTCGTCGTTTGAAGTCCAACTTCAGATCTTCGGGGCCGTGACGTCCAATATAGTTTGATGCCTGGATTAGACAATCTTTAAGAATATGGTTATTCCTTCGGCCAAGAAAATACCAATACCGTGAGTGCTGGTTAAAAATACATGTTGCTGTTTAATACTCCGGTGAGCGCAGGATCACTTTACCTGACCAACAAGATAATCAACACCTTCAGGAGAATTTTTATTGGAAAAGGCTTTCGAATGATATCTCCATAGCCGTTGCATAACATTACCACATGATGCTTTTTAGCATAATCCATTGGTATACACATTCAGATAGGAACTTGCTTTTAGTTAACCAAACCATAAAGAACCCTCCAAATTCTGAAATATTACCTCCAACTTGAGGCAAGAAAAAAATTAAGAACTTGAAAACATTTGAGAAATCATATTGGCTTTTCCTAAAAAACTCTGAAAACCATCATATTGGGACTGATTTTGAGCATAGAACACCGGTGATTCCTCAACTCAATTTCATACACTTTTTGAATCAGGCGTGCCCAGTTCTGCCGGAATTCTTTAGAAATCATTTCACTTGGCATAACAACAGGAATGGTATCATCAGTTCCGGCCTTTTTTCTTAATCCACGGGATTTGTTCGAGTAGAATAATCCATAGTATCTGACAGTCTGTTCATACCGGCTTGGAATATGGGTGACCAATCTGGCCAGCCAGTCCAGGGCGTTAAAGACTTTCCGTGACTTTCTGTCTTTTAAAATATAAATAACCTTAGCAACACCATCATCAGACTCTTTATCCGGAATATAAATCATTCTTTCTTGGGGCACGAAGTGAAGCTTTAGCGCTCAAAACAGGCCCGCACAATGTACCGGGCCAGGTTGCCAAGGCCTATTTTGTCTGACGGATAAATTCTGTCACCGATATAGACCTGAAAAAACACCCGTCAGACACGATAGCATGCAGGTGGGGAATTAAAAAATCCCCGTATGCCTGAACGGCAATACTGGCACCTGGAATAGCATCATCATGACAAACAGCAGATCTTAAATATGTGTTGATCACCTTACAGGCACAGACAGACAGTTTGGCCAGAAGTTTGCGGTCATAGAGAAAATAAATTCTCAGCCGTTTGGGAATACTGAACATTCACTGCCGGTGAGGGACATTTTTCAAGACATTTGTGAGCAGTCATTCCCCATATTCAACCACCCGTTTCTGGTGGCAGGAGGGGCAGAATTGTCTGCGCTTGCCTTAGGATTGCTCTGCTGATAAATATAAGCAAAAACATGATAGCGGATAAACCGCAGAGAATTGATTACCCTGGGTGAGTTGACCAAAAGGGCCTGTGAGAAAAATGTCCAGGTCATGATTGAAGGACCGGGTCATGTCCCTCTCCATGAGACAGAAAATCTTCCCAGCCATTGGAGAATGATGTCTGCACCATGTGCGGTGACTTTTGTGCGGTTAAACGGGTAAAGGCCCTATTATAAGTTTTCGCCCAAACATGGGGTTTTCGGTCAGGCACTAAGTAATTGTGATCTT
>JBDRQO010000058.1:0-7659 GCA_043826275.1 Pseudomonadota bacterium
TCCACACTCCCTTAAAATCGGTCAACCACTTTTTGAAAGACTTGTGTCTGAAAAAGACAGGACCATCATCACCGATTGCCTCAGTTGCAGGATACAATTCCAGCAAACCATGTCCAGGAAAGTATTCCATCCTCTTGAAGTAATGTATTAAATCCTTTCTTAAATCAAATTATTTTTGTTTAACCTATCCGATAGAGCAATACAGGAACCAATTGATCCTTCCCCAAGTTGAAAATACAAAAAATCATGGTTTACCCCGATTGATTTTTTTAAAAACTCTATATATACATACATCATGTCTTTTTTTTGCTTCAATTTTCATGTAAGCAAAAAAGCGGAGCAATGTCCGATTCATTGAAGAGAAGAGGGACTATTGGGTATATTTTCCATATTTGGTATGATAATAGTACAATAAGATGAAAAATTTTATAAACAGCCTGAATTTTCCATTTTTAACCTTTTATATCGTAATAAGTGGAAAAACAGGCCATATATTACAGTCAATATCATGGAAAGTTTCCACTTATTAACACTGTTAGGAATCAAAAACATGAAAATATCTGACATTCAAAATCTCTCCGATAATGAGTTGGCAGAATTATTAAAAAATTCAGAGTTTGACTCCTTAGCCAGAGAAAATGTATCCACTGAAATCAACCGTAGGTTGTTAATCCAAGTAAAAAAACCGCACTGGACACAAACACCTGCTTTTATCATTTCGGTTGCCGCCATGTTATTTGCTGCGATTGCTGCCTTCCCAATAATGAGAGGGTGTATTCAAGATTCTCAATACGGGAATATAAATTCAAATTACCAATTGCAACAATCACAATTAGAAAAAACATCACCAAAAGAACACAAAAAGTAACCACCTGTATTTTATCTTTACTCATATAACAATCCTTTGCTTCCTAACCCATCGCTCAAGCTGGACCGGGCAAAGGCGACGTTTTTTAAGAAGGTTAAATAAAATACAAATCAATAAGCTTCGAGGCCAGGATCGGTTATTATGCCCGGCCCCTTAGCTCAACCGTTAGCCTTCAAGAAGGAAGAAATGGAAGAACCGAAGTTTAAATTATCAAGGGTTTCTGGTCAACCTGTAAAAGATTCTGAGCTGGTAGATGATTTGAAGCGAGTGGTAAATACACTTGAAACAAATACTTTGCCACAGAGGATCTATGGTGATCTGGGGCAATATGATATCAGCACAGTGATACGCAGATTCGGAACATGGAATAAAGCCTTACAAAAAGCGAATATCGACATTTCCAATCGAGTAAATATCGGTGATGAAGAACTTTATGCAAACATTTTGCGACTTTGGGAACACTATGGACGGCAACCTCGACGCAGAGATCTCGCAAACTCACCTTCAACAATTTCACAATATCCATATAATCGTCGTTTCAGTTCATGGACTAATGCCTTGGAAGCATTTGTGGACTATGCAAATGGAACTGATATTGAAGAAGTTGGGGCTTCACTAGAAACAGCCATTCCAGAAAAACGTAAAACTGGGCGTGATCCATCAATACGATTACGCTGGAAGGTATTGCAAAGAGATAACTTTAAGTGTTGTGCTTGTGGTGCTTCCCCTGCGATTACTCCCGGGATTGAGTTGCACGTTGATCATAAAATTCCATGGAGCAAAGGCGGCGATACGATTTTAGAAAACCTACAAACTCTTTGTTCAAAATGTAATATCGGTAAATCAAATGAGCTATAAGGCTAACAAATCACTGCACTGGATTTTTACTCCGCTGCGCTCCGTAAAAACCAGTGAGTTCAAGCGTTAGCTTTCACAAGGGATTCCTACAATGCAAGAAATTAATGTTCAATTAAATTTTTTCTATATGCACTACAATGATGCAAAAATGTTTGCGAAATGGGCAAAAAATCGAGTATCTGATGAGGATGCTAATCCAAGCATATATGCTAGGCATTCAATAATTTCATCAGTTTTTGCCAGTGAAGCATTAATCAATCGAATCCTCAATGATTTTTCCAAAGACAAGGATGTATTTAACACTTTAGAAAAATCCAGCATTTTAGATAAGTGGTACCTGGCCCCTTATTTGTGTTGTGATTCAGAACCCTCCGATAAATCTTTTAAAAAAGGAGAAGAGCCTTTTCAAAGTTTTAAAGAATTGATTTCAATTAGGAATTGGCTTGCTCATCCCAAGGTTGAGATTTATCTAAATGCACAATTAGACCCTAATTCTACATTTACAGTCGGTCCATCTGAAGAGGATTATCCTTGGCTTGAAATGCTAAAAGGCGAGCAATGGAAGCAAACTAAAATCCCAAAAAATCCATTTGAGATAGACTACACACATGCTAAAGCCTCAATAAAAATAGTTGATGCAATGATTGAGGTTCTAAAAGAAAAACTAAAAGGTCAAATATATGAAGGGTGGTTAGATGAAATAATAGTTAAAGATATAAATGGTCTCCATCATTATAAAGCTCCTATTGCTACAATTTGGGGCGGGTATGGTGGTGTGAAAAGCTAACCCTTCAATGCAGCGGACAGCTTGGGGCGGCCTTCGGCCAAACACACCCCAAGTACCCTCCCTTCGGTCGGCTGCCCCTGATCTCAAACGTTAAGCGTCATAAGGAAACAAAATGCTCACCGATATATTTGCTTACCGTTACCTCGACCATCCTATTTGGCAGGAATATACTGAGGTTGAGCAACGGCTGTTAAATCAAACATTTGGAATCGTAAAGGAAGCTTTGCCATACTATAATTCCGAAGGTAAAGAGATTGAAGGAAACAAGACAAAATGGAAATCTCTTCATGATCAATTAACTCGTGAATTAGGTGTAAATGAACTCTCGAAAAGATACTATTCATATACACATAAAAACGGCCTTGGGCAGGAATGGCCAGTACAGGGTTTTTGGGGTTGGGACTACGTATGTGAACAATTCGTCAAGGCTCAGTTTCCAGAAGGACATCGGGACCCCGACCGATTTATAAAAGAGCGAATAAGTTTTATTGAATTATCCATGCGTCTTCGTGGTGAGGAAATAAAGCAGTTGAATGCACGGCTACCACAGGTACTTGCCAATGCGGCGCTACGCGATAAATCGCCGTCAAGAGGTATTCGAATTCCGGGAAGTGCCGTTGACGGTGCCAAATCTTGGAATCAGACTCAAAACTCAATTTTTGACGCTCAAGTGGTAGAGCTGAATGAGCGGTTCCGTCGGGCACGAGCACCGCTATCATACCATAATGGATTCATTCAAGTCTCAATGGATGAGGTCATTGAACAAAATATTGCAAAGCCCTTCTGGGATTTAGTTGCAGATCCGCTTTGGCAGAATGTAGATATTGACATGAAAGAGGCACTTGATCGTAGAGATTCTAACGGCAAAGATCCAGCGCTGTTTGCCGCTAAAGCACTTGAAAGTACAATCAAAATATTATCTGATAGCAAAAGTTGGTCGAGTGGCAGGGAAAAAGGGGCATCTAATTATATTGATAATCTTGTGAGTAAAGCGAATGGTCGTTTCTTGGAAGTCTGGGAAGGTGATATGCTTAAGGATTATTTCGGTAAAGTTAGGAATCCGCTTGGTCACGGCCCTGGTTCTGAACCAATGCTCGTGTTGTCAATACCACAAACTGATTGGGCAATCGAAACCGCTATGTCATGGGTAAGAACTCTTATCAGAAGAATATAAAAGGAACGCTTAACAAAACTTTTGCAGCGGACTGCAAAAAGCAGCGGCCGCTGAAAAGCACGTTCGGCGGAAAAATGAATCCAACTAAATTTGAAATCATAGAACAGTCTTTTCCCAAATATAATAGGCTCGATGAGGATCATTGGACTTTGTGGGAGCACAAAACTATTAATATGCACCGAGCCATTCTGCATTGGTCCAATGAATCGAATCTTGCATATCCAGCAATATCTGATGCTATAAGAAACAAGATTGCAGAGAAATATAAAGTTTCATGGTGGAGGGGCTTTGGGTTCGGTGTGATAATTGATGTGCCAACACTCCCAGCAGACGTGGACACGATAGATGATTCGATTGATGCCAGAGATAACAATAAGGGAACTTGGCAGTGGACCATATTAGTCTGCCAAGAACCGAAAAGCATAATAGCTGTCCATACCTGGATAGCAGGTTTTCTAACACCTATCTATGAGGCATTATTAGAACGCTATCGCATTGAGGGATATGAAATTGGAACTTTCAAGAAGGAAAAAGACAAATTAATGAAATTTCTCACAAAAGTATCTGCCTTGAAGGGCGTTCATTTTCAAGATTATGATCCAAAGTAATCGGCTATCGCCGAACCAATCACTGGACAGGACCGCGAGCAGCTCAGCCGCCATTTTCAGGCACTTTGGCGCGGCCTGTCAGTTCAACCGTTATGAAGCCCAAAAGGAGATAAAGTGAAGAGTATAATGATATCTTTATGTATTGGAGTTATTGCAGGAATTATAGATGTTGTTCCAATGATCATTCAGAAACTGGACAAGTATTCATGTATTTCAGCATTTATCTATTGGATTGTACTTGCATTGATTATCCCGTATGTAAATTGGGACATACAACCTTGGTTAAAAGGACTGCTAATAGCTGAAATGACAGCTATACCAATAATGATCATTGTATTTCCACAAGATCCAAAAGCATTAATACCGATGATCATTTTCTCAGCAGTATTGGGAGCAGGTGTTGGAATCTCGGGAGCAAAGTTTATTGGATAAATATGGGTGATCTTAAAAAAGAAGTAATAAATGGTCGCATGCTAAAAAATACCGGAAGTTGGCTTTACTGCTACAAATGCAATAAGACTGTTGGGTATCTTTGCTACACAACTTATCAAGACTTTGATTTTCAGTTTCATTGCAAGTGTGGCAATTCGGGAAGCTTCCACTTGGGTTATGAGACTAGTAATAAAGTCAGCAAGTCTTCAACAGAATTAGAGAAAAAGAAAAACAGACTGTGTTGCCCCAATGATAGTGCTCCTCTCTTCACGATTGTTGAAAAAAATATTCAAAGTTGCTCATATACAGTTGTTTGTAATAAGTGTTATTCCAAATTCGATAAAAGCTTTGAAATTTCATAACAAATACATACACCCGACCATCCCCGCCGCTCGTACCTCGCTCTGGGGCTGGCGGGTGATGTCAGTGTTATCTTAAGGAGAAAGAAGCAATGAAGGCATTGATATTGAGAAGTGGCTATTTTTTCGTAATGATTTCGTTACTTATGTTTATTTCACTCGTTAATGCAAGTCAACCAATGTTGGATAGTACCAATGCCCCAGAACGTGCACTTAGAGCAAAGCAAATTGCTATGACTGGTGTTTATGAAATAGGGGAAATTGACTTGTTGGTGGGTTGTCTTGGTGACTATACGAGATTGATCCCTTCAAACGTCAGCTTGCCGTCAGGTACTCTGTTATCACGTGATAGCAGAGAGACTAGTCCTATCGATGAGGCTGAAAAAGCTCTTGTTCGAATAGGAAAACCATCGGTTCCAAGCCTAATAATGGCGCTAAAAGAAGGGAAATATGGAAAACCTGGGGGGCATAATACTTTCAGAGCAGCTAAAGTCTTGGGAGATATGAGAGAAAGTACAGCTTTAACTCGTCTTAAACAGCTAGCGGAAGCGGGCGATTATGGGCATCAAAATGAAACTGGTGCTGATGATGAAATTCCTAAAGCGATAGCAAAGATAGGTAAGAAAGATGAATATGATTTCTTACTTAAGATACTCGCAATGGCTGAACGAGAAAATAGGGTCAACAGTGGTTTATTAGAGGCTATAGGGTTTACAGAGGACGAACGATCTGTTTCAGTGCTTGAGAGGTACTTGAAGAATGGTGATAAGTGGAGACAGGTAAAAGTTATAAAGGCACTAGGGCATACTAAATCAGCAGAGGCAATTCCCTTGCTTTTACCTTATATTAATAGTGATGATCCGTTCCTTAAAGATGGCTCTAGAAAAGCTCTCAAAGAACTTGGTCGCTCAGACTTAGTCCCAAAATAATATAAATTAAGATAACCAGTCATTAAACCTGAAAAAAAGAGGTCGGGGTTTTAGAAAGTTCACGGAACGCACTAGGATTACCACAGTTTCCTACTTCTCGGTACGCACTCTTTTTTCAGGTTAATTCAGCGTTATATGAAAGGGGAAACACCTTGGCTAAAATAGATTTATCATTGAATATTCGGATTGACAATACTAATTTTCAATGATAAATTACTGATATGATTCAAAGACCATCACACATAAATGCACTTGAAAAAGCACTCAACAGAACTCCTGTTGCATCCCTTCTGGGGCCAAGACAATGTGGGAAAACAACATTAGCCAGAATATTTGAAAAAAAATTCAATGCCACATTTTTTGATTTAGAATCATTCCAGGATCTTCAACGTCTTCAAAATCCGGAATTAGTTCTTGGGGATCTTGAAGGCCTTGTGATTATAGATGAAATACAAGAAAAACCAGAACTGTTCAAAACACTGCGTGTTCTGGTAGATAAACCGGACAGACGCACCAAATTCCTTATACTTGGCAGTGCTTCACCTCACATTATAAAAAATGCATCAGAAACTTTAGCAGGACGAACTGAATTTATCGAATTGTCGGGTTTCAATTTCATAGAAACCGATAAAAGCAATATTCAGAACCTTTGGCTGCGCGGAGGGTACCCCCTTTCATATCTTGCCGGTTCAACTGAAGAGAGTATCAGCTGGAGAGAGGCGTTCATTCGAACTTTCCTGGAAAGAGATATCCCGCAACTGGGATTTAAAATACCGGCTGTGGCCATGAGAAGATTCTGGACCATGCTTGCCCACTATCACGGCCAGACGCTGAATGCTTCAGAAATCGGAAGATCCCTCGGGGTCACGGATAAAACAATCAGGACTTATCTGGATATCCTGTCAGGAACTTTTATGATGCGACAGTTGCAGCCATGGTATGAAAACTTAAGTAAGAGACAGGTAAAAGCGCCTAAGATCTATTTCAGAGATTCAGGCCTTTTGCACCACCTATTAACTGTTACTGATATGCACAGTCTTTTAGGGCACCCCAAATTGGGTGCTTCCTGGGAAGGTTTTGCTATGGAACAGGCAATACAGATACTCAAACCAGGTGAAGTATATTATTGGGCTACCTATAGCGGAGCAGAGCTGGATTTGTTATTCCTTAAGGGTGGTAAAAAATATGGTATAGAATTTAAGTTCAATGAGGCGCCCAAACTTACAAAATCCATGCATGTTGCCTGTGAAGACCTGAAATTAGAACATCTTTGGATCGTATATCCAGGAGAGCATGCCTACCCTGTAGAAATAAATATTTCTGTTTTACCGTTAAGTTGTATCACTGATATTACATGAAAAAACTCAACCATCAAAATGCACCGGATTTCACCGGTGATTTTGGTGGTTATGCACCCTGCCACCAAAGGGAGCAGAACATCGGGCAACCCTATTACAACCTTCTCAAATCTTTTCCTGGCTCAGATATTATCCAGATCAATGGAACCATGCAGTGCTGCGGTATGGGGGGACATCTTGGGTATAAAACGTCTTTTCATCCACACTCCCTTAAAATCGGTCAACCACTTTTTGAAAGACTTGTGTCTGAAAAAGACAGGACCATCATCACCGATTGCCTCAGTTG
>JBDRQO010000059.1:0-7686 GCA_043826275.1 Pseudomonadota bacterium
GGCGAAAAGATTTATGTTGTCAAACTTGGCAATACGGTAGACCCCAAACTGTTTATGAAACTGAAATCCAGCGCAAAAGCAAGCGGTGGGTACTGGTCACGTTACAAAAACGAAGGCGCAATAGCGGGTTTTTTGTTCAAAAGCCGGGCAACAGCAGACGAGTTTATCGGGAAGAATAGCGGGAAAGTCGTTGGACGGCAAGCCGGGGAAGTAAATATTGGTAAACCAATTGGACTGAAAAATCAAATATTAGATGCCGTGGAAGGTGAAAGTGAAGAAACTAAAAAACAGATCGCTGTAAAATTAGCCTACGTAAAAGATAATATCGACAAGATTATAAAGATAAATGGTGATCGTGTTTACGATATATCCATAGATGATAAGGGTGATTTATATTATAATCGACGGGAAACCGGAAAAAACGAAAACCAGAAATACTATTATCCGATAAAATATGCCAATATCGAATATCTTGAAACCACAGCCAAGCCCGAAAAGCGGGCACTGAAAAAGCCGGATGAAGTAACCAAATATATCAATGCAATTAAAAGCACTGATAAAAAGCAATATGCTAAAGACTATTATTCATGGTTGAAAGACGGTAAAAGTGGTGTAGAACCGGAAAACCCGAATGTTTCTTATATGGCAAAACAAGCCGTTAGAATGAGTCTTGATAAATTCATGGGTGAACAAAAAAAGCCTTTGGCAATTCCAGAAAAAGAACTTTATCAATATACAAAAGATGAATGGATAGAAAACGAAAGAGAGTTTTGGAAAAACAGGGCAAATCCACCCGCTGAGGCAACTTGGGAAGCGGCACACTATAAGGCAGTCAAAAAAGCCATTGCAGATGGAATAACTATTAGTGACAACGTCCTTGCCGATTATCCCGACTTAGCGCCTAAAGTTGAGAAAGTTTCTCAAAAAGTGGAAGTAATTACCGATCCGGCAGAAGTTCAGGAACTAAAGAACAGTATTGCCGAAGGTGAGCAGATACTAAAAAGCGGTAAAAAGGATAATGGTGAACCGTATAGTGTTGAGGGCCTTGAAGTTGTCCGCCGTTCTGTAATTAACGCAAAGAACAAAATCGGTGATACGTCGGAAACACCGGGGGCGAAGTATCAGTTAAAGAAGCCCGAAGTATCATTAGATACCGAAGCCAAGAAATATAAGACCGCTGATGAATTTGTAAAAAGTAAAGATATTGTATATCATGGTTCGGATACAAAGATAGATAAATTTGATATAGGTAGGGTTACAAAATGGAAAAAATTCGGGCATTTTTTTACCACTAAAAAGGAATTTGCCACAAACTTTGGAGAAAATATTAATGAAGCAGTTGTTAATATTAAAAATCCTAAGATTATAAATTATGAGCAATGGAACGAGATACGAGGAGAACATGCCAAAGATGCTGATTGGTTTGCTAATTGGAAGAATGAACTTAAAGCACAAGGGTTTGATGGATTAAATATTAAGGGATCAAAAGAAAAAGTAGGTAAATTTGACGTAGAAAATCCTGAGATATTAGTAGTATTTGAAGACAGTCAGGTACAAACCAAATCCCAACTCACCGACATCTGGGAAAAGGCGCATGCTAAAGTATCCGAAGCCCCAACGAAATATCAGTTAAAGAAACCCGGGATTTCATTAGAAGAAGCCAAGAAGTATAAGACAGTAGATGAGTTTGTAGAGAGTAAGAGTTTAGGGTGGGCATCTGCTGAAACTAATAAACCCTTTACTGCAAAAGCATTTCATGGTTCTCCCGATGCAAGATTCGCTGAAGAATTTGACCCGCAAAAAAAAGGATATTTCCCACAATCACCCGAAGCATTGCCATATAATGTAGGATTTGAAGAATTACATGGTGGAATACGGCAAGGTTTTAGAGATAAAAGTGTAACGGGTAATATTGGCGTTTCCTTCTCTAAGTCACAACAAGTAGCAAGGTCTTATGCCAATAAACCTGCTTTTGATTATCAAAATTCCGTTCCTATGGTTTTAGAAAGATATATCACATTAAATAATCCAAAAGTTATTGATTTCAATGGTGGTAATTGGAATCTAAAAATGCAGGAAGAAATAGATTCGGCTATAAAAGAAGGGCATGATGGATTAATTTTCAAAAACATAAAAGATAATTACTATACACCAGATTCTAAAATAGCAACTGATAATGTTATTGTTTTTGATAAGAAGAACATCAAAAGCAAATCCCAACTCACCGACGTTTGGGAAAGAGCACATGCTAAAGTATCCAAACCCACAATAAAATATCAATTAAAACAGACGGAATCACCTGAATTTAAAAAGTGGTTTGGCAACTCAAAGGTCGTTGATGAAAACGGGAAACCGTTAGTCGTTTATCATGGAAGCCCAGAAAAATTTAACGTTTTTAGTTATGAGAATGTTGGGGCACAGGGTACAACAGAGGGGTATGGATTCTATTTCACCCCAGATAAAAACATTGCCAAGGGTTATGCAGAGAAACGAGGCGAGGGGAAATTATTTGAAATATATCTAAAAATAGAAAATCCTGCATCAAACGAAAAAAGAACTATTAGTAAAGCAGACCTAAAGAAAATATTAAAAGAGTTGCATAATAACGATCCTGATTTTGCTTTATCAAATTACGGGGACATCGATTACTATGGCTTAAATCAAGTTCTTAATGAAGCCGTCAATCTTGAAAATAATGCCGAGTCGGATACTGAAATTATTGGGAGTCTTGTAAATGGAGGGATTGGTACTATTGAGGATGTCTTGTCCGCTGTCTATAAAATTACTAAAAAGGATGGAGTTATAACAAAATGGGGTGGCAAAGATGGAGCTCAGATTATGGTTGCATTTTCCCCCACCCAAATAAAATCCGCAATTGAGAATATCGGAACGTTTGATGCGACCATCCCCGATATACGTTACCAAGAAGGACTGCGTCCCGAAGTCTCCACCCAAGCCGAGCAACTCCAAGTTGTCAAAGACCTACTCCCGGAACTTGATGTCAAGGCAGTAGAGAAGATCACTACACCGGACGGTAAAGAGGCGTTGGGACGATTCCTGAATGGCATTATTGAAATATCCAAGAATCCCAGTGAATCAACGGGCGATCACGAAGTAGTGCATGGCTATTTGAATCTATACATATCTGAACAGCGCAAACTACGGATATTCGATAGTTGGCGAAAAGAAACAGGTAAGGCGAACCTGTCAAATGAAACGGTAGAAGAAGAAATAGCCGAACATTTTCACGATCACAGGGTAAAAGGTACACGCCCGAAATCATTTTTGTTTCGTATGTTTGCCAAACTGAAAGCAATAGTCAAAAGGCTATTGGGTAAAACAAATGAAGTAGAAAGCCTATACGACGATATACTTTCCCAGAAACGACCTAAGAGGGCACAGGAGACGGGCGTAGCACAACGATCTATGCAGATGCGTCCACTAAGCCCAACCTTTTTCGGCCAAATGGAGAAGGTGGTTACTGATAAGTTCCCGGCGAAGATGGCAGGTAAATCGGTAGTGAATTGGTTACGCAACAATCAAGTCAAACCGGAAGAACTGGACTGGATGGACGTAGAGAGTTTTGTTGCCAACAAATTGCAGGTAACAAAAGAACAGTTACTTGACTTTATCCGGCGGAACGATGTGCAGGTCGAGGAGGTGGTAAAGGGGTATAATAAAAATAAAATTGAATATGCACAAAGGAAAATAGAGGAGTTAGAGGAAAGAAGACACAATATACTTGAAAAAGAAAAACCTTATACGGACAATAATATAGATGTACCACAAAATTTAATTGATGAAGCATTTGAAATTCAGGACTGGATAGAGAATTTACGACATCAAATAATCACCGCAGACGAAACCAAATTCTCTCAATACCAGACACCGGGCGGTAAAAACTACAGGGAGATACTGCTCACGATGCCGGAACGTGGGAAACTTGTTTATACTGTGGACAATGTTATCCCAATTAAGCCCAGCGAGAAAGATATTTTTGGAGAGCCAATTGCAAGTGAATCGAATCTATTTTGGTATTTTAGAACCCCCGATAATGTTTTAAAAATATCGAAAAAGAAATACCCAAGTGAATCAGATGCTTATGAATATGTGATTAGAGAAAAATCACCAGAAGCACCGGCAGATCAAAATTTCATATCCTCCCACTTCACCGAACCCAACATTCTTGCCCACGTGCGGTTCAATGAGCGGACGGATGCAGACGGCAACCGAGTACTGTTTCTGGAGGAGGTACAATCAGACATTGCACAAAAAGGGAAAGAGAAGGGGTATAGCAACCCCAAAGAGAGACAGAGGATAAATGAATTGGCAGATTTATTCTTATCTGATCGGTCTAAAAATCAGGAAGGCACGCCAGAGCGAATAGAGTATGAGCATTTAGTGGGAAAAAATAAACCCGGTAGTGTTCCCAACCAGCCCTTCAAGTCCGAGAAGTCCTGGTCATTATTGGTGTTTAAGCGGATGATACGATATGCCGCTGAAAACAACTTTGATAAAATCGCATGGACGACGGGAACAATGCAAATAGGGCGATATGATCTGAGCAATTATATAAGTAGTGTAAAGGCCACTAAGGGAGATTACGGATACACTATTAAAGCAGAAGACTTGTACGGAGGTGTAATAACAGGTCTTGATAATGAGATTATTGTCGAAAACAAATTGTCGTCTGTTGTTGGCAAAGAACTTGCCAAAAAGATAATCAATGACGGTGGTGGCAAATATACCGGACTTGATCTTCAAGTAGGCGGTGAAGGAATGAAGACCTTCTACGATCAAAAGATCCCTGCATTTGTAAATAAGTACGTGAAGAAGTGGGGCGGTAAGGTTGAGGAAACAACAATTGGCAACATGACCGTTCCGTCCATTACCATCACACCCGCCATGAAATCTGCGGCACTGTACGAAGGCCAGCCAAAGTTCCAGCGCATTGATAAGATCGCCGAACTTGAGGCGTTGAAGTTGGACTTAGAGAATAAATACAAGAGATTCCCAATTCAAAACCTGCGTCGACTCATAGACAGGACGGCAGAGGAAATTCGGCAACTCAAAGAAACACCACAAGTAGATGAAGTCAAGACACCAGAAACGTTATCTCTTGAGGGACAAGATTTAATGGATGCCTATGAAACACAAAAGGATATATGGTTTGGCAATAAAGATGTCAGAATACTTCAAGCACAAATAGAAAAGCAGAAGATTCAAGCAGAGATTAAGTCTTCTTTGGGTGAGAAAAAATATACTGATAATGTAAAAGATTATGACAAGGCAATCCAATTATACATAGATACCAAGCGTAATCCCGAACATATATCTGAATATTCAGATAAACTTACCGACGAGCAGCGGAAAATATTAGAACTGTCCCAAAACTTACCGGAAAATATTAAGACTATTGCTGATAAAATAGAAGCAAGTTATAAAGAATTGGGGCTGGAGGCACTTGAGCAAGACGTTATAAGAAATGTTCTGGATAATTACGCTGGGAGAATATGGGACATCGAAGGCAAGGTGGGCGCTGAGAATATGCGTAAGTTTGGGACAACAACCAGACACGCAAAAGCACGGACATTTGATACTATTATAGAGGGCTGGGCAAACGGATATAATCTTAAAGTGGAGGGTGCTGCCAACAATCTTGGTATTTTAAAAGAAGAAATTATTAAGACTATTGAAGATAAAAAATTCATTAAAGCACTGCAAAAACTCAAAACCATTGACGGAGAACCATTATTAACTACCAACCAATTACCGGAATATAAACAAGTAGAACACCCCAATTTTAAAGTATGGAAATGGGCTGGATCGGCAGAAGAAGGTAAAACTTACGGTAAAAACTTTTTTATTGACAAGGACGGCAACCTATTCGAGAAACAAGCACTCTATTCCCCCGAATCAGTAGCAAAAAATATGAATAATATTTTAGGTATATCTAAGCTAAAGGGTATTCCATTCATAGACGCTATTACAAAATTCAATGCCACTACGAAAGCGTGGATACTTCAAACTTCATTATTTCACCATTTGGCATTTACAAGATCGTATTGGTTTGGTACGCATGGCAAAAAATGGTCAGATTTAAGTCCCAGGCAGGCATATAGAAATGGTTTAAAAATGATAGAGAATGAGAATCCTATCGTTTTACTGGGTGTTAAAAATGGTCTTACATTAGGATTAAAACAGGACTGGGAAGAAGAACTTTTAAGGGAAAAAGGAGTAATAAGCAAGACTTTAGATAGGTGGAAAGTGTCCAAGGTCGTAAAAGATAAAATAATGGAATTTCGAGAAGCGCAGGCAAATTTTTTATTTGGTAAATATGGTGCGGGATTAAAGGCCAAGTCCTTTACATTAGAATACGGGAAATTGCTTAAAAAACATCCCAATATGGATACCGACAAAGCTGCTAAAATGGTGGCGAATCTTATAAATGACGATTTTGGCGGATTACATTTACAGCGTATGGGTAGAAATCCAACCGTTCAACATATGTTTAGAATGTTTGCCCTGGCATCTGACTGGACTGAATCGAATATTAGAACAATGGTAAAGGCCGTGAAGGCCGGAGGAAAAGAAGAATCGGAACTATATCGTAGATTTTGGGCTGGAATCTTTACCAAGGCGATAGGTTTAACGGTTATTGCCAATTTATTGATGGCTAAACTTGACGACGATGATGAAGATACAATTAATACTTGGCAAAGATTTGTTAGAAATTATAAACAAGCATGGGACACAGGTGGATTTAGATTTTTGGAAGTGGACATTACACCTTTATATAAAGCACTAGGTGGTAAAACAGAAAAAAGAAAATACTTCTCAATATTGGGGCATTTCAAAGACCCTATAAAATTTATATTCTATCCGCCAAGATCGGCACACCACAAGGGAAGCGTGGTTTATAGATTCTTTTACGAAATCTTTTCCGGGGAAGACTGGGCGGGTAGAAGGTTTACTAAAACAGGTGAACTTTTAGGAATTGATTATGATAAAGGTTTATATAAAACTACTCGTAGGGGATTATACAGAAAAGGCGATCCCAAGTGGGGCAAATTAAAAGGCAAAACAGTGACTTGGGATTTTGCAGGCAAGGGTTCAATAGGGTGGGATCAAGTACCATCTTTTATGCTACACCAGATTAAAGGTTGGCAGCCTATTCAGATACAAAATTTACTATCTTGGTGGGCGGGAGAACAAGAGGGTTTTGATGCTGTTGGTAATTCTCTTGGGCTTGGAATACGAACAACCTATGGAGACGAAGAACCTAAAAAACGTAAATTAAAGAAACCGGGACCGCCATTGCCAGCACCGACGTGGGGGCCACCATGATAAAACTTGATTATTGCGATCCGTTGATATAAATTCAACTATAGTTTTTTCACATAAGGTAATTTGAATATCCCGAAAGGGTTATATGCCAAATCCTATATTTGAGTCGCTAAGCGTCTTGGGTATGGGATTTTTCAATTTAAAAACAAGGAGTTTATTATGTTAGAGTCTATGATGAGAGCGTTTGGGATGCAGGGAAGTACGCCCGATCTGAATACTGCCGGAAATTCAACGCCACGTATTATTAAGCGGTTGGCGGGTAGGGTTGTTGGACTGGAAGCCCAGAATCTTGACGATGAAGATGTTTATTTACAGATGTTTGATGAAATACCGATTACG
>JBDRQO010000060.1:0-2160 GCA_043826275.1 Pseudomonadota bacterium
AAAGATTTGGTTATTGGTGACCTGCCGGATGAAAATGATTTAATTGCAACCCTTAAAAGAATTGAAAATCGAATAAAAGTGTTTGACTGGAAAATTTGATCCAACCAAAAAATGAACCGGATTTCACCGGTTATTTTCCAGTCATTCTGTATCAAAAGGGCGTGCACAATCTACTTGACATATAATTATAATATATTTACAGTATAAGTATGAAAAGAATAATCTTCGAATGGGATGATGCCAAAAATAAAAGCAACCGAACGAAACATGGTGTATCTTTTGAAGAGGCACAAAGTGTATTCTTTGATGAAAGTGCAATTCAATTTGACGATCCAGATCATTCCATTGATGAAGAGAGATTTTTACTTTTAGGTTTCAGCCAAAGGCTAAAAGTCTTGGTTGTGTGCCATTGTTATCGCAGTAATGAATCAATTATTCGTATTATTTCTGCAAGGAAAGCAACCAAGAAGGAACAGAAGGTATATTTTAGGAGGCCATGATGAGAAAAGAATATGACTTTGAAAATATGAAAGGCCGTAAAAATCCTTATGCCAAGAATTTAAAAAAGCAAGTTACCATTAGAATCGGTGTAGACATAATAGAGTACTTCAAGAATCTGGCAGAGGAAACCGGTGTCCCATATCAAAATTTAATCAACCTTTATTTGCGTGATTGTGTTCAATCTAACAGAAAAATATCTCTAACCCGAAAAATTCATGAAATTTGATAAAAAAGGTAGCAAAATCTCCGGAAATATTATATAATTCAGTTACTTAGACAGAATTAAAACGGAGATTTTGCCATGACACTTTGTACCACAAAAACCATTGAATTCATAAGATGCAAAAGTCATAAAGTTCAAGCAAATTTTAACGGCGGAGAGATCACCTCTGATGCCGGAGCCATCCTGTTGAACCGTGCGGATAAAATGATCGGCCTGACAAAGCGGATTGCCTCCGCCATAAACGATCCCCGCTGCAAAAGTAAAATTGATCATAAAGCCGGTGATATCCTGCGACAAAGAGTTTATGGTCTTGCCCTGGGGTATGAAGATCTGAACGATCATGCAACCCTTCGTAAAGACACTGCTGTACAAACCGCTGTTGGAAGTGACAAGGACCTTGCCAGCAGTTCCACCCTCTGCCGGTTTGAAAATGCTGCGGACCGGCAGTTATGCTGGGATATAAACAAGGCCTTTGTTGAAGTGTTCATTGAATCTTTTAAGAAACCGCCCAAAGAAATTATCCTGGACTTTGATGCTACCGATGATCCGGTTCACGGAGATCAAATTGGCAAGTTTTTCCATGGTTATTACAAACACTATTGTTTTTTGCCTTTGTATGTCTTTTGCGGCAAACATCTCCTGGCCGCTTATCTTCGCCCTAGCAACATGGATCCGGCATATGGCGCCTGGAGCATCTTGAAGCTTTTATCCAAAAGATTCCACAGCAAGCAGTCCTTTTGCTATTTGCAAGTTTTTCCATACATTAAAATACGGTTCAATTTCTGCAAAGTTTCCAACTCGATCAGTTAAATATTGATACATGTCTCGTGAGGGAAGAATTAAAATACCACCTTCAATAACGCAATCTAATAGGCCAATGGCCATTTTATTTATTGCTCTGTGGCTAAGGACAGATTATCGTTAAATGGGTTCTCAAAAAAAACAGGAATTTCGGTTAAACGTCTAAGATATTATAATGATGGAAACAAAATGCCAACCGGTAAAGATTTAGATCTTATATTAAAAAATACAAATTTATCAAAAATTGAACTGATGTTATTAACTGAGAGCTATAATCATGAAATAAAATCCTTGATTGCGGAAAATGCTCAACAAATTGGGAAACTGTTATCACCTAAAAAAGAAATAAAAGAGTCACAAAAAGATATCAAAACTTTGTTCGAAACTGAACTTGGGAAGCTTTATCAGTGCGATTGTTTAGATCTGCTTAAAACAATGGAATCCGATAGTGTTGACCTTGTGTTTGCAGACCCACCATTTCTCACGAATGGATTAGCCATATCCAGCCCTATCAGATAAAATCAGGCATATATACGATCTTGATCAAATGTTAAAGAATGAATCAGTAATTTCATTCTTCAAAAGTGGTAATTTTTCTAAAATGCTGCAAAAGGTTGGTGAAGACGATTTCATCA
>JBDRQO010000061.1:0-130181 GCA_043826275.1 Pseudomonadota bacterium
ATGATAAGCCAACTTTAACAGTAAGGGAGGCTTAAAAAATGTCAGACAGATCCAAACCAGCAGATAAGAAGCGATCTCAATTCTGGAGATACCATATAGACACATGGTCCAAATCCGGATTGGCTCAGAATGCATACTGCAGGGAAAACAACTTAAAACCCAACCGGCTTACTTATTGGAAAAATAAATTTAAGGCACAAAACCTTCCGGTCGAGTTTATCCAGGTTCCGCAGGTTAAAATTGCAACGAGTACCAATCCACAGTTCCGGGATGTGCTGCGATTAAATGTTGATTCCGGGTTTCAAATTGAAGTTCCTGATGGGTTCTCACAAACCACATTAACCCAGGTGCTGGAAGTGTTGAGGGGGATATAGTGTTTTTCCCGGCTCAGAATTTAAAAGTGTATATCGCTCTTGGGACAACGGATATGCGCAAAGCCATTGACGGTCTATCCATTCTTGTGAGTGATAAGTTCAATTTAGATCCTTTCTCAGGTCACCTGTTTGCCTTTTGCAACCGCAAACAGAACATGGTGAAAATTCTGTACTGGGGCCGAAACGGATTTTGCCTTTGGCATAAAAGATTAGAAAAGGACCGTTTCCAATGGCCCAGGTCAAAACAGGAAGTAATGACCATTGGATCACAGGAACTTGCCTGGCTGATGGATGGCCTTTCCATCCACCAGGAAAAAGCCCACAAAATGTTAAAATATTCGACTGTTTTTTAAAGAAAAAACTATGAAAAACCGCGTGGTTATGCTATATACAAAGCATGAACATTGAAGCTTTTGCAGACATAAATGATGCTGAGAAATTAAAAGAAAAAATCATTTCTTTTGCTCAAGATTTTGACAGAAAAGAACAGAATTATAAATCTGAAATCAAAATTCTCAATGAACAGATCAAAAGCCTGAGGGATAAACTTTTTGGCAGAAAAACAGAAAAAATATACTGGGATGACGGTCAGCTTTCCCTTTTTGATATTCCTGAACCCGAATGCCCCATATTAGAAGAACCAGAAGAAACCACTGTAGCATCCCATACCCGGAAGAAAGCCGGACGTAAGCCTTTGCCTGAGAATCTGCCTCGGATTGAAGTCATTCATGATATCCCGGAAGAAGAAAAACAATGTGGATGTGGGTGCATGAAAGCGTGTTCAGGTCAGGAAGTATCAGAACAGCTTGACATTATCCCTGCACAAATGAGGGTCATCAGGCACATCCGGTATAAATATGCCTGCAAAAACTGTGAAGGCGTTGAAGATGATGGTCCTACCGTATCCATCGCCAGGATGCCTGAACAGATGATCCCAAAAAGCATGGCAACCGCAGGGTTGCTTGCCCATATCATGACAGCTAAATTTGCTGATGCCCTGCCATTTTACCGGCAGGAAAAACAGTTTTCCAGAATCGGTGTTGAACTGCCCAGGTCAACCATGTGCAACTGGGCAATAAAAGTCGCCCAGGTCTGTGAAATACTGATGAGCTTTATGCAGACCCAGATCCTTCAAGGGCCGGTGATCAATATTGATGAAACAACGGTTCAAGTATTGAAAGAGCCAAAAAGGTCAAAATGTTATATGTGGGTGTTCAAAGGAGGAACACCAGACAAACCCATCATCTTGTTCCAGTATCACCCGACAAGAGCCGGAGATGTTGCATCAAAATTTCTAAATGGGTACCAGGGTATTGTCCAAACCGATGGCTATGCCGGATATAATTTTCTTGATACGATAATAGGTATTATCCATGTTGCCTGCTGGATACACGCCAGAAGGAAATTTACAGATGTTCTCAAAGCCGCCGGGATAAAAAAGAACAATCCACCCATTGGTAATGCCGGTACCGCTTTAAAGTATATCAGCAAGCTTTACAAAATTGAAAAAGAAGCTCAAAAACTGGAATTATCAGCAGAAGACCTGCACAGGGAAAGACAGGAAAAAGCTGTGCCCATCCTCAATGAATTTAAAAAATGGTTGGATGCAAAAGTTGAGAAAGTCCCCCCTAAAAGTCTGCTGGGCAAAGCAATAAACTATACCCTTAATCAATGGCACCGGTTGATCAGGTACACAGAAGATGGCAGAGTCGGTCCTGATAATAACGTGGTTGAGAATGCATTAAGGCCCTTTGTTATAGGACGAAAAAATTGGTTGTTTTCTTGCACCCCTGAAGGGGCCAGCGCCAGCGCATGCATTTACAGCCTGATTGAAACGGCAAAGGCCAACGGTCTTGAACCATACTGGTATCTGAAATATCTTTTTGAAAGATTACCTGAGGCCATGACGGCGGATGAGTTTATGGCTTTGATGCCTCAAAATGTTGACAAGGTCCTGCTTGCAGGTCCCACCGTTTAAATTTTATCTGATTTTGACACGCTTTGATAGGTGCGGTTAATTAACCGCTTACGAAAAAATTATGACTTTTTAACTGCAGAAGAATTCAAGAGAAAAATTCAAAAAATTTCTCTTAATCCATCCTAAAAAATTCAAAAAACAGATTGATCCTCTTTCGATATTGTCGACAGCCAGTTAAGCATTTATTTCAAAATTGAGTATAATCAAAATTATTACCAGAAAGTACAGTAAACTTTATTTCAACAAGCAACATCCTGCGGGCAAGCCGCAGATGTTCGTGGTTCCTGGCGGCTGCGCCGCGATTATATTTCTAAACCAGTGGGGGGACAGACATAAATTCCTTTTTTGATTTCATAGGGTTCATCAACAGGAGCAATGACCCACGCTGATTCAGGCTTTATTGAATCAATCAGCTCATAAAATCCCCGGGAAGGTTTTGGAGCCTTTGAAAGTTTACATTCAAAAAGATGCCGTTGTCCTGCCCTTTCCAATATAAGATCTATTTCTGCACCATTGGAGGTTCTCACAAAGGATGGTTTCCAGCGGTCATATTCCGTAATAATATTTTCAATGACAAAACCCTCCCAGGATGCACCAGCTGCCGGGTTTGCCAACAAAGAATCATAGGCTTCAATATCAAGTAACGCATGAAGAATTCCGCTATCGCGCAAATAAATTTTCGGAGATTTAATCAGTCTTTTCTTTAAGTTTGTTTCTGCTGGAGGCAGCAAACGAATCATATAGGTCTGCTCCAGAATGGCCAGGTATTTTTTTAATGTCGGGATTGATATATCTGCTGCTGCCGCCAGTTTTTGATAATTTGCAGTTTGACCGTGGTAATGGGCCAAAAGCAGCCATAAACGTTCAATTATCGGGACCGGGATGTTAAATCCAAGATTAGGAATATCCCGTTCCATAAATGTTCGAATAAAATCAAGACGCCAATCAAAACTATCCATATCATTTTTGGCCAGAATACTTTCAGGAAACCCGCCCCGAAGCCAGATATCTGGCCATGTTGAGATGTTGGCAACTTCATTAATTATAAACGGTGTTAGATCAATATAGGCGATTCGGCCAGCAAGAGATTCAGTTGATTGTTTTATAAGATCGCGGGAAGCTGAACCCAAAATTAAAAATCTACCAGGTCTTCTATCTTTATCTATTTCTGAACGGAGGATAGAAAAAAATTCAGGAAGGAGTTGAATCTCGTCAAGGCAAATAACCTTATCTCTATAGTGATCAAAAAAAAGTTCCGGTTCTGACAGTTTATTTCGATCAACCCGGTCCTGTAAATCAAGATAAACTGAAGGGATATCTTTGAGGAGCATTTTGGCAGTTGTTGATTTCCCGGACTGTCTGGGGCCAAGGATGGCTACCGCTGGAGAGCGGGAAAGTGCATTGTGCAATTCTTTCTCTTTTTTTCTTTGTATATAACCATGCATATCAAGAATCCTTATTCATAATTTACATTGATACTACAAGTATTCATATAAAATGTCAAACAATTCAAATGAAGCGGATAAACCGCTTATTTGGAAACGTTACAGAAAAACTTTGGGTTGAAAATGATTGATTTCATGCTGCTTTCGCAGTACTAAACACCCTAAGAAACTAATTAGAAAAAAGAGGAGGTTATGTTGGAATTCTTTAAACGTCTATTTGGTGGCTTTCTTAAAAATGAAATGAAAGAAAACGAATCAAGTTTTGATAACAACAGCCAAAATGAAAGATTATCTGATGATATCAAAATGTATATTACCGCTTTATCAGATAAAAGTATGGGGAGCCAGCGAAGTGTTCCTGCTGGTGTGCTTGGAAAATTAGGTATTGTTGAGGCAATAGAACCTTTATCAGCGATATTAAAAGACAAAGAAGAATACTATTCATTACGTGCCAACTGTGCAAAGGCATTGGGTGATATTAGAAATGAAAGAGCAGTAGATGTTTTAGTAGAAGCCTTGGGTGATGAAGATTTTAGCGTACAATATGAAACTGTATATGCATTAGGTAGAATCGGTAGCAAACGTGCAGTCCAAGGTTTGATTAATTATTCCGAAAGGAATGATATAGATGATTCTTTGAAACGTGACGCAAAAAGCACCGCAAATTATATAGCTGGAAATTAATTGAAAGCTCACTGAATGAGCATATGTAAGAAAACCCCGGGTCGGGCTCATGTAACGGTTTAATATTGTGATGTTTTTATGCAAAACATATAGTTCATTTTCGTCTTAGGTTAACGGTTTTACCCCCAAAACCAGTACTTTAAGAATTAAATCATAATTCCCATCGGGATAGGACCCCCCATTACTGAGGAGCCCTCCCACACCACCTGGCATACCGATCGGTACCTCGGCGGTTCGGCTGATAAGGCAGGTTAATTTCCGGGTAGGTATAAACCAAGATCAAGGAAATATTTATTCGGCAAAGCAATAATCACCCATTTAACTCTGCTCATACGCCAGTGCTTCTTGCGGGCACACCCGCATGATACGGCATGTTTGTGGGATACCCCACGCTTGAGCAGATTGCGGATTTTAGTTCTGGGGTTCTTCCATTGTTTCCAGAGAAGGCACCTTAATCGTCTGATTATCCAGCCATTCAAGGATTTAAAGAGGTGTCGGGTTTCGGAAAGACGGTAATAATTCCACCAACCTTTCAGGTACAGATTCAAGTTATAAATTATCTGTTCCATACTTTTACCACAATTGCGGTCGGTTAATTCCCGGACTCTTTCTTTGAAGCGCTTAATCGTCTTCTTGTGAATCCGGATCTTTGTCTGACCACACATGCTGAAAAAGGTAAACCCGAGAAATTTGCGCAGCCAGGGATGACTGACTGCACTCTTCTCTTCATTAACCTTGAGTTTAAGCTTTTCGGTTATGAAATATGTAATACTCTTCATGACCCGTTCAACAGCTTTTCTGCTTTTAAGATATATGACAAAGTCATCAGCGTATCTGACAAAATTGAGCCCTCTTTTCTCCAGCTCCTTATCCAGTTCATCAAGAACTATATTTGAAAGCAACGGAGAAAGTGGGCCTCCTTGGGGAGTACCTTCAATAGAAGGAATAACAAGACCCTCGATCATTATTCCGGCTGTAAGATATTTTCGGATCAACTTTAAAACGCGTCTATCCTTTATCTTTGTAGCCAGTCTGCTCATCAGGCGGTCGTGGTTCACCCTGTCGAAAAATTTTGACAGATCCATATCAACTATGTGCTTATGCCCTGAAACCAGGTAACTTTTGGCCCTGTAAACCGCTTTACGCTGAGACCTTTCCGGTCTGAATCCAAAACTTGAATTAGAAAAGGTTGGGTCCCAGATTTCTTGCAGAACCTGAGCCAATGCTTGCTGAACCAAACGATCCAGAACTGTGGGAATTCCAAGTAGTCTTACACCCCCATCCGGTTTTGGGATTTCTTTCCGTTTCACCGGGAATGGCTTGTAAGTTCCGTTTAACAGGCTTTCCCTGATTTTAAGCCAGTGGCGTTTGAGGTATCCAGGCAATTGATCAACAGTCATGTTATCAATACCAGGTGCTCCTTTATTACCACGGACTCGCTTTAATGCCTTAAACATATTCCCCCGTTCAAGGATCATTTCCATGAGCCGGGGACCTCCTGCCAGATGTTCGGTAAACAGATACGCTACAGTCATTTCAGGCGGCTGCTGCATGATAACCATAGGTGATATGCTCCTAATAATCGTTTTCATTTACCCGTACTATTCAGTCCGGGCACCGTTCGGGCCTTCACCGGGGTGAGTCCTCCGTGGGGTTCACGGCTCGTTTTCCTGCGGCTACTATGCCCTCTGCTGATTTCTTCCATGCGGTCAGAGCAGGTTGCCCTGCCCTCAGCCATTTTCTGCCACACGTGGCATCCCGGGGCACATGGAAGACCTCCCGGGGTAAACACACGTCTTTCAGCACGTAAGCGCCGAGTATACGGGCACTGCTTTAATGGATAGAGGACTTAACCTTGTGTTGCAGGCTGGTCCCGCAGATGCACGCCTAACTCGATTTCTGTACGTCGCCCCGTGCTTTTGTGCTACTCTGCCTCAGCAGAGCCACTGTCTTCCAGGGCACCGTCACCGGATACCCCGTTGTGATAACACTATGCCGTGGCTTCGCGTCTTCGACCCGCCTCCATCTGGCTGGGCTTGGGACTTGCCTTGACTTCCATCTCTGGAAATAATAGGCTCACCCTTAAGAACGTGTGCCGTACCCGGCACACAACCAATCACTGGACGGGACCGCGAGCAGCTCAGCCGCCTTTTTTAAGCGCTGTGGCGCGGCCCGTCAGTTCAACCGTTCATCGAATCAGAATTACCAAAGTTTGTATCAGGAGATAAGGCATCAGTCCCAGTAATGCTTCAACCAGTAGACTTTGATCGACATGATCTTAAAGGATTGGGGGAAAACAAATTTTCAGATTCGCTCCCAAGGGGTCGGCTAATCCAAAGTCCTATGCAGAGTGCAGATCTCACCGTAGAGATGCTTTCGTTCTGGAACTGTTCAGACAAATCGAAAGAAAGTTGGAGGCATCGACTTCTATCCCAAGGATTTCTCCATCTCCTGATCCAGTTATGGACTTGCGTTTATTCGAATTGGCTGCGGATGCTTATAGGAGGCGAGGTACTCCAAAGTTATTTCTGGATTCTCAGACGTTAACCAACAAACAGAAAGCTGAATTGTACGATAAAGTGGTCCTATCAGAACGAGGGAGACCAGCAAAGAATAATCCATATAAATGATACAATTTAAAATGATACAATTGAGATCATATTCTAACCATGGTATGGTTGGTTTATAAAATGCATTAAGAACTTTTAGAGATTGGAGCCTGCGAGAGGAAATTATGGACAAAAAAGATATCATAGAAATTTTACGTAGCTATAAAAATGAAGTTGCGAATCAATATAATATCCTGACCATTGGCGTTTTTGGTTCTGTTGCTCGTGGTGAATCAGGAGATGAAAGTGATGTCGACATAGTGATCCGTATTTCTGAACCCGATTTTTTCATGCTTGCGGGAATAAAGGAAGATTTAGAAAAAAGACTTAACAAATCTATTGATATTGTAACTTATACAGACTCGATGAACCCTTTCTTAAAAAACAGGATAGACCAAGAGGCGGTGTATGCCTGATAATGAACTGATATTGGAAATTCTTCACCAAATCGAAGATGCTGCCAAAAAGGTTGTACTGCGATTTAAGGTGATCAATAATCCAAACGATTTTACTGATACTGCCTCCGGGATGGAAAAAATGGATGCCATCTGCATGATGCTCATCGTTATTGGAGAGTCTTTAAAAAATCTTGATAAAGTTACAGAAGAAAAACTGCTACCGCGCTATCCTGATGTTGACTGGAAAAAAGCAAAAGGGATGAGGGATATTATTACACATCACTATGCCAATATTAATGCTGAAACAGTGTTTTTCACATGCAAAAGAAAAATCCCTGCACTTCTGGATACTATCCAAAGAATTATCCACGAATTGAAATCCTAATTTTTTATATCAACTCAGAATTCCCTGATCAATAAATAACCTATATTCTCAACAATAAAATGCGGATGACGAGCAAGCCGCAGATTTTTTTTACACAAAAACCTAAAAATGATACAACTTAATAACCTAAAATTTGCTTGACACAAAAACCTAATAATAATAAAGCTTAATAATTTAAAAATGACACACTACATATAGGTCAATAATGCCAACACTACAAGATAAGCTTGCAGAATCCCTCGCTGTTTTGAAAAAACTGCAGGACGAAGGTATTGTTGCAATCCAAACAAAAAGCATAACACGAACTCACCGGGAACGTCTTGTCAGAAGCAGATTCATCAAAGAAGTGATGAAAGGATGGTATATTCCAGTCAGCCCTGAAGAGCAGACTGGAGAAAGCACGGCCTGGTATGCATCATTTTGGGGCTTTTGTGGTGATTATCTTAAATCAAGGTTTGGCAATCAATGGTGTCTTTCCCCTGAACAATCATTGAGCATTCATAGCGGGAACTGGAATGTGCCGAATCAACTTCTTGTCCGCGCTCCAAAAGGCGGGAACAAGCCAATTTCTCTTCTTCATGAGACTTCGATTATGGACGTTCGCCTGAACCTGCCGGACAGGAATGATATGGAAATCAAGGAAAACATACGGATGATGACCCTGCCCGCTGCTTTGATTTCCTGTGCTCCCGGCTATTATTCAAATAATGCGATAGAGGTCCGCGCTGCGCTTTCCATGATCTCTGATGCTTCTCAAATCCTGCACAAGCTCCTTGAAGGTGGGCATAGCACGGTAGCCGGAAGGCTTGCAGGCGCTTTCCGAAATATTGGGAAAAATGTTATTGCTGACAATATCATTGGCGCAATGAGCGATGCCGGATACAGCACTACGGAAAAGGATCCCTTTGAAGAAAAGCCCGCTATTATTTTTCGTGAACACCAGATTGCTCCCTACGTCAACCGAATACGGATGCAATGGGCGGATATGCGCAGTATTGTCCTTGAAAACTTTCCGCAGGCGCCCTCATTAAACCAGAACACCGGTGAATATCTTAAACATGTCGATGATATATATTTGACTGATGCCTATCATTCACTTTCTATTGAAGGATACCGTGTGAGTGAGGCGCTTATTGAACGTGTCCGCACAGGAAGTTGGGATCCGGAAACCAATCGCAAAGATAAAGAGTTCGCAAATGCATTGGCTGCCCGTGGTTACTGGCAAGCGTTTCAAGCAGTGAAAAAAAGCCTGGAAAAAATTCTGAATAAAAACTCTCCGGGTGAGGTGGCAAACAATGATCATTCCGTATGGTATAGAGAATTATTTGCTCCAAGTGTAAACGCCGGTATTATATCTGCATCCGACCTTGCCGGATACCGAAATCAACCTGTCTATATTCGGAAATCAAGGCATGTGCCCCCCCGATACGAAGCTGTGCTAGATCTTATGCCTGCATTCTTTTCTCTTTTAAACGATGAAGAAGAACCTGCTGTGAAAGCCGTTTTAGGTCACTTTTTCTTTGTTTATATCCATCCTTATATTGATGGAAATGGCCGCATGGGAAGATTTCTGATGAATGTTATGTTAGCTGATGGCGGCTATCCATGGACAGTCATTCCGTTTGAGAGCCGAAATGAATACATGGCCGCCTTGGAAGAGGCGAGCGTAAGAAAAAAGATAGAACCGTTTTCCAGGTTTTTAGCTGAACTTGTCCAAAAAGGGATAACGAATGTTCGACAAGCCAAATGAACCCGGACGAGCCGGTTATTTGTTCATGAAGGCGATGATTCTGAGTTCAAAGCGAAAAGAAAAAAGAATAAAAAATAACCACCCAATTCACCGGATGCAAAAGGCCATGGCATTTTCCAAAGGCAGTGGTTTCAAACCTTCTGAGGTTTTTGCTTAGTTTTGTGGAAGCCAAATTTAGCGGGTGTCACATTAGATGGGTTGGATATGTCCGGAACATTTAGGGTACAAACAAAGTGGAATTCTTTTGGTGCATTCTCTGGAGCGTTGGCAATTATGCTTCAAGCAATTGTCAGAATGCTTGAAATGTAACCCCCGCAATTGCTTGAAACCTGTGTCAAACCTTTGATTGAAGGTTTCCTTCTCGGATCTGGACCATGCCTTCTGGCAAATGGTCTGGAGATGGTCCAAACGAAGGCATCCCAAGAAATCAAGAGGATGGGTCAAATCCAAATATTTTCGACGAATCAAAGGTCGAGACTGGAGATTTGTTGAAAAAGGACACTCTACCCCTTTGACTCTATTAGGCCCGACCTGGATCATCAGACATATAAAGATTATAGCGCAGGTAAATCCATATGATCCTGTGTGGGATGACTATCTATTTGAAACCACATTCCAAGATTTAAACAGTTCGCCGGGTGAATCAGGTTTCCAATGCCACTACAATATTTAGGTGTATTTTGAATATTTAACTTGCAAAATACACCAATGTCTTTTATGATATTCCCATGAATCTCATCGACAGAACAATTGAACCGATTGCAAAATCACTCGCCAGACAATACCCTGTTCTCACCATCACAGGTCCGAGGCAAAGCGGAAAAACCACCCTGTGCAAAAAAATATTTTCAGACAAACCATATGTCAATCTGGAATTTCCTGACACCCGGCAATTTGCCATTGATGACCCGAGAAGTTTTTTAGCCCAATTTCCGGATGGTGCCGTGCTGGATGAAATTCAAAGAGCGCCGGATCTGGTTTCCTATATTCAACCCCTGGTAGATGAAAACCAGCGAGAAGGACAGTTTGTTCTTACCGGCAGCCAGCAGTTTGAAATCAGTAATACCATCAACCAGTCGCTTGCAGGCCGGACTGCCCTGATCAAGCTGCTGCCTTTCTGCATTGAAGAAATTCAGTCCGGCTTTTTATTACCTGCCATTGACCGTCTGCTGTATCAGGGCTTTTACCCGCGAATCTGGGATAAAGACCTGGAACCGAACCAGGCCCTTGGCAATTATTTTGAAACCTATGTTGAAAGAGATCTTCAGCAACTGACAACGATTAAAAACTTAAACCTGTTTCAGCGTTTCATAAAACTGTGCGCCGGGCGTGTGGGGCAGCTTTTAAACATGAACAGCCTGGCCAATGACACCGGGATATCTCACACCACAGCCCGAAGCTGGCTCTCAATCCTTGAAGCGAGCTATATCATATTTTTTCTGCAGCCCTACCATGTAAATATTTCAAAGCGGCTGGTCAAATCCCCTAAACTTTATTTTTACGATATCGGCCTGGCATCATATTTGTTGAACATCCAGAATGAAACGCAGATTACGCGGGATCCCCTTTACGGACATCTGTTTGAAAACATGGTGGTCGCTGAGGCCTTGAAGTATCGATTCAATCATGGCAGACACAGCAATCTTTATTTTTACCGCGACAGCAAGGGCAATGAAGTTGATCTTTTACTTGTTAATGGCCCGGACATTTTTCCTGTTGAAATAAAAGCAGGCATGACCATTACACGAGATTATTTTAAAGGGCTGAATCATTTTACAGCACTGTTTAAAGATCAAATGCCGGATGGCAGCGGTCTTGTATATGCTGGAAATGAATCTCAGAAAAGAGAAGATGTCTCAATTGAGCCCTTCTATAATCTGGCTCAGCTATTTTGTGAAAGGGATTTACAAAATCATCGGTGAATTTGGACTAATCGTTAAGGGGGGGCGATATCAGGCTGAAAGGAGTCAAAATTCAACGCTGTTTGACACTGGATCTTATGCTCCTGACAGGACAGGAAACATTGATCCAGGAATAAGCATATTTTTGCTTGTCAACATTGAAAAGCTGCTAACCATTTGCTGGTGTGGGACGCGCAAACGACAGCGCGCCCCACACCAATCCGTTGGATACGAAAGGAGCTCTTCCTTGCAGCCGATGCCGCCTACAAGAATGGAATTGCCCTGTTGGCCAAAAATATATCTGGCAAACCTGAGAGGAGAATAATGAGAAAAAATAGCTATGGAAACGCATGCAGACAGCAAGAAACCGGTAAAGCCATCCATTCCTTTATGGACATGGTGGCAGGGGAAGCCGAACAATATGCCGCAGGTCACACCTCGCCCATGTCCCCGCTTCTTGAAGAGATTGAGAGCTACACTCTCAAAGAAACCGACTATCCCAGCATGCTTACTGGCCGGGTTGAAGGACGCTTCCTGCAGTTGATCATCGCCCTATCGGGATTCAGGGATGTGGTCGATATCGGTACATTCACCGGCTACTCGGCCCTGGCTATGGCCGAATCAGTTCCGCCAGACGGCAAAGTGCTGACAATCGAACATAATCCTGCCAACGCCGACATCGCTCAAAGATTTTTTGACAGGAGCCCGCATGGCGGCAAGATTACTCTGCAGCTGGGCGAGGCCATTGATGTTCTCAAGTCCCTGCCGCCCGAAGCAACCGATCTTGTCTTCATCGATGCCGACAAAGCCAGCTACCTGGCTTACTATCACGAATCAATGAGGATTCTGCGGAAAGGCGGCCTTATTGTTGCTGACAATGCCCTGTGGTACGGCAGGATCTTTGAACCCAAAGATGAAGACAGCAAATCCATGGCCCTCTTTAACGAAGAGGTGAACGCTGACAACAGGACGGAGAAACTCTTCCTCACCCTCCGCGACGGCATCTACCTGATCAGGAAAAAAACAACCTGATTTAAATGCTTATTCTGCTGCGCCTTGTTTTTGAAAGCACCCGGCATACGCAATCTTAACAAGGACTATGATATCAAATCGTGTAAACATTTGAACAAAACCTGCGGTTATACCACCCATTCATGCCTTAAAGCCCATCCATGCCTGTTGAATGAGATTCCCCGGGGGACCAAGCGATACAATACCATCAAGCGCTGCAGATCCGCCTCTGAACGATCCAACAGCACCATCAAGGAAACACTGCATATTCTGGAAAGACCCATTGTTTATAAAAAGGAAAGAGCGGATATCCTGGCACAGATTGCAGCTATTACTCTGCTTTTATACCGGGCATTCGCCTTTGTTGTTAAAATATCTGTGTTGTTCATGAAATATCAGGACACCAAAGATCCTGCCGTAGCAAAAAAATTACAGCTGTTTGAGATACCCGGGTCTATCCGGAATATCATCCAAAGAGAATGATACCAGGAAGACAGGCCCATTCTGTTCCCTGCCTGAAGGCCATTTCCCTGGCTTTACGCCTTTGTATTTTCTTCTGCAGTTTTTTACTCCTTTTGTGATCAATTTTGTAGCCGGTTTTCGAACAATTTTAAGGAATTTTCTGTCACGTGCACTCTGCTGCCTTCTGTTTTTCTCATCTGCCGGCAAAACCCGGGATTTTTTTTAGTATTAAACACCCTCTATGTTACATAATTTTGATTAAAGATGTAGACTGTTGGGAAAAGGCATGCGATCCCTGTATATTTTATGAGGAGGTAAACCCGATGAACCTTTATATATGGCGTCACAGTACAGCCTATTCAAGCTGGTCTGTGATGGAAGAACTAAAAATATGTGAAGAGAATTACACACGTGCAGAAGTCTGCGTCCTTGCAAATACAGAAAAACAAGCCCTGGAATTATTAGAGATGGATGGTAAATGGAATATAGATGATTTAAGACAAATTGTTCCCGAAGTCATTGATCCGGAAAAACCCAGAATCGTGAACCGCCTGATTCAATAAACAAGGCACTCTTTTACTGGGGTGGATATGGAGTCTGACAACAATACAACTACATACTGGGTGTGAAATGAAACAAAATTTTAAAATTATCCTGTTTTTGATGGCACTTATTTTTGTGTCTTCTTGTGCTATTCTTTCTGAAAACAAAAAACAGGATTACGGCATTCTTAAATCTGCAGTCATGTTTTCCGCAGATAAGGTCATAGGGGAGTATGGAGATGAGATACCGGATGATTATTATCAGGCCCTTAAGAAATACAATTTACAAGTGACACCGAAAGGATATTATTATCTTCTTGAGGTATTCAAGAAAGACGATATGATCTTGTTTGATTATAGTTGTACGCCGGAGCTTGACGGGCCTATTATTTCTTCAGAAAAAAAAGTTCAACCTTGAAAACTTGAAAGAATATAACCAATGTGAGTAAGGGAATCGCAGTGCTGACTATGTTCATATAAGGTCTATAACCTTCAGCACCGATCTGTACAGCGTTGTTAAAGCCGAATGCATCGCCATTCGGTCGGCTGAATATTGCACTGGTAAAACTGGCAAACAGAATTTTTTTATTGTAATATTAAATAAAATTGAAGCTTCAGGCCAATTACATGGGAGGTGTGTTTTCTTATGGGTCAGAATAACCTGACAAAGATGGATTTCACCAAAGGGTCAGGATTGAAGATTAGTGCCGTCACCTTTAAAAATGGTCAAAATTTTATTGGAGAGCAGGATGGAACTTTAAACGATCCTCAAATGATCATTATAAGGGATGAAACAGAATTAGCGGCCTTTAACAAAATGGCGTCTGGTTTTGCCGGCGATTGGATGGAAAATATTTCTGAGCTGGTAAACCTTGATCGGTTTCCCATTTATATTGTAGAAATGGACATTATTACCTGTGGTATAAGATATGGGGAATGGCGGGTATTTTACGATAAAGATAAATTACAGGAATTTATAAATTATTAGCCCCATAAAGCCAACAAGCAATGAAACCTATGGGAAAATAGCAGCCTGAGCGCACTGCTATCTTGCTAAACACCCAATGGAGCACGCCCGCTTCGAAAATGGATATAAAAGAAGCAAAAGCCAATGGAATGGTTTTGTTTATGAAAAGATGGGTCACCAAAGATGACAAAGAGTTACTCAATGTCGGGTGTTCAGAGTACCAGCTTTAAATAAAAAGACAATAATATGATAATTGACAAAAAAAACGATATCGAAGACCGTCAGAAAGCCGCTGAATTAGTTGTTAATGTAGGACTGTTATTTAATGCTATCCTTGCATTCGTGAAAGTTTCAGTCGGCATTATAGGACATAGCCAAGGGCTGCTTGCAGATGGTATCAACTCAGTCTCTGACGTGATTTACTTTGTTGTAGTGAAAATTTTTGTTCGGCTGTCGGGTAAGCCCGCTGATTCTGAACACCCTTATGGCCATCATCAACTTGAGAGTATTGCGGCTTTAGTTGTTGGTGCATTTGTGATTACCACTGGTGCCGCTATATTTTGGGATTCTGTCAATTCAGCATTCGATCTTTTTGTGGGAACCGCCCCACAGTTTAAGCTACGAATGTTTGTACTGGGTGTGGCATTGGTTACGATTATTTCCAAGATTTTTCTCACGCTGCATGCCAACTGCATCAGTCAGAAAACCGGAAACCTGGCAATCAGCGCGCTGGCTAGAGATCACAGAAATGACATTTTTGCTTCCATGGGTGCTGCAATCGGCATTATTCTCAACATGTTGGGAATAGCATGGGGTGATCCGTTGGCAGGTGCTGTCGTGGCTTTAATCGTTGCAAAAACCGGACTGGATATCCTTCGAGAAGCCTCTTCAGACCTCATGGATAATGTTCCCAGCAAAGAAATTGTAAACCGAATCCATGAACTTCTTGATGGTGTGGAGGAAATTAAATCAATCGAAGACATCCATGCGCACAGATTTGGCCCGTACCTGGTGGTAAATCTTACCATTGGTATAGATGGTGACTTAAGTGTAAAGGGTGGTGATAAAATTGCCGACACAGTTGAGATAAAGCTCATCTCAGGCATTGAGATGCTTCGCAAGGTTTATGTGCATTACCATCCGGTGAACATCAAGGATCTCTATTCTTGATCCACATTAATTTCAACAAATCAAATGAATCGGGTGAACCGGTTATTTGGGTCATTAAAATAAGGAATACGAAATGACTTTTTGGAATCTAGGTACCTTGCAGTTAGAAGAGTTCAGACCCGGAATATTGAGTAAGGCAGAGTTTGGAGATAACCTAATTATGGTATGCATGGAAATTGAAGCCGGAAAAGAAGACACGGGACACAAACACAACTTTGATCAATGCGGTATTGTTTTAGAGGGTCAAACAGAAATGTATATAGGTGAAGAACACAAATTACTAAACCCCAATGAATCCTATTTTATACCATCCGGGGTGCAACATGGTTGGAAAACTTTCGACAAGCCTGTAAAGCTGTTGGACATATCGTTAAAAGAACCCAAATAAAATTATTGCTATTCACTGACGGTAGTGTGAATCCCAAACTGGGTATTGGTTTTGGAGCGTATTTAGCATTCGCAAAGGCATTGGAGACTTTGGACGAATTGAGCGGCTTGATAAAGATTAAAGGATTTACTAATACATCATCTACCAAATTGGAATTGCAGACATTCCTTTGGGCTTTATCGGAAATATCTGAAAAAAAGGTAGTTTCTATAAAACTGAGCTTTTCAAGCAGCATGAATCCTATTGTGCCCATGAGGGTTATAGTTAAAAACAATATCATAAAAATATTCAACCGGCGTCTAAGATCAAGCATTACTTTAGCCCTCTTTATTTAATTATTGTATAAAATGACAGATATCGTAAGTTTTTTATTTAGTGTCCTGCATGATGGCTGTATTTAAATATCATGCAGGCGTTCTTTTTTATCAGAAAAAGAAAAAAGGGAAGAACTGAATGGGCATGAGATCCCGGTCAGGTTCCCTGATTTGTTCAAGAAGCCCTACCTACTTTAAAAGTTGAAATTTGTGCTGCATTCGACTATATATATAATTATACTTGTCATACTTAAAATTGATTAAAATAAACATATAGTCTTCACCCATCACAGACAGAAAGGCTTTAAAATATGAAATTAATGTGGTTACAGGGTGCATCATGCGGTGGCTGCTCCATGAACTTCATGTGTGCAAAACGCCCCAATCTTTTAGAACTACAGAAACGGTATGGAATTGATTTTATTTTCCATCCATCCATTTCCCCGTTATCCGGCCGGAAAGTGCAGGATCTGCTCCAGGTTTACACAAAAGAATCCATTGATATTCTGGCGATAGAAGGCGGGATCATGACAGGCCCAGATAACACGGGAGGGTTCCACCAATATGCGGGAAAACCCTTTATGGAATGGATGCAACTCTTATCGCAGCATGCAAAATATATCATTGCAGCGGGAAGCTGTTCTGCCTTTGGCGGTATCCCTGTTCTCTCTCCGAATGTTCACGACACTAAAGGACTCCAGTTTGTCATGCGAGAGCCGGGAGGATTTTTAGGGCAATCATTTAAAAGCCTGGCCGGTTTTCCAGTCATCAACATCCCGGGCTGCCCGGCCCATTTTTTAAATGTAACAACGGTCCTCATTGATATCAGCCTTGGGAAACTGTCCTTGAATGATCTTGATGAGTTCAACCGCCCAAAGTATGTATTTAAAGATTATTTACATCACGGGTGCCCTCGAAATGAATATTTTGAATATCGGCAGGAAGCCACCCATATTGGAGAACAAGGATGCATGTTTGAAAATTTAGGGTGCCACGGTCCCCTGGTCAAATGCAATGCCAACATACACCGGTGGTTTGATGGGTGGGGATCTTGCACCTGGGCTGGTTTCCCCTGTATCGGATGTGTCTCTCCCGGATTCCCGGAAGAAAGTTTTCCCATGTTTAAAACAGAGAAACTTGCCGGTATTCCTGTCAAGCTGCCCCAAGGGGTCAAAAAAAGTGCTTATTTCCAGAGCAAAATCCTTGCCAACCGAGCCTGCCCGGATCGATTAAAAATCAAAAAAGGGAAACAGCATGAATAAGTCTAAAACCATAGAGATAGACCCGGTTACACGGGTGGAGGGAGACCTGAAGTTCCAGGCCCAATATGATGATAACGGTATAATTAGCAATGCCTGGTCCTCAGGGTCCATGTTCCGGGGATTTGAAAGATTCCTTATTGGTAAAAAGCCCATGGATGCGCTGGGGATTACCCCCAGAATCTGCGGCATGTGCAGTGCAGCCCAGTCCTATGTTTGCTCCAATGCGTTACGCGACCTGTTCCAGGTAGAGATGCCTGCCAATGGATATCATATAAAAAATATCGTGTTAGGGATTGAAAATATTCAAAATCATTTTACCCACTTTTATCTATTGTTCGGGCCTGATCTTGCCCATTCCCGGTATAAGAAGAATCCTTCCTACAATAGAGTTGTTAAACGATTTTCCAGTAATGGGGAATCATATAAACGCTTTATTGAGCTTCGCAACGATTTCATGAACATGATGGGCATTTTTGGGGGTCGGTGGCCCCATAACCTTGCCATGCAGCCCGGTGGAACATCCGAGATCTTAAATGACCGCTTAAGGCTGAACTACGGACATGGGCACTTTCTGGCATTTAAGGAGGGAATTGAAAACCTGTTTTTGGGCTGCACCCTCGAACAATGGCTGAAAATTGATACTCGTGAAAAGCTGGACATCTATATTGAAAAACAAAAAGGCAAGTCCGACCTTTCTGTCTTTCTTAAGGCAGGCCTGGAGTATGGTCTGGACACACTTGGGAAAGGGCCTGGAAAATATATATCTGCAGGTGCTTATGATCTTACAGACGGCTCATCTTTGTTTAAACCCGGTTTTTTTGACAAAACAATTAAAACCTTTTCCCACCTGCACATTAAAGAAGCCGTAAGATTTTCATTTTTTGAGGACGAAAAAACCTTGAGCCGGCACCCTTTTGAAGGGAAAACACACCCCTTTAGCAGTGAAAATAAAGAAAAATACAGTTGGGTGAAAGCACCCAGGTACCAGGGGAAGGTGGTGGAAACCGGCCCTTTGGCCCGAATGATAATCCATCAGGACCCCCTTGTTTTTAACCTTTTCAAAGAAAAAGGCGCCAGTGTATGGCTGCGGGTATTTGCCAGATTCCAGGAGGCGTTATTAACACTTTCCATATTAAACCATTGGATTTTATCCCTGGAAATCAATGCCCCCAATATCAACCACTGGGAGGAGGTAAAATCTGGAGAGGGTGTTGGACTGGGAGGGGCTGCACGGGGCATTTTAGGACATTGGATACAGGTGGAGAAGGGTCTTATTTCAAATTACCAGGTCATTACCCCCACTGCAATCAATGCTTCTCCCCGGGATGACAACAACCTGCCCGGACCAATTGAAATGGCGGCCATAGGTACAAAAGTTCAAGATGAGACAGACCCCTTAGAGCTGCTTCATATTATCCGCTCCTATGATCCGTGTCTGGTATGCTCATGCCATGCTGTAAAACCAATGGATGACGGCTGTCAGTAAAATAATATTTAGAATCAGGAGCCTTATAAACTGTGAAAAATGCTGATGTCCCATCCACAAACCTAAAGGATAAGGTCTCGAAGTCCTTTAAAAATAAAATTAATTCCCTTACAGATCAACTCCAGATGGAAAAGGAGATGAGAGAAAACCTGGAGTATGCCATTAACGAAATCACAGATCATCTTTTCACTTCACTGGAAGAGCTGACCTTCCAGGCTGAAGAATTAAAAAAAAGAAACCTGGAATTGGAGATTCAAGATAAAATTGTAAAAATAATCAACCAGGAAATCAGCCTTGAAAGTGTTTTAAAAACCCTGCTTCATCAAGCCTTATATCTTTTTCCCCAGGGAAATAAAATCGCTTTTATACAATATGACCCGCTTTCCAAGCAATTTCGTTTTGCCGCATCTGAAGGGTATGATACCCCCTTAATAAAAAAACCATTCATGAGTTATGAGGATGTCGTGGCTCTCACAAGAGGTGGCGGCCGAAAACTGGATGACGGTGTATTTATGACACAGGGTTTTGACCTGCATACCCTGTCACAGGAAAACACATATATACCCAGCTCCGGATCCATGCTTGCCATGGCCCTGTCATTTGATAAAAAACTGGAAGATTTTTTAATACTGGATAACCTGAAGGATCCACAGGCATTTGATCCATCTGATATCAAAAAGCTATTACGTTTTAGAGAGCACGCCATTTCCGCCATCAGCAAAGCCAAGATACTTGAACTTTTACAGGCAGAAAAAGAAAAGACAGAACGTGCGCTTAAAACAACCCAGGCAGCCAATAAAAATCTGGAAATTGCTCGAAAAGAACTCGAAGAAATGAGCCTGACAGATCCCTTGACAAAACTTCGAAACAGGCGATTTCTGTCTACATTCATCCATAGAGAAATCAGTAAAACCAATAGAAAATATAATAAACGGCATACGACCAGCGTATCGAAAAAACTCAATGACAATGATCTTGTTTTTTTCATGCTGGATATTGATCATTTCAAATGGGTCAATGATACTTTTGGTCATAACAGCGGAGACAGGGTTCTTGAACAGATTGGACAGCTGCTGATTCAAACTTGCCGGGAGTCTGATATTCTGGTCCGCTGGGGAGGAGAGGAATTTTTAATCGTTTACCTGAATTCAAACTTTGATTATGCGCCCATACTGGCGGAACGAATAAGGATAACATTACAAAATCATTTGTTCGAACTTGGCAGCAATCAGACCATTAAACGGACATGTTCCATGGGGTTTGCCTGTTATCCGTTTATACCATCAGACCCGAGGGCTTTAGATTATGAACAGGTCATTTCCATTGCAGACAGATGTTTATATATTTCAAAGATGTCGGGTCGAAATGCCTGGGTGGGCCTTAACAGCAATGATGCAACGTGTATAGAAAATCTTCACCAGAGAATACAAACAGATCTTCACACCATGGTTGAAAAAAGACAGATTCAAATATCAACTTCCATTCCTGAAATCAAAGCCCTGTCTATTTTTAACTCCTGACTGCTGTTTATGGGGTATATAAACTGTTTTTACCGCAATTGATCTTCCCCGAAAAAAACTATCATTCAAGTTAAGCTTTTTTATGAATAGGGGCACTTTTAATTTCAATTTTTTTTTAAAACCTGTACAATCCTCAATGTTTAAATATAATCCATATGAACGGATCATAACCATTATTTTCAGGAGGTATGCATGAAAGAGACATTAAAACCAGGCATTGAATATACCCACAAATTTACTATATCAAAATCAAAAACAGTTCCCATTTTATATCCTGAAGCTGAAGAGTTCCTTGTTATGCCTGAAGTATTTGCAACAGGCTACATGATCGGATTGATTGAATGGACTTGCATCAAAGCTGTTAATCCATATCTGGATTGGCCAAAAGAGCAGACTGTTGGAATTTCTATTGACGTCAAGCATATGGCAGCAACACCACCGGGCCTGGAAGTAACTACGAAAGTGAAATTGACTAAGGTTGAAGGGCGTAAGTTGGTATTTGAGATTGAAGCGCATGATGGTATTGATTTGATTTCACAGGGCAAGCATGAACGATTCATTATCTTTAAAGAAAAATTTGATTCTCAATTAGAGAGAAAAATAATCAAATAATAAAGGAAAACTGTACTATTCAAGGAAAAGTATAGGGTTAAACACTCAGCAAGCAACGTTGCGATTCATAGGCCACTTGTTTTCCTGATAAGGGATCTCGAAATTTGATCTTTCGGGCGAGAAGTTGAAGCGGGGCTGCAAAAGCCCCTTTTTGTTCCGGCAAAAGTTTTGGGTAATACCCGTCGTTTAGAATGGGAAATCCCAATCCGCTCAGATGCAATCGCAACTGATGCTTTTTGCCGGTTACAGGGCGCAATTGAAAAATTGCTCTATTTCCCATCACTTTCACAAGGGATATTTTTGATATGGCATTGAGTTTCCCCGGGGCTGTTTTCATCCTGAACCATGGCTCCCCTCTGACAATCCTGTTTTCCACCATCCATGCTTTTTTCTCCTGATCGCAGGGATATTTTGTCACTGCATCATAGGTTTTTTCCACCTCCCCGTTCATAAATAATTCCTGATACCTGCCACGGGTTTTTTTATTCATTGAAAACAGAACAAGGCCTGCTGTTTCCCGGTCAATTCTGTTGATAGGTGAAAGGTCCTTGTTTCCAGTTCTTTTTTTCAGCCGGTGAAGCAGACACTCATTCACATATGGTCCTGCGGGGGTCACGGGAAGAAAATGGGGTTTACAGGCTACTAGCAGTTCCTGGTTGCAAAAGATTATTTTTTCCACAAAGGGGATAATCAATTCCTCCTCAACCTCCCTGAAATAATGGAGCCTTGTTAATGGACAATAGGGCATAGCCAACGAGACTGGCTCCCCTGTCTCAGCCAGAACTTTTCCCGAATTGATCCTGGTTACCCAGGTATTTTTATCAATGCCGGGGAATCGTTGGGTTAAAAAATCCAAAACCGTGGGAAAAGGCTTTTCGATCTTCGGCATGACAACGGTAGAGTGAAATTCAGAAATAATCATTGAAAAATTCCTCTAAAATCAGTGATGTAAGTTTCCGATTTAACCATAGAACAAACTATAACAAAACCCGGACAAGGCCACAACCGTTACTGCAAGCATTCTTTGCCTTAATACCAATAAAGGATATTCCTTTATCAAGCTTATCCTTGCCTTATTCTTGGTTTATTCTTTGTATTCGATACAAAAAGTGATATTGTACTAAAATATTAAATCCACAAAAGGGAGAAAAACCAAATGTCTAAATCAGAAGATACTAAAAAAGCTGTAAAGAAAAAACCGCTAAAAACTGCCAAGGAAAAAAAACAGGAAAAACAGGAAAAAAAGAAAAATAAATAAACCAATGCTTGAGAAGCCTGACTGACTATCCCTTAAATTGTGGACAATCAGTCAGGCTCTTAAGAACACTTTTTATTGACACTTAACGAAAAATCAGGTTTAATATCGTATTAATCGTAAACTAACGAAATCTTTAATAATCTCACCACCAGACGGAGGAAATATGTTTATAAAAAAATACTTGAGAACCAAACCCATTTGCAAAGTCAGTTTCAAAATCTTCAAAAAGGATATTGGAGCCGCTCAATCCATCTATATCGTTGGAGAATGGAACAATTGGGACCTTAAAAGCTGCCCCATGAAAAAATTGAAAAACGGTGATTTTTCATATAAGATTGATCTTGATCAAGACAAAGCATACCAGTTCCGATATCTTGTTGACGACAAAACATGGCTGAATGATGAAAGCGCTGATGCATATTATCCTTCTCCTTTTCCAGGCATAGATAATTCTGTTATTGCCCTTTGATCTTGTTGCTTTTGCCTGACACCGCCGGCTAAAAGAGATATTAAGCCAAACCCGATAGTGTCGACTTCATACTTAAACAGATAGAAGCGATCTAAAATATCACTTGGACTTGGGATCAAGAAAATAGGTGGCACAGGCATCATCTGATTCCCAGGCCATCACTCTGGAAACATGAATATCTTCTTTTAAATTCTCGTCTAAAAAGGCCTGGACCTGATGTGCTATATACACAGCAATTTGTTCCGATGTTGGCTGCATGTTTTCAAACATTTCAAGTTCATTTAAAAATTTATGATCAAGCTCTTTGTCAACCACCTGACGAACCGCCTTTTTGATATCTCCAAAATCAGCAAGAACACCGGCTGAATTTAATTTTTCGCCCACAACACAAACTTCAACTTTCCAATTATGGCCATGCAGGTTTTCACATTTATGACCCACCATGGTCAATTGATGAGCACCTGCAAATTTACTTTTTACTTTAAGTTCAAACATCAGTGTCATCCTTTAAGTCATTTAAAGGTTTTTAAAAAGATTTTTCAGCTTATTTGATATTTTATTTGAATCCAGCCGATTAAATTCCTTGAGCAATTCAATTTGTTTTTGATTCAGTCGAGTGGGTGTTTTGATAATCACCTTTACAATTTGATCCCCTCTTACTCCACTGCGCAAAGAAGCAATCCCCTCTCCTTTGAGTCTGAAAATATCACCATATTGGGTTCCTTTTGGAATATTTAATTTTTCTTCTCCTACCAGGGTAGGAATTTTGATCTTATCTCCTAAGGCTGCCTGGATAAATGAGATATCAATGGCACAGATCACATCAGTACGATCCCGTTGAAAAAATTTATGGGGGTTCACATTAATCACTACATACAGGTCACCATCCGTCCCGTCAGGTGTTGGAGCAGCTTCTCCCTCGCCTGTCAAGCGCAATTTTGATCCCACATCCACGCCCGCCGGAATTTTGACCTGTACCTTTCGAGTGACTTCAAGCCTGCCGGCTCCACGACATTTTTTGCACGGATGGCTGATCACCGATCCCTGCCCCTTACAATACGGGCAGCTGGTTTTCACTTTGAAAAAACCCTGGCTCTGGATAAACTGCCCTGATCCATGACAATGGGAACAGGTTTCAGGGTTTGATCCGTCTTCACATCCTGAGCCTGAACAAAGATCACACTGGTCCAGTTTGGGTATGGAAATTGTCTTTTCAGTGCCAAACGCCGCTTCCATAAAATCAATGGTCATATTATACTGAAGGTCAGATCCTCTCCTGGCCCGTTGGCCTCGCCCTCCCTGGGAGCCAAACCCGAAAAAATCTTCAAAAATATCACCAAAACTTGAAAAAATATCTTCAAATCCACTGGCCCCGGAATGGCCTGAATTCTCCAGCCCTCTGTGCCCGAATTGATCATAAATCTGACGTTTACTATCATCATTTAAAACGCCATAGGCTTCGGATGCTTCTTTGAATTTTTCTTCCGCTTCTTTATTGTCTGGATTCTTGTCTGGATGAAATTTAATTGCCTGTTTCCGGTATGCCTTTTTCAACTCTGCTTTAGAAACATTTTTAGCAACGCCCAGTACTTCATAATAGTCTCGTTTTTCTGTCATATGATCTAACCCGTTCCAGTTGTTTGCGGCCTTGTTTTAAATTGTGTTCTGCCTGTTATTATGATACTTTTCCAGCCTGCTTTGGCAAATGATATAAAATAAACCAGAAATCCAGGTTGTCAACGATGAATAAAGAACTTGATTTTATCCAGGAAATGTTTGACCGCATTGCACCACGGTATGATTTTTTAAACCGTCTGTTAAGCCTGCGTCAGGACATTGTATGGAGAACTCAGATGGTAAAGGCTGCCTCCCTTGAACAAGGCAGCAATATTCTGGATGTGGCCTGTGGAACCTGTGATGTCGCCTTGGAAGTCAGTACTCAACTAAAAGATAGGGCAAATATTTTCGGGATTGATTTTTCATATGGGATGTTGCGCCTTGGAAAAGAAAAACTGAATAAAAAAAAATCGAATAATATCAAGTTACTCAACGGCGATGCGCTTTTCCTTCCGTTTAAAGATCATTTTTTTGATGGGGTTTTTATTGCCTTTGGCATCCGGAACATCATGGACCGGCAACGGGCAATTGATTCATTTTTCAAGGTATTAAAACCCAAAGGGAGGCTGGCTGTCCTGGAATTGACCACACCGGAAAAAGGTTTGCCCAGATCGTTATACCTGCTTTATTTTCAAAGGATGCTGCCTTTGATTGGTTCATTTTTCTCAAAGGATAACAAAGCTTACTCTTATCTGCCGGATTCTGTTCTAAAATTTCCAACCCCCATCCAATTTTCAAAAACAATGAGGCGGGCCGGATTCAATGGCATTCGATTCAAACAAATGACTTTGGGGATTGTTACCCTGTTTATTGGTTACAAGCCATAAGGGTTCACTCAAATTTTAAAGAATCTGAGAAATATCCTTTTTTAGAATGGTTGGCTTGAGCCAGTTTTGATCATCTTTTTGAGGATATCCAATATTGTAATGCAGTCCCCGGCTCTCTTTTCTTAACAAGGCTGATCGGATAATCAATTTTGCAATAGTGGCCAGATTTCTCAACTCAATCAGGTCGGATGTCACCTTAAAATCCCAATAGTATTCATCTATCTCCTGTTTGATATTCTGGATTCTTCTTAAAGCCCTCTCCAATCGCTTGTCTGACCTGACAATCCCCACATAATTCCACATCAACCGCCTGATCTCATCCCAATTATGTGAGACCACTATGGCTTCATCACTATCCATGGTCCCGGTTGCATCCCATTTGACAATATCAATATCTATTTTGTTCTTTAAAGTTTTAAATTCCTTGGACGAAGATTCATATGCCCGGTGAGAATAGACCAATGCTTCCAGAAGAGAATTTGAGGCCAATCGATTGGCGCCATGGAGGCCGGTACAGGCTGTTTCACCCACAGCGTAAAGTCCATTGACATCTGTTTTCCCGTTCAGATCAGTTGCCACCCCGCCACACATATAATGGGCAGCCGGCACCACTGGTATCGGATCTTTGGTCATATCGATCCCAAAGTCCAGACATTTTTTATAAATATTGGGAAATCGATTTTTAATATATTCAGGGTCTTTATGGGTGATATCTAAAAAAACAGAATCAGCCCCGGTCTTTTTCAATTCACTGTCAATGGCTCTGGCCACGACATCCCTGCAGGCAAGTTCCTTGTCCGGGCTGTATTTTTCCATAAACTGATGGCCATGGGCATCAATGAGCTTTGCCCCTTCTCCTCGAACAGCTTCTGAAATCAGAAAATTTTTAGCTTCCGGGTGAAACAGGCAAGTCGGATGAAACTGAACAAATTCCAGATTGGCAACTGACGCCCCTGCCCTGTATGCCATTGCAATGCCATCGCCTGTAGCAATATCAGGGTTGGAGGTATACAGGTAGACTTTGCTGGCCCCACCTGTGGCAAGCAGTGTGACCCCGGCATAAAAGGTTTCAACCTTTCCAGACTCTTTGTCCAGAACATATGCCCCGCAGCAGATATTTTCCTGTTGTTTTACCACCAGGCCACTTCTGATGCTGCTTGAAAACGTGATCAGATTAACCGCAATATGGTTTTCTAAAATGGTAATATTTTTATTTTTTTTAACATTCTTTACCAGAGTGTCTTCGATCTCTTTTCCAGTCAGATCATGGGCATAGACAATTCTATTTGCTGAATGCCCACCTTCCTTACCCAGGGAAAAATCATATTCTCCCTCACCCTGTTTATTGAATACAGCCCCTTGACTTACCAGTTCTTTAATCCTTTGGGGGCCTTTTTCCACAACCATTTGCACCACTTCCTTGTCACACAGGCCATCTCCGGCATCCAGCGTATCTTGAATGTGAAGATCAAAAGAATCCAACTTGCTGAAGACGGCGGCCACGCCACCTTGAGCCAGGGCGGTGTTGGTCTGTTGAATAAGTTTTTTAGTAACAATGGTGACCGTACCAAGTTTAGCAACTTTCAAGGCATAGCTTAAACCGGCGACTCCACTTCCAATAATTAAAAAATCGGTTTCCTTGATCATAGCAGGCTGCTTTTTTTCTTTCTCCGGGTGCTTAACCCAAAGATAAACCCTACAATTAAAACGCCAGGGCCAATTAAGTACCATAATTTAAGTTCGCGATTTGAATCATTTTCAAGTTTTTCGATCTTATTTTTCTGATAGTTGAACTGCTCCATTATCATGTTATATTTTCCTTCAAGCTCTAAAAACTCTCCAGACTCTTGTTTCAGCTTCTTATATTTTTCTTCAATTTGGACCAGGGCGGCATTTTTAATTATCAGCTGTTTGTTTTCTTCTTCTATGATTGAAAGCCTGGAAATTAGTTTTTCATTCTCCTGGTTCAATTTATCCACCAGCAATGCATCAGGAATCTTCTCGGTTAAGAACCTTGACATCACCCAGCCTTGCTGCCCTCCCATGGTCCGAACATGGGACCAGTCGCTTTGATGTTCTATGACTTCAAGCTTGGTGCCGGACTTTAACATGACCACTATTTTATGCTCAACTCCCTTGCCTGTCCGCATTGTGATCTTTGTTACGCCAGTCACATAAATATTTTCAGCTAACGAATTTGAGATGGAAAAAACCAATATAAAGAATAATGCTAAAACGATAGGAAATATTTTTTTCATCCAGTTCTTGTCTCCTGTTAAATCAAAGCGTTTGTTTGTTGTATGTCAGTCTCATCCCTTATCATTGCATGCCTGCAAGATCAATATGAAAAAATAATTGAACTATTGAAAATCATGATTTCTCTTTTAATATTGATTTTTATGACATATTATATCTAAACATATACCAGATGAACAATTTATCTTTCATTGAATATTTTTTAAATAAAATCAAACAAATTTAAAAAAAACTTTCCCATTTTGAATCAAGTTATGTATAACTATACAAATAATCATGAATGAGCATTCATTTTTATGGATAAGCCTTACTTATCCTTAGCAAAAACCCCTAAAAAAAGAGGAGGAGCGATGCCTGTCTCCCAATGGAATACCCCATTCTGGCCTGAAGGTGTAAAAACAGACTGTACCGATTATCAATTCCCCGTATTTAAGTTTTTGGACGATGCTGCTAAAAATCATCCCAACAAAGTTTACACCATATTCAATGGGGCCACAAAAACCTATGCCCAGGTTAAAGACACGGCTGACAGGATTGCCGCATTCCTGGCCGGGAAAGGAATTATAAAGGGTGACAAAGTTGCGATTTTTCTACCCAATCTCCCTCAATTTCCTGAAATTCTTTTTGGTATTCTCAAAGCCGGGGCTGTGGCAGTAAACTGCAACCCGGTGTATACCGCACCTGAACTCAATCATCAGCTAAAAGATTCACAGGCAAAAATGGTCTTTTGCATGGATCATCCCATCTTCTACCCGAATACGGTAAAGGCCAGTGAAGGCACTGATGTAAAAAATATCATTCTTTGTAATATCAAATCTTATTTACCTAAAATCAAAGCCATTTTAGGCGGTCTTTTAGGTAAAATCCCCAAAGCCTGCAACGTCGATTCAGCCCATTTAATGTTTGATGACATTGTGGCATCTTCCAGGCCCGAACCGCCCAAGATTGATATTGATCCTGAAAAAGATACCGCTGTCATGCTCTATACCGGTGGCACCACAGGACTTCCCAAAGGTGCTGAACTCACCCATACCAATTTTACTTTTGATGTTTGTTCTATCTATGAATATGCCAGGTTTGTCCACAAAGCAGGTAATGATCCTGAAAAAATGTACCAAGGTGGATTCCACTCATTCTTAGGTGTGCTTCCCTGGTATCACAGTTTTGGCATAACGGTTGCGCTGTTGCTTTCAGCCAGACTTGCTGCAAAGCTTATCTGTATTCCCGACCCACGAGCCGGAAAGCCACCGTTTACAGAAGTCCTTCAGGCTGTGGAAAAATACAAACCCACTTTCATGCCTGCTGTTCCCACTATCTTTGTCGCCTTTACCAACCATGCAAAAATTAATGAATATGATCTTTCCTCTCTGATGGGATGTTTTTCCGGCGGAGGCCCCCTGCCACCTGAAGTCTGCTACCAATTTGAAGAAAAAACCGGTTCCATTATTTTTGAAGGTTATGGCCTGACGGAAACCTCGCCCGTGGCCAGTGTCAATCCCACTGACAAAGAAACCCGAAAAATCGGCTCCATTGGATTCCCATTGCCGGGGACAGATATAAAAATACTTGATCTTGAAAATCCGTCAAAGGAACTGGGAAGAGACCAGGAAGGAGAGATAGCCATTTGCGGCCCCCAGGTCATGAAAGGATACTGGAACCGGCCTGATGCCAATCAAGAATCTTTTGTTGATATTGACGGCAATCGGTTTTTCCTCACCGGTGATATTGGAAAGATTGACAGCGATGGTTATATCAGCATCACGGACCGGAAAAAAGATATGATTATTGTGGGCGGGTTCAATGTCTATCCAAGAGATGTTGAAGATATCCTGTACACTCATCCAAAAGTTGAATTGGTAGCTGTGGTAGGTGTTCTTCACGAAAAAAGCGGTGAACAAGTCAAAGCGTTTATTAAACTTAAAGCAGGCGAAACCGCCACCCAAGAAGAAATTAAAAATTTCTGTAAAGAAAACATGGCCGGCTACAAACGACCAAAGATTATTGAGTTCAGGGATGAAATCCCAATATCCAATGTAGGTAAAGTCTTAAGACGGGTTCTCAGAGATGAGGAACGCGCGACGTTGAAAGAATAATATCAATGACCTTGCCGGCAATGGTAAGGCCGAACACACCCGGAACCCAGCAGACCGTCCCGATGGGCGGTCTTCTTCTGCCATGATTTTTAAGAGCATCCACTGAATCTTCTGGGTTAAACGGCTGCTTGTTCAATGCTTTTTCTGTGGAATAGACAGCACAAATTCCATCAAAGATACCCCGCCGATGAAGCCGCTGCCTGACGACCCTTGCCAGAGGACACACACAGGTTTCACTGATATCACCGCTCTTGATCATGGAAGCATTGATTCGACCTCCGGCTCCCATGCTGGAGACCACCTTTAAATCCATCTGCCGGGCAGTGACCAGCAAGTTGATTTTTGAGTTCAAACCGTCAATGGCATCCACCACCACATCAATTTTATCGTGCAAAAGGTCTTCAAGACTCCGGGCATTCACAAAAGAGCTGTGAACCGTAATATTGCACGACGGATTAATGTCTTTTATCCGCTCAACCGCAAGCTCGGCTTTTCCCCGGCCAATGGTCGAGTGCAGGGCAAAAAGCTGGCGATTGATATTGGACGGGTCCACCTGATCAAAATCTACCAGCTCAAGATTTCCCACGCCCGTTCGAGCCAGGGCCTCTGTGGCAAATGACCCCACTGCTCCCAGACCAAAAACAGCCACGGTTGCGGTTTTTATCTTTCCCATATTTTCATAACCCAAAAGCTGTTCGATTCTGGCAAACTGATTCATCTGGCCCGAATTGTCTGGAATTGAATTGTCCGGTATTTGATTGGCCTGCCTTTGATTAACCTTCTTTTTATTAGATTGATCCATTATTTATTTTGTTATCCTTTCTGTCTTTTCCAGTGTATCTATCCTTTGGCAATATCGTATCAAATAAAACCAAACTGTTTTCATATGCCTGGTTTGAAAAGGCCTCAATATCCGTATCAAGCCGCTGCGCTGCTATTTTTGCAATGGCAAAAAGATTGACCGGCTCATTCAATGCAATTGTCTTTTTATCAGACAAATACGGATAAATATCAGGGGAGTCTGTTTCTAAAACAAACCGATCTTTTGACACCGTTTTTAACCCGTTAATGCCTTTTTTTGATCCAGGATGGGTGATTGACCCTGAAAAAGAGATATACAACCCATATTTTTCTAAAACAGGAATCATGTCCGGCGATCCTGAATAAGAATGAATCAAGCCTGGCGTTTTAAGTTTTCCTCGGTGTTTGAGAATATCAATCAAGCAGCCCCAGGCTTTACGGATATGAATATTAATGGGGCGTTCCAACTCCATTGACAGCATTAACTGGTGCTCAAACACCCGGACCTGTAAATCGCGATCAGCTCGTTTGTCTGTAAAATCCAGGCCGGTTTCACCCACGCCTGAAGGAACGGACAACAGCCGGGATTCCAGGTTGGTTTTCCATTGTGACGAGAGCTGATCCAGAAACCAGGGGTGAATGCCAAAACAGGGAATAATAGTAGAATATTGTTGTGATAATTGTGATGTGAGTTCAAAATTTTCTTCCATGGTGGCACAAGTTACCATGGTACTTACTCCAGCATTTGCCGCCCGCTCAAGAATCTGGGGAAGATCAGAAATAATCCTTGAATCGTGCAGATGGCAATGTGAATCAAAAAATTGCATGTTATTCCAAACCGTTTTTGTATTAAGGCCGCTCCTTAGTCTTTAAACCTTGATCTTCAAACAGGGCCGAACATGCCCATCCCAGTCGTTCTACGGCAAGATCGATATTCCAGTTTGATCGATTGCGCTCACCCACAAGATTAGAAGCCGCCCGGATCTGGATCATGGGGATATCATAAAGCCTTGCAATATGGGCGGATGCTGCTCCTTCCATGGCCTCCATTACAGGAGAAAAAGCATTATAAATCAGATGGGCCGTATCAAACGAGGCGGTAATAGTTGAAACCGTAATAAATGGACCTTTTCCAATAGTAGCAGTACCCATATCCGCCTGTTGACATAATTTTTTATAAAAATTTTCCACCCGGGTGGTATCAAAAGGATAAAACCCTTTCCGGGACTCTGGTTCTTTTTTAATCAAATCAAAAGGAAGGGGATCGATGGGAAGGCAATCAGATTCAACACCCGTATGAATATAATGGTCACTTGTGGCAATGGCGATATCACCTATTTTAAGGCCGGTTTGCTCAAACACCCCTGCAATACCGGTTTGCAGTATCAGACCTGGTTTTAGATTGGGTTTTAAACTGGTTTTCAAATTAGCCGACGGCTGCTCAAGATAAGCGGTTAATGCATGGGCAGCATTAAAAACACCCGGGCCTGTGATCAAAAGATCATAGGTTTTAGAACCAATATGACCTGAAATAATGGATTGCCCGGCCAGGGTTGATCGTTCATATTCTCCTGGACAACGGTCTAAAAATGAGGAAACCTCAAAAGGGGTGGCGCTTAAAATGAGCAGATCAGGGTTCATTGAGAATATTGGCAACCGCATTTAATGCCATGGTATAGCCATACCGGCCAAACCCACACATCTGGCCTGTGGCAATATCAGAGAGCATGGATTTATGACGAAAGGTCTCGCGCTTGTAAATATTGGACAGATGGATTTCAACAATGGGGCAGGACATTAACAGCAACGCATCCCTTAATGCGATACTGGTATGGGTGAATGCCCCGGGATTGATGATAATGCCGTCAATTTTTTCTTCAAATAATGTATGGATTTTTTCAACCAGAGCCCCTTCATGATTGGACTGGAAACAATCAAGCACCAGTCCCAGAGAATTGGCCAGGCCGTCAAGGTCAGCGTTAATCTGATCAAGGGTGTGAGCACCATAAATTTGTGGCTCCCGTTTGCCCAACATATTCAGATTGGGCCCGTTGATAATTGCAATTTTTTTTGACTTTTTGGTCATTTTGTCCTGCCTTACCCATTATCACATGCGGGTTGTTGTTAGTTTTAGGTTATTGATCAACACAACCTGTCTTTTATCAAATCTATGTTTTTGGCCTATTTTTTATCAGTCCTATTTTTTGGGGCCTATTTTTTGGGGCCTATTTTTTGTAAGCCTGGAGTTCTGAATATTCCCTGGCTGCTTCAAATCCCAGCTCAAAAGCGTAAAGATTATTGTCCAAAAATGCTGGTTTTGTTCGTCTCTTAATTGCTTCTATCACATTTTCTTTTGTAAATCCAAGACTTCCCGTCTGAATCAGGGCCCCTAACAGAACAATATTCACACTCATAGGGCTTTTGGCCTTTTGGGCCAAAGCCATGGCATCCACTGCCACTAGACTTGCACATTTTTGTGTGATCAATTCTTTTACGGTTTCAACTTCCGGGTATACCCCTTCGCCGATGGAGACGGTAAACGGCGGTAAAATGGCTGTATTGGTGATCACTTTTGTATGTTTATTGCAGCGATTCAAGGCTCTTAAGGTTTCGATCGGCTCAAACCCGACTAAGATATCTGCTTCTGCATCGGAAATAATAGAACTTGTGGCATCTCCAAAAACTATGGCTGATTCAACAATACCACCCCGCTGGGCCATGCCGTGGATTTCACTCATCCGAACCTTTACCCCTGAAATCAAGGCTGCCTCACCCAGAACCTTGGAGGCCAGAAGATTTCCCTGACCGCCCACTGCTACTATGATTAATCTGGTTGTTTCCATTGGATATGTTATCCTTTAAAATAAAAGCATTATTTTTTTACTTTATTTTTTAAGTGGTGTAATCGCATTTTCAGGGCAGATTTGTGCGCAAAGGGCACATCCCACACAGGTATCTGCGTTGATCTTAACCCGGCCTTGTTCAATATAAAAAGATTGACACGCAATACCGGAAATACATTCTTTGTGATCCACACACCGGTCAGAGACTTTAAAGGCCCGGGGCTTTAACAATCCCAAACTCTTGGCATACAACGCACAGGGCTGGCGTGAAATCACCACGGAAACCCCCTTAAAGGCCAATGCTTCTTTAATTGTCTCAATACTCTTGTTAACCTTAAACGGTTTGATAATGGAAAGATGCTCAACACCAATGGCCCTGACCAGGGTTTCAATATCCACCCGACCGTTTCCTGCAACACCAAACCGTTCCATATCCACTCCCGGATGGGGCTGGTGGCCGGTCATGGCAGTGGTATCATTTTCAAGGATAAACAAAGTAAAATTATGCTGATTGAATACTGCATTCACAAGCCCTGTGATACCGGAATGAAAAAAGGTGGAATCGCCGATAAAAGAAACGACTTTCTGGTCAGTGGCCTGGCTGAACCCACAGGATGTACTCACAGAAGATCCCATGCAGATCACAAAGTCACCACTGTTTAATGGCGGCATAAATCCAAGTGTATAGCAACCAATATCCGTGGGAAAAATTACATCCATACCCTTGGCCGCTTTTTGAACCTCATAAAAAGTAGCCCTGTGCGAGCACCCGGAACACAAATTGGGCAATCGCCTGGGAATTTCAGGCAAATCGGTCAGATCCAATTTTTCTTTAGGCGTATAGGCAATTTCAAAATATTGTGCCATTTTCTCTCTGACCATGGCTGGATCATATTCATATAATCTTGAAAAAAGATCCTTGGATTTACCATTGATCGGGATCATCACGCAGGCTTCCTGGGCAAAGGCTTTGATCGCTTCTTCCATGAAAGGCTCGCCCTCTTCCACCACCAGCACTTTTTCACAACTCTGTAAAAAATCTTTAATGGTCTTTTCCGGTAGAGGGTGGGTAAAACCGATCCGCAATATTTTAGTTTGATCTTGTATGCCAAGATCTTTAACCGCATCAACAACATAATGAAAACTGACACCATTGGTTATAACACCATACTTTCCATTACCCGTGATAGTATTGAAAACAGATTCTTCACCAATTGTTCTGGCCTTATCCATCTTCTCCAACACCTTGGCATGCAATTGTCTGGAAACCCCAGGGACGGTGACACACCGTAATGGTTCACGGATAAAGCGGCCACGGGTTTTAGTCGGTTTGATATCTCCAAAGGTCACAAATGCATTGGAATGATTGATCCTCGTGGTGGTCCGAAACAAGACGGGTTGCTTGAGTTCTTCTGAGAGCTCAAAGGCATATTTAATCATCTCTTTGGCTTCAGGCACAGAAGAAGGCTCAAGCATGGGCAGATTGCCAAACTTAGCATAATACCGGTTATCCTGCTCATTTTGACTGGAAAACATGGCTGGATCATCTGCACTCAGGATAACCATGCCACCGGTCACCCCGACATAGGCCAGGGTCATCAAGGGATCGGCTGCGACATTCAATCCCACATGTTTCATCATGCAAAAAGTGCGAAGCCCGCTATTGGCAGCGGCTGCTGCAACTTCCAGAGCCACTTTTTCATTGGTGCTGTATTCAAAATAGAAATCTGACTCTTTGGACATCTGGAAAAGGTTGAGCGATATCTCAGAAGATGGCGTTCCCGGATATGTGGTGGCAAAGGCGACACCTGCTTCAATGGCACCCCTTGCAATGGCTTCGTTTCCCAGGAGCATAATTTTCTCTCCCGGATTATTTTTCAATAATTTGTGCATATAGTCTCCTTGATTCAAGACCACTCCCTTGCGGAGTCATTAATTATCCAATCCCTGTAAATCCTTTTGACTGAAAAGATAAACTGAGTTGCAATGGTGACAGCAGACTTCCAAAGGGAATGGGCCGTTTTCCATCATATCTTTTTTTTCAGATTTTGGCAGCTTCTTTACGTAATTTTTCATCTTGTCTTTTGAGCACCGGCAAAAAAACTCTATTCGACTATCGCTCAAAAAGACAGGATCAAGATCTAAAAAAAAATCTTTTACTACCTGTTCCGGTTGTGAACCATTGGCAAACATCTGACCTAAAGAATCAATGGTCTGCATCATTTTTTCAGCTTTGGCTACTTTTTGAGAATCTGCACCCGGAAGGACCTGGAGAAAGATGCCTCCTGCCCCTTGTACCATCTGGGCCTCATCAAAAAAAAGACTGAGATTAAACCCGGTTGGGATCTGTTCGGAAACCAGATAATAATTGGCAAGGTCTTCTGCTATACTGCCGTGTTCAAGCGCCACCTGACCTGAATAAGGTCTTGGTGCATTTTCAAGATATTTGGTAATGGTCAAAAAGCCTGCCCCATATAAAGTTGAAAGATATTTAATCTTTTTTAGGTCTTCTACTTGAATTTTACCGGCTTTAAGATATCCCCGAACCTCGCCATAGAGATTGGATTCAACATCGAATCCTTTTATGGGACCTGAGCATTGGATATTTATACTTACCCGGTCGTTTTTATCCTTCAGGGTTGAACTCAACAGACTGGCAGCGATATAGGCCTGTCCCAGCACCAGAGTTTCCAAAGGCTCAAGTTCATGATTGGCCTGCATCTCCCTGATCATCCGTGTGCTATGGACAATGGCCCCCTTAATGGTCTTGTCAGCCATGATAAACCGGTAGATCCTGTCTTTGGCTGATGCCTTGAATTGTTCTTTAATATCTTTATTGAAAATATCTTTTTTTATCATTTCCCTGGTTCTTTTTTGGGTAACACTGTTCTTATACAAATCTTGTCGGATATTATATAGACAAATCAAAGAATGTAAATAGCGTCGGAACCGAAAACCGGCAATTTCCCCGATTACTGCGAAGGACTCAAATTTAAATATTCTTATAAAACAAAACAAGGCCAGTATAATTTTTTTTAATTTTATTTGCCTGGATATTGGAAACTCTATATATCAGTGAAAGAATAGATAAATATAAAAGGATAGGCCTGTGCAACCTGTTTTAAGTATAATTGGTCGGTTGTTGTATAAATTTATGGGATGGACCTATGATGACTTGCCAGACTATTGGGCTGATAAAAGCGTGGTGATCGGCTTTCCCCATACAGCAAACATGGATACGGTCAGGGCCTTGACTTACATAAAACTTGCCAAAGTTAACGCCCGCCTTCTGGTTAAGTCGGAATGGTTCTTTTTCCCCATGTCGATTCTTCTCAAAAGCCTTGGGGGTATGCCGGTCAAACGAAATAAAGCCCATGGTTTTGTTGAAAACGTGATTCAAGAATTCGATAATCGTGATAAACTTGTTCTGGCATTGGTTCCGGAAGGCACAAGAAAAAACGTGGCGACCATAAAAACAGGATTCTGGTATATTGCAAAAGGGGCCAATGTACCAATTATCTGCTGGTACCTTGATAATCAAACCAAAAGGACTCGCTGGCTCGGCAGAATTGATCCTGGCCAAACCCTTGAAGAAGATTTGTTAAAAATCAAACAATTGTATGAAGCCCAAGGGTTTTCAATCCCATTGAATAATCTTGTTCCCATTGAATAATCTTGTTTATTGATATATAATAGATGGTAAATCCGACACCCTGTAAAAACTATCATAAGACTTTTCTTTTTTAAAGGAGGATATCATGATCAAAGCAAAAGACATCATGGAAACAAATATCATTTCTGTAACACCTCAAACAAAAATCGCTAAGGCTGTAAAGATTCTCCTGGAAAATCATATCAATGGTGTTCCAGTGATCAACGATCAAGAAGAAATCGTGGGCATTCTTTGTCAAAGTGATTTGATTTTCCAACAGAAAGAAATCCCTTTCCCCCCTATTTTCACCATCCTTGACAGCTTTATACCATTGAGTTCATCCCAAAAAATGGAAGACGAATTTAAAAAAATATCAGCAGCAACAGTAGAACAGGCCATGGTCAAAAATCCCGTGACAGTCAATGCTGACACTCCAATATCAGAAATCGCAAGTTTAATGGTTGAAAAACATTTCCATACCATACCTGTGGTTCAGAAAAACCGGGTGATCGGTATCATAGGAAAAGAAGATATTTTAAAAACCATGACCGACCCATTGTAAGATCAACTTCATGACATTTCATAAATTACCTCCGAAAAAGAAAGATTAAAAAAAATTTAATTTAATCGTATCAAATCCCCATTATTATTTATAACCCCTGTCAAAACTTCGATACTGGATAGCTTCAGCAAGATGATGACGTTCAATTTGAATAGATTCTTCAAGATCAGCAATAGTTCTTGCCACCCGGAGAACTGAATGGCAGGCCCTGGCAGAAAACCCTAACACATCAACGGCCTGTTTCAATATTTGTTCACACAAGCTGTCCAATCGGCAAAAGGTTTTCAGATGACGGCTGTCCATATCGGCATTATTGAAAACGTCCAATTCCGCAAGCCTTTTTGTCTGAATCTTTTTGGCCTTCACCACCCGTTTTCTGATGGTTGCAGAATTTTCTGCATCCTTTTGACCGGTCAGATCGTCATAAGACACTTTTGGTACCTCAATCTGGATATCAATCCGATCTAAGAGCGGACCGGATATTTTGGACCGATATTTTTGAATCTGGGGATGGGTACAGGTGCACTTTCCTTTTGGATCAGATAAATAGCCGCATGGACAGGGGTTCATGGCAGCCACCAACATGAATTTTGACGGATACACAGCATTACCACCAGCCCGGGCAATGGCAACCCTGCCATCTTCAATGGGTTGGCGCAATACCTCAAGCACATTTTTTTTAAACTCAGGCAGTTCATCTAAAAAGAGCACCCCGTTATGGGCCAGGCTGATTTCACCGGGCATGGGTTTTGAACCACCGCCCACAAGTCCTGCATCAGAAATCGTATGATGGGGAGATCGAAACGGCCTTTTTGACAGACAGGGCCGGTTTTCCTCCATCAATCCAAGGACCGAATAAATCCGGGTCACTTCAATCGCTTCTTCAAAAACAAGTTCCGGCAAAATAGTCCCCAGTCGTTTTGCCAGCATACTTTTCCCTGACCCTGGCGGTCCTGTCATCAGAATATTGTGAAATCCGGCAGCCGCGATTTCTAAGGCTCTTTTGACATGAAACTGGCCCCGGACTTCTGAAAAATCAGCCTGGTCTGAAACATCATTGAAACCCTTTGTTTTACTCAAATCCAATTGATACGGTTCGATCCTTGAGAACCCTGCAAAAAAGTCAACCAACCCGGAAAGATGTTTCACCGGCAAAATATCTACCCCCTGGACCATGGCTGCCTCATCTGCATTCTCATGGGGAATAATTATACCTTTAAATCCCCTATCCCTGGCCAGCAACGCATAGGACAGAACCGCCTTAATGGGCTTAAGGCTGCCATCAAGGGAAAGTTCTCCGCAAACCAGATATGTGCTTGTTTCTTGAGAAGGAATTACTTTCGACGCCATGAGAATGGCCATGGCAATCGGCAGATCAAATCCTGTACCCTCTTTTTTTACATCTGCCGGGGCCAGGTTAACCACCACTTTTTCCACAGGAAAGCTGTACCCTGAATTTTTAATAGCTGTTTTAACCCGGTCTTTACTCTCTTTTACGGAAATTTCAGGCAAACCAACAATATGAAAAGCGGGCAAACCATTGGAAATATCAACTTCAACCTCAACAACAAAGCCATCAATCCCTATTACCGAGCATGAACCCACTTTTGCAAGCAAAGTTATTTCCTTTCAACCCCTTTATTCTTAAGGATTTTTTATTTTTTATTGTATCTGATTGATAATGTTTCACCCTCAAATGGGGAGCAGCCAAAAATATTTTGTATTTGCTTTGCTTTGTGTATTAAAATCAGCTATATATAGCAAACTAAATTTTAAAAAACTGATAAATGATTGTAAACCTATATGTCTATCTATTTTTTGCAAAAAACCCTGGCCCGATCAGTCTCCATTTCCGGGACAGGAGTTCATTCCGGTAAAATGACCCATTTGACCATTCATCCGGCTCCGGAAAATCATGGTATCAAATTTAGAAGAGTGGATCTTCCCGGCACCCAGGATATCCAGGCACTTTTCAAACTGGTAGTGGATACGAGCCTTGCAACCGTATTAGGAACCAATGGGGCCATTGTTTCAACCATCGAACACCTCATGGCCAGTTTTGCAGGACTGGGCGTGGATAACGCCCTGGTGGAAATTGATGATTATGAAATTCCAATTATGGATGGCAGTGCAAGAATTTTTACAAATATTATTACAGGTGCCGGAATCAAAAATCAAACCGCACCCAAACATTTTTTGATCGTTAAAAAACCCATTAAAGTGACAGACACCGACAAATCGGTTATTGTTTATCCTGAGTCTTGCTTTAAAATTACCTGCAGCATTGATTTTAACCATCCTTTGATCGGAAAACAAACAATTACATATGACCGGGCAAAAAATAATTTTGCTAACGAGATCAGTCGTGCCAGAACCTTTGGTTTTGTTCAGGACTTAGAGTTGCTCAAAAGATTCAGCCTTGGAAAAGGCGGAAGTCTTGACAATGCCATCATAATTGATAAAGATAAGATTTTAAATGAAGAAGGCTTAAGATACCCTGATGAATTTGTGAGGCACAAACTTTTAGACAGCTTAGGAGATTTTTCCTTGCTTGGTATGCCGATTCAAGGCCATATTGTCACCCACAAATCAGGACATACCTTGAATCATTTGTTCATTAAAACCTTTTTAGAAAATAAAAACTCATGGGAAACAGGACCGGCTAAAGTTCAATGACCTTAAGATTATATAACCTGAAATATTCTGTTATTAAGAAAACAACCGTCTCGGTGGGCTTATACGTATGCCTGTTCCTGTCTTTATTAATGCCCATGCCGGCCCTGGCAGAAAACATGGCTGTCATTGAAAGTATCAAGCTGGCCAATACGCGAGATGACCTTTTAACTTATTTTGATGTAAAAAAAGCATTTAACGAAAAAATTGTTCAAGCGGTTCATAATGGAATTCCCACCACATTTTCATTTTATATTACGCTTTATAAAACGGATGGGTCATGGTTTGACAAAAAAATCGCTGATATCCAGATTAAATCCACATTGAAATATAATTCCTTGAAAAAAGAGTATTCTGTCACCCGACCTTGGAAAGATGATGCCATCATTTTCACCCAATCTTTTGATGAGGCCAAAGCCTTGATGACCGAAATTGATAATCAAAAAATCATACCATTGAATCAACTGGTTAAAGGAGACAAATACCAACTTCGGATCAAAGCCGAGCTTGATAAGGTGACCTTACCCTTATCATTGCACTATGTCCTGTTTTTTGTCTCATTCTGGGATTTTGAAACCAATTGGTATTTGATTAATTTTACCTACTAGCCGCCCCGATTTGGCTAACTTTGCCTGAAAAAAAAATCTTATGGCACAATCACAACCATTAAATGATGAAAAAATCAGAAAGAAAAAAGAAGGCTTTTTAATCCTTATCATTTTGGTGGTTGTCGGCATTTTAACTTTTATTGAAACCCAGATTACCAATTTCGGTAGTGATTTTCCCCTATCCAGCACGGTATTGATGTTTATTCTGATCAATACCAATCTTTTATTGTTATTGGCACTGTTATTACTGGTTTTTCGAAACCTGGCCAAACTTTACTATGAGAAAAAGAATAATATCCTGGGGACAAAACTCAAGACCCGGCTCGTTGCCGCCTTTATTGTCCTGGCCCTGTTACCCACAACCGTTCTATTTTTTTTCTCCATTCATTTTATCTCCACAAGTATTGCCTTCTGGTTTAATACCCCGGTGGAGCAGACACTTAATAGTTCCTTGGCTGTGGGTCAAAAACTATATGAATATATTGAAGAAAAAAATGCGTTCTTTGCTAAACGGGCAGCATTTCAAATTGATTCGCGCAACCTGTTAGACAAAGAAAATGAAAATAAACTCACCCGCTATTCCCAGGTTATCCAACGGGCATTCAACCGTCATGCCGTTGAAATATACACACCTGATGCCAAGCGTGTCAGCCTTTCACTGGCCAGTGAACTGGAAAGACTTCATTTCGGACTATTAAACAGTACCGAGATCACCGATATTCCCACGGGCAAGACAAGCAAAACTATTTCCCAGACCATTAAAGAAGGCGAATTTTTAAGAACCATTGCAGCGATCCCTTTTGACTCTGAACCCAAAGATGCTAAAGCGTTTATTGTAATCACCACACTTGTCTCACCGGATTTATCCAAAAACCTTCAAGCCATTCTAAAGGGTGTGGAAGAATATCAACAACTCAAGCTGGCCAAAAAACCAGCTCAGATATCGTATTATATTGCTCTTTCCATCGTGGCCTTGCTGGTCGTCTTTTGTGCCATCTGGTTTGGATTCCAGCTGGCCAAATCCATAACCATTCCTATCATGAAATTTGCCGAAGGCACTCAACGGGTGGCTGCCGGTGATCTGAACTACCAGATTGATTTTGAAACCGATGATGAGTTGGGAACCCTGATCAAATCGTTTAATTCCATGACCACGGAACTGGCCACGGGCAGAGAACAGATTGCCCTGTCAGGTCAGATGCTTCAACAACAGAATGCCGAGCTTGAAAAGAGCCGACAATATACTGAAATTGTGTTAAAAAACATTTCAGCCGGTGTTGTCTCTCTGGATAAAAAAGGGGTAATCACTACGATTAATAAAGCAGCTGAATCCATGTTGAATATTGATAGTGCAAACATATTAAACCAAAATTTCAGGCAGGTACTCAAACCGGATTTTCTGCAGATTGCCAATAAAATCTATGACCAGATTTCCCAGGGACAAGAAAGTCTGGAAATACCGATTTCTATAACTATTTCAGGAACACCCAAACATTTTTCTTTAAATTATAATACACTGAAAAATGATCAGGATCAAAATATCGGGGCTGTCCTTGTCTTTGATGACGTCACAGAACTTGAAAAAGCTCAACGGATTGCTGCCTGGAGAGAAGTGGCCAGACGGATTGCCCATGAAGTCAAAAATCCATTGACACCTATCAAACTATCTGCCCAACGATTGAAACGCAAATACGGCAAACAGATCCAGGATGATATTTTTAATAATTGTACCGACACCATTGTCGAACATGTGGACTTGATCCGAAACCTGGTCAATCAATTTGCCACCTTTGCCAAATTTCCGGATGCAAATGCAGCCCAATGCAAAATCGAAAACATTATCATTGAAACCATTGCTTTATACAAGGACGGGCTTGAAAACGTCGATATCCGTTCTCGGTTTGGCGACAACATCCCTGTATTAAAACTGGCCCAGCAACACATGAAACAAGCCTTTATCAACCTGATCGACAATGCTGTCCATGCCGTGAACAAGGACGGGATGATTTTAATTGATGTCACTTATGACAATATTTTAAAAATAGTGAGAATCGAGATTGCAGACAATGGCAAAGGTATATCGGATAATGAAAAAACAAGATTATTTGAACCCTATTTTTCCACAAAAAAATCAGGCATGGGACTTGGTCTTGCCATTGTCAGCTCTATCATTTCTGATCATAATGGTGTAATAAGAGTTCAGGACAATAAGCCTAGGGGAGCAAAATTTATTATTGAGCTGCCGGCCTGAGATTAAAAAATAATCAGGAGAAAACCAAATTATGTATCCTGCTGTTTTAATTGTTGATGATGAGACAACCATTATCGAATCCCTTGAAGGAATTCTGTCAGACGATGGATTTGAAGTGTTACACGCGTATAACGGATATGAAGCCTTAAAAAAAATTGAGGCTCACTCTCCGGACATTGTCCTTCTTGATATATGGATGCCGGGTATCGATGGCATTGAAACTTTAAAAGAAATTAAAAAAATAGCCCCTAATCTTCCCGTGGTCATGATCACCGGTCACGGTACCATTGAATCTGCGGTAGACGCTACAAAATCAGGGGCCTATGATTTCCTTGAAAAACCCTTGAGCATCGATAAAGTCATGGTCACCATCAACAATGCCTTAAATTTTAGAAAACTCGAAGAAGAGAATCTGTATCTTCGCAAAAAAAGCATTGAAAAAAATTCCATCATAGGAACCAGTCTTTCAGTAAAAAAGCTTTATGGTGAAATCATGACCGCCGCTCCTTCTGATGCACCGATCCTGATAACCGGAGAAAATGGTACAGGCAAAGAAATGGTGGCCAGAACCATCCATCAATTCAGCTCAAGACCGGACCAGCCGTTTATCATCATCAATTGTGCCGCCATCCCTGATGAAAATCTGGATTCAGAACTATTCGGTCATGAAAAAGGCGCTTTTAAAGAAGCTTTTTCCAAGAACAAAGGCAAGTTTGAATTGGCCTCCGGCGGGACTCTTTTCTTAGATGAAATCGGGGATATGAATATCAATACCCAGGCCAAAATATTAAGAGCGCTTGAATCAAAGACATTCCAGCGGATCGGTGGTGGTCGAACGCTTCACATGGATGTCAGACTTATCGCTTCCACCAACAAAGACCTTGAACAGGAAATTAAAGCCCAAAATTTTAGAAAAGAACTGTATTTCAGGCTCAACGTGATCCCCATCCATGTGCCATCGTTAAAAGAAAGAAGAGAAGACATCCCTTTATTGCTCAACGCTTTTTTAAAAAAGTTTGCAACACAGGCCGGCGGATCGAAAAAAACCATATCTGCGGAAGCTCTCAATCTTTTGACTTCCCATGACTGGCAGGGAAATGTCCGGGAATTAAAAAACCTGGTGGAACGACTTTCCATAATGGTTGAATCCGATCATATTGAGCTGTCTGATATTCCTCTACCCTATAATTGTAAATCTGCCGTTATTGAACCTGTTGACAATGACTTTATCTCAGATGACGATGATCTGGACCAGGCCAGAGTAAGATTTGAACGAAAATTTTTCAAACAAAAACTGGCAAACGAAAACAATGATATAAAATCTTTGGCCAACAAGCTTGGCACCAGCGTGGCCTATATTAAGAAAAGAATCTCATAAAACAATGATGGAAGTGTCCTGATGAGAGTTATTAGCGGCAGTTGCAGAGGTAAAAACCTGGTTTCCATTCAAGGCAGGCGAATCCGTCCAACATCTGATCGAGTCAAGGAAGCGATTTACAATATTATAGGGTCTAAGATCAAAGGATCTCGAACCCTTGACCTTTTTTCAGGAACTGGCGCTCTTGGTATCGAAGCATTAAGCCGGGGGGCCAGTCGTGTGGTTTTCATGGATATCGTCTGTGATACTATTCATGACAACCTTGAACATTGCAGACTCAAAGAAAATGCCATAGTCATCGCCGCAGATATCCTGAAAAGCAATGGGTTGGAACTGATCAGCGACCAAGGCTTTGATCTTGTATTCATTGATCCGCCATACGGGAAAGGAGATATTGAACAGGTTCTTAAAAAACAGACATTTGTTGATCTTTTGAACGAAAACAGTATCATCATTGCAGAACATGCTGCCAGGGAAAATCTGGATATCAGCCATACCGCCCTTGACATTTATCGACAAAAAAAATACTCCAAAACTATGATTTCTTTTATAAAAAAACGAACAAAATAAGGATACTTAAATGCCTAACACTTCAAAAACAGCCATATATCCAGGATCTTTTGATCCCTTAACAAACGGCCACATTGATATTATTGAACGCGCCCTGGAAATCTTTGACAAGGTCATTATTGCCATATTGCATAATCCGTCTAAAAAAGTCATGTTCACCATGGATGAACGCGTTGAAATGATCCAGCACATTTTTAAAGATAATGCATCCATTCAAGTTGAGTCCCATGGCGGTCTTCTTGTGGATTATGCAAAAACAAAAGGTGCCGTGGCCATTGTCCGAGGAATGCGGGCCATCTCTGATTTTGAAAGTGAATTCCAGATGGCCTTGATGAACAGAAAACTCAACAAAGGAATTCAGTCTGTTTTTTTGATGACCGGATTAAGATGGATTTTTACCAGTTCCTCAATTATTAAAGAGGCTGTCCGTTTTGGCGGCGATGTCAGTGACATGGTTCCGGATATTGTGAACCAGAAACTGGTTGAAAAATTCTCAAAACTCAATAAAAAATAAAAGAAAATTCAATGAATTTATGGCAACTTTATATTTTTATTTCGGTTATTGAAAATAAAAGCTTTTCAAAAGCCTCTCTGGCCATTAACTTATCCCAGCCCACTGTAAGCAACCATATCAAGGAACTGGAAGACTATTTTCAATGCCGCCTTCTGGATCGACTGGGAAAAACAACAGAACCCACCCGGGCCGGCCGGATTCTTTACCGATATGCGAAACAATTGTTAAGCCTGAGAGATCAGGCAGAATCCGCCCTTCATGATTTTTTAGGCAACACAAAAGGAGACCTGCTCATCGGCGGCAGCACCATCCCTTCAGGATATATTTTACCAAAGCTCATTGGCCCCTTTTCAAAACAATTTCCCGATATCAGCGTTCACCTCACAGCCGGTGATACCTTACAGATCATCGAAGAGATTAAAAAAGGAAAACTGGAATTCGGCATTGTGGGTGCCAAAATTGATGATCCTTTGATCGTACAGGAGCGACTGATTACTGACGAGATGAAACTGATTCTTCCTGGGGACCATCCATGGGCTGTCCATCCTGAAATAGAATGTTCAAAACTGTTTGATGCCCCGTTTATAGCCAGGGAAAAAGGGTCTGGAACATGGCAGTCCATCCTTAACAGTTTGGATAAGGCTGGATATGATTCCAAAAAACTCAACACTTCCATAACAATGGGAAACACTACGTCCGTGATTCAGGGCATCTTAAATCATGCCGGGATATCCATCCTTTCCACCATTGCGGTTCAAGATGATATTGAGAATGGCCGCCTGGCAGCCCTGTCAGTCAAAGGACTTGATTTGAATCGATATTTTTATCTAACCCTTTCAAAAAAGAGGACCCTTTCTCCGATCAGTGAAAAATTTATTGAATTCATCCGGCAAGCCCTCAGCGGCACATAATTCAATTTATGGCATTTAATAAAATAACTGCTACAAGTCTTAAGTGCATGTAATATGTTTTAAAAATCAAATAGTTTTCACTATTGAGAAAAAAGTTTCAAAGACTCAATCTGTTCCACATCTTTAGTTTCCATAACCTGAATGATATTCTTGTGCATCCGTTTTTTAAGTTCACCAAAGATACCTCGTTGCTTGGTAAATGTTCTGGCAAATAAAAGGGCATCCTCTAATAAAGCTTCTGCGTTATTTGAGGCTTTGACTAATACATGGTTTTTTTCAAGTTCAATAGCGCCGACTCGCTTTCCAGATAGAATCATTTCATTAAATAGATATTCTGGTATGGCCTTTCTGACAAAACAAATCATACCGGGTAGAAAAGGGATATTTATATCAACTTCAGGAAAACAAAAAAAACCTTTGTCTTTTTTCATAAATCTAAAATCACAGGTGCAGGCCAACATGGCTCCATTTCCAAAGGCATGTCCATTAATTGCTGCAATTACGGGGATCGGCATCAATAAAACTCTTGAAAAAATAGCGTTGATCCCGTGCAAAAACGCTTTAATGCTGTCAAAATCCTGGTCATTCATTTTTTGCCCTAACCACTCAAGGTCGATCCCCTGGCAAAAATTTTTTTCATCAGTAGATGTTAAAACGATTGAGCAAATCTGTTTATCATCAATTATCTGATCAAAACATTGATTCATCTGTGCCACAAATTGTGGATTCTGTTTATTCGCACCATTGCACATATTGATAATACCAACAGACCCGTTTTTCTTCCACTCAATAATTGCCATTTCCTGCTCCTTATGATGGTCTTTTGTTTTTTATAAATAACAATGTTTACGTTATGCGAATCATCTGAATAATTCAAGCTTAAAACCAATACAATACAAAATCAGACTCTGGTCTGAAATTGAAATCTCGACAACCGATATTAAAGCAGTTATATTCTATTCAACCTTTTACAAGGAAGAATACTATGCTTGAACTTGAAACAAATTTTACAAAAGATGCCGGAATACAGATCCCCTTGATCTGTGGCGCCATGTATCCATGTTCGAATCCAGAGCTTGTGGCTGCAGCTTCCGATGCAGGGGGGTTGGGAATCATACAACCGATTTCCATGACCTTTGTGTACAAATATGATCTGCGGGAGGGTATCCGATATATTCGCAGCCTCACAGACCAGCCTATTGGCTTTAATGCTCTTGTTGAAAAATCATCTAAAGTATACCAGGACAGAATGCGAAACTGGATTGACATTGCTCTGGAAGAAGGAATTCGCTTTTTTGTTACCGCTTTGGGTAACCCTTCCTGGGTGGTTAAAAAAGTTCACAACGTCAATGGCAAGGTCTATCATGATGTCACCAATCTGAAATGGGCTCAAAAAGCTGTAGAATGTGATGTTGACGGTCTGATCTGTGTGAATTCAAATGCCGGGGGCCATAGTGGCGAAAAAGCACCTGATAGTTTATTTGAAGAATTGTCCCACTTGAACCTGCCACTGATCTGTGCGGGTGGTATTGGCTCGGAAAATGATTTTGCATCTGAATTAAAAAAAGGCTATGCCGGCGTTCAGATGGGCACCCGGTTTATCGCCACCACTGAATGCCGAGCCCACTGGGATTATAAACAAGCCATTGTCAATGCCAGTGCAAAAGATATCACTCTGACCGATAAAATATCCGGGGTGCCGGTTTCCATTATCAAGACCCCGTATATTGAAAAAACAGGAACCCGTGCCGGCTGGCTGGCCAAAAAATTGCTGCGCCATCCAAAAGGCAAACATTATATGCGCATGTTTTACACGCTGAAATCTGCATGGCAGCTCAAACAGGCCTCATTGAATGGAGCGAACTATAAAAATTTTTTTCAGGCCGGAAAAAGTGTGGATAAAATTGATAAAATAGAATCAGTAAAAACCATCATAGAGCGCTATGCAAAAGCGGCTAAAAACCACAAGTAATATCTATTGCCAATTTAAAGGTTCAGAACTCATTTAGCCGTTGCCGGACAACTAAAATCTAATTGACAAGCCCTTTTTTTTCTGACAAGCTTTGCTACTGGTATGAGATACGGTTTTATGCAGTCATTTATTAAGAAACAGGAACTCTCCATGATTATTGGTATTGATGTTGGCGGAACACACACGGACGCTGTTCTTTTAAGTAGCCAGGGTATTGAAAAAATAGTCAAAGTACCCACTGACCCGGAAGATCTTTTCAACACGATTCTCACAAGCTTTACACAATTGCTGGATACAATCGATCCCAAAGATATTAAACGGGTGGTTCTGTCCACCACACTGACCACCAATGCCATTGTCCAGAAGGATCTGACGCCTGTGGGCATGGTTGTCTCAGCCGGCCCCGGCATTGATCCCCAATCGTTTACAACCGGGGACCATTATTATTGTGTCACTGGCTCCATTAACCACAGAGGAAGGGAAAAAGCCCCGGTTAATGAGATGGAAATCGAAGATGTGGCGAAAAAATTAAAAAATGCCGGCATTGAATATGTTGGCGTGGTCAGCAAATTCAGTGTCAGAAATCCCAGTCATGAAATTCTTATTAAACGAATCCTGAATCGCCATTTTAAAAAGGTTTTTTTGGGCCACCATGTTTCGGGAAACCTGAATTTTCCCAGGCGGATTGCCACAACACATTTAAATGCAGCTGTTTTTCCCATTCACAAATCCTTTTTTGAAGCAGTCAGTCAATCTCTTGAACAAAAAGGGCTGACAGCTCCCATTCAAATTCTCAAGGCAGATGGCGGCACCATGTCTCTTAATGCATCCATGTCTTTTCCGGGGCAAACCATACTATCCGGCCCGGCGGCAAGTATTTTGGGTGCCATCCCCTATGCCCCTGAAAACCAGGATGCCATTGTACTGGATATCGGGGGTACGACTACCGATATCGCCTTTCTAGTCAACAAAGCACCTTTGCTTGAGCCAGTGGGTATCCAAAGAGGGCAATACAAAAGTCTGATCCGATCTTTGCGAACCGAGTCCCGGGGAATTGGCGGAGACAGTGTCATTGGGATATCAGACAACAAGCTGACCATTGGCCCTGACCGGAAGGGCCCTGCTATGGCCTTTGGTGGCATGGCTCCAACCCCGACAGACGCTCTGGTTGTCTTGGGCTTAATGGATGAGGGGGACAAGGACTCTGCTCAAAAAGGTATTCACACCATTGCGACACAATTAGGTCTGACCGATATTGATGCTGCCGAAAAAATTTTTAAAACCTGTTGTAACATCATTCTGAAGAAAACCTTTGAAATGGTGGACGCTCTCAATTCACAACCCGTATACACGGTTCACGAATTTCTTGAAGGATATAAAATCAGTCCCAGTAAAATTCTTTTACTGGGCGGTCCAGCACCCTATTTTGCAAAAAAAATTCAAGAGATGTACCAGATTGAAACCGAAGTGGTGCCTAATTTTTCTGTGGCCAACGCCATTGGTGCGGCGCTTGCCCGAACCACCTGCGAGGTCTCACTGAGTGCAGATACAGAACAGGGAATTGTCACCGCTCATGAAGAAGATTTTGCTGAACCCATTTCCAAATCATTTTCCAAAAAAGATTTAATTGATACGGCATTTACCCTATTAAAAGAAAAAGCAATTAATTCAGGTGCAGATCCGGATAATCTGGATGAAACAGAAGTGGTTGAACTTCAATCCTTTAATATTATCCGTAATTTTTCTCCAAGAGGTAAAATTTTCCGGACAAAAGTTCAGCTCAAACCCGGCCTGATTAAGGGTTTTGAAAAGGTATTGCACTCGGTTAAGCGTGAGAGGTTATAATGTTAAACGCAAAGCATAAAACAGGTCTGGTATTCTTCCCTGCCTTTGACTGGGCCATTGATCCCACTCATCCTGAAAGAGAAGAACGACTTTTATATACCCAGGATCAGGTCATTGAAGAAGGTGTTTTTGATATCAATGGCATTATTGAATACAAACCAGATATCATCACTCATGAAGAAATCCAGAGAGCTCATTTCTGTGTGCCTGATGAACAAACCATTGCAACCGAGTCCCACCTGATCAGTGCCGGTGGTGCAAAAGCCATTGCAGATGCAGTGCTGAAAAAAGAAGTCAAAAACGGATTCGCTTTGGTCCGCCCACCCGGTCATCATGCCATGCGGGTTTCCCATGGCGGCAGAGGCTTTTGCCATATCAATATTGAAGCCATCATGATTGAGCATATCAGATCAACATATGGTGTACAAAGAATTGCCGTCATTGACACCGACTGCCATCACGGGGATGGCACCAATGATATCTTCTGGCATGACCCGGATGTCTTGTTTATCTCACTTCATCAGGACGGCAGAACCATGTACCCGGGAACTGGTTTTCCAGGCGAACTGGGTGGTCCAAATGCCAAAGGATCGAACCTGAATATCCCTCTCCCACCAGGGACATCCACCAAAGGATACCTGTATGTGATCAACAATTGTGTTCTGCCGATCTTAGACGAATTCAAACCCGATTTAATCGTTAATTCCGCAGGTCAGGACAATCATTATACCGATCCATTGACCAATATGAATTTTTCTGCCCAGGGATATGCCAAACTGACCTCACTTTTAAAGCCCGATATTGCCGTTCTTGAAGGCGGATATGCCATTGAAGGCGCTCTTCCCTACGTCAACCTGGGAATCATCCTTGCCCTGGCAGGGCTGGATTACTCGGGCGTTGTTGAACCCGATTACAACCCGGAAAAACTCATGCAGTCCGTGAGCACCACAGATAAGATTAAAAAAACCTGCGACCAGATCAATGCCTATTGGGGACAAAAAGATCAATTACGGGATCAAGCCGGCACGCCAGGAGATATTCAGATCAGACACAGAGAAATTTTCTATGATACTGACAATATCTTTGAGCAGCAAAAAGAGAAAATTCGAATCTGTAAAGACTGCGGCGGCAGTTTTGAAATTGATTCCACTGCCACTCCAGGACAACATGTACTGGCAGTTCATATCCCCATAAATGCCTGCAAAGCCTGTATTGAAAAAGGCTACGAGTTCTATGAGAAGGCAGATCCTGATAAATTTGATAAAATATTTTTGCAGGATCGAACCTGTGACACCTATAAGATTAAATAACAATCACTAACTGCCGAACCCAGTGACATTTGATATAAAACAACGATATCATACTCTTAAAATAAGATCCCTTGTGACTTGCGCCATAAGGGATTTTTTTACTTGCAACCATTTTCTTGAAGTTGATACTCCTGTCCGCTGCCCCAATATTATTCCTGAAGCCCAGATTGATCCGGTCACTTCAGGTGATTGTTTTCTTCAAGCCTCTCCTGAACTGTGTATGAAACGGCTTTTGTCTCAAGGCTTTGACAAAATTTTTCAGATTTGCAAAACCTTCCGAAAAAATGAACGAGGCCCTTTTCACCTGCCTGAACTCACCCTTTTGGAATGGTATTCCATAGATAGCACCTATCTGGATTTAATGGATCAATGCCAGGCACTCATCTTGTTTATCGCAGAACAACTTGCGGGTAAGAGTCAGATTGACTATCAGGGAAAAACCATTGACCTGAAAATACCCTGGCAGAAACTAAGCGTTAAAAATGCCTTTAACAGATATGCCGATATTTCTCTTGAAGCTGCATTAAAAAAAAAGCGGTTTGACGAAATTATCAGTTTTCAAATTGAACCCCATCTGGGCAACAATGCGCCAACCTTTCTCGTGGATTATCCGGCAAGCCTTGCCTCCCTCGCAAAACTTGCACCGGATGACCCAACCTGTGCCCAGAGAGTTGAATTCTATATGGCTGGAATTGAAATAGGCAACGGATTTACCGAGCTGACCGATCCTGTTGAACAAAAAGAGCGGTTTAAAAAAGAGAATATCATCCGCCAACAGCAGGGTAAAAACCCATTACCAATGCCTTATAAATTTTTAAAGGATCTTGAATTCATGCCGCCTGCTGCCGGTATGGCTTTAGGTGTTGACCGACTGGTCATGCTTTTTGCGAATGCGCCGTCCATTGATAAAGCGGTTGCTTTTACACCTGAAGATCTTTGATTGATACTATTGCCTGATTCTATTACTTGATTCTATTACTTGATTCTATCATTTAATTCTATTGACTAATCTCTTTTTGAATTGAAAAAAACATAATCAGACAACCGGCAAAGAAGGCGGCCATGGACAAATAAAATTCTGTTCCCAGATGGGGAATTACATTGATGTTGGTATAAATCCTGACATTTTCAAGGATCATGATCACCCCATCTTCCTTGATATATTGCCGGGCCATAACCATACTTTTTTTAAACGGCCACAAGGCATATAGACTGCCAACCATAAGCCCTATCAAAAAAGCCATTGTAGCATCAAAATATCGTTTTAAAACCGCACTGATCAGTCTGGCAAAGAGCAAGCCGCCAAAGACAATACCCATGGCAAAACAGCCCAAAAAAACCATGTTATCAAGGTTTAACGTCTTTAAACCGGAAATGGCTGAGACCACTTCAAAATATTCTCCCATCAGGATGAGTACCAATGATCCGCTAATTCCCGGCAATACCATGGCTGAGATGGCGACGGCTCCACAGAATAAGGCATAAAGGTACTCATCCATGCTGTATTTTCCGGTAAACAAAAATACCTGACCTGCCTGATTGGGTTTTGTAAGATCCTGGCCCTGCTGATAAAGAACCTGCAATATGGTGGATTTTTCTTGAACTTTATCATAAGGATTGACCGCACAGGTAACATAAATAGTAGCTGCAACCCCTGCAAATAAAAAGAAAAGCAGGTGGGCTCGTTTTTTGTTGAGCATTTTAACCGGGACAATGATGGAAACCAGGATAAGTCCAAAAAAGAGAGCGTAAGTCATGGAAAAATGATAAACTATCAGATATTTCATTAAGCTGGAAAGGCTAATAATGGCTGCTATAGAACCTATCATCAATTTAATAAGAAAAATGAAATCATTCTTTTTTAAGAAAAAAACAATCTTTTCAAAGGTGACGGACCGATCGGGCTTAAAAATAAAATCAAAAATCCTTACAAAAAGCTCAAAAACGTTTGTTTTATTGATATTGCCAAGAATCAAAAAGACCCGTTCATATATTTTAAAAACCAATAGGAAGGTACCGCCGGAGACACCGGGGATAATATTGGCTGTGCCCAGACAATAACCAATCAGCAAATCTTTAATAATAGAAGGGTTCACAATCTAAATTCCCATAGGCGATTCAATGTTTATTTATCCATCCCATCCATGCTGACCGATCAATTTAACAAACCGGCAACCACCAAGATTATATGTTTTAATACCATCTTCGGTTTTTTCAAGCTTGATCAATTCCTGGGACATTGTGCCTCCCACGGGCATGACCAACCGACCGCCAACTGCCAGTTGATCAATCAAAGGATGGGGAATTTGTTGACCGCCGGCAGTTACAATGATGGCATCAAAAGGGCTTTCATCCTTCCACCCCTGGGTGCCGTCTGAATAACGGGTAACGATGTTGTGGTACTTTAAAGTATCGAATAACTTACGAGTCTGCAGGAATAAGGTATTATTCCTTTCAATCGTATATACTTTATACACAATCTGGGCCAGAACAGCGGCCTGGTATCCAGACCCGGTTCCGATTTCGAGGACTCTTTCATGACCTTTCAGTTCAAGACACTGGGTCATTTCTGCAATAATGTATGGTTGGGAAATGGTCTGACCCTCACCAATCGGCAGAGGAAAATCTCCGTACGCACTGTCCACAAGGGCTTCACTTACAAATAAATGGCGGGGGACCATGGACATGGCTTTCAAGACCAACGGATCACTGACCCCTCTTGCGATGATCTGCTTTTCAAGCATTTCACGGCGCCAGTGTCCATATTTCTTAAGTTCATCTTTCATGCACATCTTCATACCAGCAACCATGGTTCCCGTCAAGGAGATAGCACTCTTTGGGGATAACCTCTTTTATGGTTTCAACTTTACAATAAATCTTAATTGACCATGTCGCTGCAACCATGATTCTTGCCTTGATTTTTATCAATAAGATCAGTATTTATACCCCATGAGCCGACTTCAACAAATCACCTGGACTATCCTTATCGCCTGTATCATCTTTTTTATCGGGATAGCAGGATATATGATGCTTGAAGGATGGACTTTTCTGGATGCCTCGTATATGACCGCGATAACCTTGAGTACTGTGGGTTTTATGGAAGTCCATGAAATCAGTGACTATGGGAGAATCTTTACTATTGTCCTGATATTTACAGGCGTTGGTTATTTCCTCTATTTAGCAGGTGTGGTCATCCAGTTTATTGTTGAAGGAGAAATACAATCCATATTGGGGAGAAAAAGGTTGGATAAAAAAATCGGGAAATTGAGAAACCATTACATTGTCTGCGGATATGGTCGTATTGGCCGAGTATTGTGCCAACTCATCCGAGAGGAAACAAACGATATTGTTGTCATTGAACAAGATGATGATCTTGTCGAGCTACTGGAAAAGAATAAAATGCAATATTATCAAGGAAATGCTTCAGATGAAGAATTACTTCTTAAAGCCGGAATTAAAAATGCCTCTTTTCTTGTGGCTGCCCTGGGAACCGACTCAGCCAATGTCTTTCTTGTTTTAACCGCACGACAACTCAATCCTGACATCTTCATCATGGCACGTGCCAGCGGCCCGAGCGTTCGAAGCAAACTCATGGTTGCCGGTGCCAATATGGTGGAGTCCCCCTATGATACGGGAGCGACTTCCATGGGGTTAAAGCTATTAAGACCCAGTGTTTCAAATTTTCTTGATGTTGCATTATCTAGAAAAGGAGAAGGAATTCAAATTGATGAAATCTATGTTCCCTATAGTTCAAGGTATACCAATGTTGCTCTGAAAGATTCCGGTATCCGGCAGGATTTTAACCTGATCATCATTTCTATAAAAAAGGCATCTGGAGAAATGTTGTTCAATCCCCATTTTGAAACTCTGATCGAACCGCAGGATACGGTTATTGTGATGGGTAAAGCAATAGATTTAAGAAAATTTGCAACAGCCATTAACCCTGACGCGCATAAATAAAAAAGCGACTGCTGCAACTCCCAGCAACAGCCGCCCTCGCTTTTGTGTTCATTCGACTATATTTTTGCTTAACTAAGCCTTTGTCAAATCTTATAAATAACCCGCTTATCAGTAATGATAATATCCACTGTAAATTTTCGAGATTCCATCTGAATCTGATCCACGATCTGCTCTTCATAGGCCAGCGACACTTTCCGGCAAGTCTCTGGCAGCTTAGTAATCATCTTGGTATAATAATTATTTCCAAAACCGATTCTACCACCTTTATCGTCAAAGGCAAGCCCAGGAATAATGGCGATATCCACCTCCTCCAAAGATATTTTTTTACACCGTTCTATATTGGGTTCCAGTATATCATTGATGTTTGAGACAAGATCTTTATTATAATTGCTTATTTTATAAACGCTAATGGCATTTTTAGCACCCGTAAAAACTGGAAGGGCGATGCCTTTTTCTATTTGTAATGCCTTTTTAATAATCCCTTCGGTTGGAAATTCATTGCTCACAGGCGTATATAAAAACGATAGCTGGGCTTCCATAAAATTGGCGAATTCAAAAAGTTTATGTTCAATTTTTTTATACTTTTCTGCCAGTTGTTCTTTACTGAGGGCAGCTAATCGATCGGCAACCAATGTTAGATGATTCTTTTCACCACTTTTTTTCTCTTCCATCCCATATTCCCTTTTATGACAAAAATGTTTTCAGCAAATATTATACAGATATTGACAATTGTCAACCTGCAAAAAACATTGACTGTTTACACCCTGCGTGGTATCAGGTTATACTTGTTGAAGAATCTTTAAAAATAAGAACTTAGCTAATACGGAAGAGGAAAATTAATACTCAAAATGCTGGATTTAAAATATATAAAAACCAATCTTGAGCTGGTTAAAAAAGGGATGGAAAAACGACGGGCAAAAATTGATTTTACCTCTCTTTTAAGCAATGATGAAAACCGCAAAAAACTACTTTTAGAAATTGAAGCGTTGCGACACAAACGCAATATTGTTTCAGATGATATTGCAAACATAAAAAAATCAGGTGGTGATGCTGATGCGGTCATCAAAGAAATGAGGGACGTTTCCGATACCATCAAAGAATTGGATAAAGACCTTTCAGCTGTCCAGGATGACATGCACAACTTTTTAATCTCAATTCCCAATCTACCTCATGATGATGTACCACAAGGCAAGGACGATACTGAAAATCGTCTTGAAAGAACATATGGTGAACCCAAACAATTTGATTATGCGGCCAAACCCCATTGGGATATTGGTGAAGACTTGAATATTCTGGATTTGGCAAGGGCGGCAAAACTGACCGGTGCGAGATTTCCTCTCTATCTTGGCAATGGGGCAAGGCTTGAACGGGCTTTGATCAATTTCATGCTGGATATTCACATTACCGACCATGGATATACCGAGACCCTGCCACCCTTTATCGTCAATAAAGCCACCATGACCGGAACCGGTCAACTGCCCAAATTTGAAGAGGATCTGTTCAAAATACAGGGATTGGATTATTACCTGATCCCCACATCTGAAGTTCCCATGACCAACATCTATGCCAATGAGATTCTTGATGAATCCAGGCTGCCGTGCAAGTTCACTGCCTATACCCCCTGCTTTCGATCTGAGGCAGGATCATATGGCCGTGATACCAAAGGATTGATCCGCCAGCATCAGTTCAACAAAGTGGAGTTGGTAAAATTGACAACGCCTGAATCTTCTTTTGATGAGCTTGAATCCTTGCTGGCCAATGCCGAAAAAATCCTTAAACTTTTAGAACTTCCCTATCAGGTGGTGACACTATGCACCGGGGACCTTGGCTTTTCTGCCACCAAAACCTATGATATTGAAGTCTGGATGCCGGGTCAGGATGATGGCAAGGGTTTATATCGTGAGATCTCTTCATGCTCCAATTGTCTGGACTTTCAGGCCCGGCGAGCCAACATCCGGTTTAGAAGGAAAAATGCAAAAAAACTTGAATTTGTCCATACCCTGAACGGCTCAGGCCTGGCAGTGGGAAGAACCTTTGCTGCCATTCTAGAAAACTATCAGCAACCTGATGGTTCTGTTTTGATCCCTAAAGTACTGGTTCCGTATATGGGCGGGCAAAAGGAGATCAGGCGTGAATCTTAGTTATTTTCCAGAAGACATCAAGCCTTATATAATCCCTGAGGTCAAAGGGGAACTGTTTTATAAATGCCTGGGATGTTTTGCTGAATATCCAATAGAAAAACTATTGTATGTCTGCCCTGAGTGCAACCAGGTCCTGCTGATCCATGACCGGAAAGCGGATAACTTAAAAAAGATCCCCGGTAAAACCTGGCAAAAAATATTTGATTTTCGAAAAATGCTGAAGATCCCTGCACTCAAGGGGATTTACCGGTATCACGAATTTATTGGTTCCTGTATCCCTCTAGAGTCAATAGTCTATCTGGGTGAAGGCCATACTCCGGTTATTGAAGCCAATGACAACTTAAAAAAAAAGGTCGGTCTTAAATTTTTCTATAAAAACGACGGACAGAATCCCAGTGCATCCTTTAAGGATCGCGGCATGGCCAGTGCCATATCCAGCATCAAGTATCTGATTGATGAAAATCTAATTAAAGATGTGATCGCAATTTGTGCGTCCACAGGAGATACCTCCGCCGCCGCGGCTCTTTATGCTTCATACCTCGATCCATTAATCAAATCCGCTGTTCTTCTACCCCATAAAAAGGTCACTTCCCAGCAATTGTCACAACCTCTGGGCAGTGGCGCCCGGGTATTTGAGATCCCCGGGGTGTTTGATGACTGTATGAAAATAGTGGAAAACCTGTCCAGCCAATATTCAGTCGTGCTTTTAAATTCAAAAAATGCCTGGCGCATTCTTGGCCAGGAATCCTACTCCTATGAAGTTGCCCAGGACTTTGAATGGGACATGACCGACAAAGTTGTGGTGGTCCCCATTGGCAATGCCGGAAATATTTCAGCAATAATGAACGGATTTATCAAATTCCATGAAGCGGGTATCATTGATCATTTACCAAAAATTATTGGTGTCCAGTCGGAACATGCTGATCCTGTTTATCAATATTACCTTGAACCGGACGAAAACAAACGAAATTTCATACCCGTGGATACCCAGCCAAGCGTTGCCCAGGCTGCAATGATCGGCAATCCGGTTTCCATGCCCAGAGTCATACAAATTGGCAAAAAATATAACGCCCTTGCTGGACAAAAACATGTCTTTTTTGTCAATGTCACAGAACAGTCAATTATGGACTGGCAGTTAACCGCCAATTCAAACGGACACATTACCTGTACCCAGGGTGGAGAATGTCTGGCAGGCCTGGTTAAAGCACGCACCAAAAACATTGTATCCAAAGAAGAAACAGCGATTCTTGATGCCACTGCCCATGCCATTAAATTTTCTGAATTTCAGGATCTTTATTTTAATTCAAAGATTCCTATGGACTATAAAATAGTTTCCGACGCAGACAAAATCAACCTGCCGTCACTGATTATGCCCGAAGACCCTGAAAAGGTTCCATCACAGGAAAACAGGCTGAATCAAAAAGACTTTAAAAAATTTGTACAAGATATTTCCGATAAAATAGCAGAGAGGTTGGATTTAAAAATATCGCATAATTTATGAAAAATCATTTTTTTCTTAACATATCCCAGATCATTAGACTGATCATTGGGCTGGCTCTTCTGGTTTTTCTGGATCTTTCATTCACAGTTCCGGCTGAAGCCAAAGGGGTAAAAACATCCTACAAGCGATATTCAATTTTTAAATTTAAAAATGGGGATGTCTTGTGCGAACCCTATACAGTTACAAAAGATGACTGGCTCTATAAAATTTTTAGAAAAAAAGGCGAAATTTCAGAAAAAGATTTCCCCCATTTCTTAATAATCTTCAAAGAGCTAAACCCTGAGATTTCCAATATAGATGCAATTGAACCGGGCATCTCTATCCTGATTCCTTTAAAAAAGGTGGAAAAAAAAGACTATGATTTAAGTACCCCCGACGATGTAGATGTTCCGGTTATTGAGTTTTCCACTCTTCCGGAAGACACGGCACTGGCCCCTTATATTAAAAAGCATACCATCAAACGCGGCGAAAACATTTCCAGCCTAGTGGACAAAGAATTTTTACAAAAAAGCGGTCGCCTATCTGAAGAAGGGCTTAAGGCTTTTCAGCTGGCCAACCCTAACATTCAAAACATCAATATTATTTACGAAGGCGCTGATATCTATTTACCCGATGCGTCTATCAAGTCCCAGCCATGGTTTCAATCTTTTATATCTGAAAAACCTCAGCAAGATGACACAAAAGAGAATGGCCAAATTTTGTCTCCATCATCTGAGCCGTCCGGACTTGATGCGCTAAAACTATTGCAATTAAAAAAATATACATCACTCATAGGCGGCACCCTGCTCAGCCAGGGGAAAATGTACTTCCCCGGTAAAAACGGTTCAAACCAGGTGCTTGATTTATCCAATGCCCCGGTTATAGAGACCGAAGATGGAACAAAAATCTTGATCATATCCGGTGAAAACCAAAATGATATGCTATTGGAGCGGGTTCAGGAGTATTGGAAGGATTTAAGAATTCAGATGATGTCTGAGGCTATTGAAGAATTTAAAACAGCAGCAAGGATGAAAACAACTCAAAAATCCAATCAGATTGCCCCCAATCCAACGATTGCCTATAAAAAAAGGGTTAAACATCTTCTTTCACAAACTGAGTATGACTATATACCCGATGCAAAAATACCCTTTACTCTGAATAATATCCAGCTTGAGGCGTCCTTTGGCAGAATTATCAGAGAAGAGAAAACCGATCTATTGATCAATTTCGGGAATGTCTATGGTAAAGCCCTGGAAGTTTTAGAAAAAAAAGAGTTTAAAATTATTTCCATCACTCCAAACCTGACAGATATGGAATTGTCTAAAATATTATTTTCAAATCTGGGATACACAACTTGGGAGAACCCTTCTTTTTATACTGGAGAAAAAGTTGAAAGTATTGCAGGTCTTTATGCTGTAAAAGAAAAGAAAAAATTGTTTGTTCCTGAAAAGCTATTGAGCATCACTGCAATGAATTATCTAAAAAAGGAAGAGATTAAAATTATATCCTTGTCTCCGGACACCCTCTTAAACCAATAAAGGAAAACACTTTCGCATGAAACATCCACTCTATCTTCTTTTACTTATTTTTGTCCTGGCATCCTGTGCTGCTACTGATATGCAGAGAATCAATCAAAAAGAGGTGGCCCTGGCCACCCAACAAGTGGGAGAAGAACACTATCGAAACGGAAGATATACTGCAGCACTAAAAAACCTCTTAGATGCTCAAAAAGAGCTATCAGATGATCCATTCCTGCACAATAGCTTAGGACTGGTATATCTTGCCAAAGAACGGGCAGATCTTGCCCAAACTCATTTTGAACGGGCGTTGGAGCTAAAACCCGATTATATCCAGGCCCAGAATAATCTTGGCGGGGCTTACATGAAACTTGAAAAATGGGATCTTGCCATCTCGACCTATAAAATAGTTGTCTCAAGCATGTTATATGCAACCCCTGAAATCCCGCTGTCCAATCTGGGATGGGCCTATTTAAACCAGAGCATGTTCAAACAGGCCGAAAACTATTTTAATCAATCCCTTGATATTCGACCACATTTTATCAATGCCGTCCATGGTCTTGCCACCATCCACATAAAACAAGGGAATTATTCAAATGCGCTTGTGTTTATTCATGATGCATTGAAAAAGAATCCCGGAGTAGCTATCCTTCATGCTGATATAGCAGAAACATACGAAGCATTGAGGGATGATCAAAAAGCAAAGAATGCCTGGAATGTTGTCCTCAAACTGGTTCCGGAAAGATCTCCTCTTGCAAAAGAGGCACAAAAAAGGCTGTTAAACTTGAATTAAACTTTTTGAGTTTTAAGTTTTAATCCTTTAAGTTTACTCCTTTGTTGAAACCGTGTTTCTTTTCTGATCCAGTTGAACAATGGATGGCGTTATGAAGATCAACATTTCATTTCTATCATCTCTATCAGTATCCGTTCTGAACAGCCTGCCTAAAATTGGAATACCTGAAAGAAACGGAGTACCAGTAGAACTTTTATCTTCTGTTGTCTTTACAATACCACCGATCACAATGGTATCATTATTATTCACTAAAAGTTCTGTAGTTGCTTCATTGGTGACAATCGATGGAACACCGTTAACGGTAGCGCCAATTTCGTTTTTTGTCACAAAGACTTGCATGGAAATTCGCTTATCCGGAGTGACATGGGGCGTGACTTCCAGCAAAAGATCAACAGATTTAAATTTTGTCGTACTAGCCCCGGAATCATCTCTTTCTATATAACCGACTTCCCTGCCTTGCTTGATTTTGGCAGCTTTATTGTCGAGGGTCAAAATTCTGGGTGAAGAAATCACTTTGACATCACCTTTGGTTTCTGAAGCAGCTAACTGGACATTTAACGCTGCCACACTGGAACCAAATAATCTGAAAAAATTGAATGATCCGCTAGTCGTCCCACTAGGAAGATTAAATGCAGTTGTAAAGTCTTTAATCCCCGATGTCGCCACTCCAGTCTTATCATCAAGACTTAAGCCCACACCCAAGGATCTTGTAAAATCTTTTGTAACCTCTACCACTTTAGCTTCAATCATGATCTGGGGTGTGACCTTGTCAAGCCGAAAGATAATCTCTTTGGCCTGATCAACATTGGCCTGGGTATCAGTGATAATGATCATATTGGTCCGCTTGTCCACACTGAGCGTACCCCTGTCTTTGGTAAGAATCTGGGAAAGATGTGGTTTAATATCAGATTCTGCATCTGAATAATTAATTGGAATATATTCTGTGACCAACGGTTCAAAACTCTTTTTTTGTTCTAATGTTTTTTTACGGGCAGCAATGGTATCCTGTTTGAGTTTTTCTTCTTGATTCAACGTATCCAGAGTAGCAATCCGGATCACATTTCCTTCTTTTTTCTGACCCAGATTATTCATTTTCAATATCAAATCCATAACCTGATCCCAGGGTACGGGGTTTTCAAGAGTCAGCGTTACTTTTCCTTGAACGTTTTTATCAATGGCAAAATTAAGCCCGCCCACACTTCTTAAGATCCTGAAAACATTCTTTATATCGGTTTCATAAAAATCAAGTTTGATCTTTTCACCCGTATATACTTTCTCTTTACCATAAATTTGTTCTTCCAGTGTTAAATTTTTCTCTGATTCGGTTTTGATTATTTTTTCCAGTGATTCCTTGGGTTGGGTTTCCATTTGAACATCTGCATTCGCAACCTCAGTACCGCTGGCCACCTTCTTTTTGGATTTTGTAAAAACAGGAGGTTCTATTTGGGATGCTTCAAAAAACAATGAAAGAGTATTTTGATCCTGCACCACGCGATAGGGAACCTGGTCCCGGGTATTGATTTCAATTTTTGCTGTCTTGTTTTTTCCCGGCATCTGCACAGGCATCAGGCTTTCAACCGCAGATTTAAAATAATAGGTAAGAATCGGGCGTTTGTGATGGTCCGGTATAATAGTATTGTACAGATTCAAATAGAGTTTATTATTGCTTCCCTGGATAATATCATAATTTACAGGCTGACTGGTCTGAACAATGATATCGGATTTCCCATCCTCCATTGTATTAAACGCAATATCGGTCATGGTGGCAGTTTTAGAAGGCACAACAACTTTTTGCCGTGGTTTTTCAGATTCTGCCATCTTCTGGGTCGGCATGTTGACTATTTCAGAGTTGATATCCTTTTGGCCTGCCTCCTGATCTGGCATCTGGTCTGGCATTCGGTTTTTTTGCGTCCCATCGGAAAGTTTGACTATCAAGGCTGAATCAGCTTCAAGCATTTCATAATTCAGATCCTCTTTTAACAAGATTTCAACCTTTGCCGTGGTCTTTTCAAGATCAGCATAAGTCACAATGATATCACCGATACTGTTAATTTGATTCATTGGAACTTCAAAACCATCCACAATAGTGGTTTCCGGAAGATATACAGCAATCCCAAACGGAAAGGATTGTTTGATTGAAGTATAGACCAGCTTTTGATTCCCTTGAATCAGTATATCGATTGATCCTTGAACTTGATTCATCTTAACGGCAGTAATCTGTCGGTCTTTCTTAGCAGCATCCATATCTGGGGTAACTTGTTTTTGACCAGGATCTTGAACAGACCCTTGTTCAGCTGGTTTAACAGGCTCCGGCTTTTGGGCAACACACCCGGAAATAATAAAAAGAGCCAGAAGAAATGGGACTATTCTGACAAAACGTATTATTTTTTTCATTTGGAAAAAAGGCATATTACTCCTCATCACTTTTTTTATGTAATTTAATTTCCTGCTTTTGTTCTTTGAGCCGGCCCCTATAATCCTTGATTAATTCTTTGACAACAATACTGGAGCTTAAAATTTCAGATATTCGGCCCTGATTTTTCCCGATATATGTTCCAATACCGACTTCATATCCTTTCCCACTGCCCTCTTCCACCATTGCAATCTTCTTGTTTTTCATCAGGATCACTGCCACAAGACGAATCTGACTTAGATCAATCTTCTCAAGCGGGGTCAATATCCGTTTGGGTTTATTATCGTTAACAACAATACTTTCTTCGGTTTTATCCTGAATCAGTGGTTTAAACGGATCAATCTTTCCTTCGGCATCATAATGTTCTGTTTTTTGAGTATCATTGGGCTCAAGTGTGGTCAGAGCTTTGGAAAGTGGGCCAGAATCGATGGTCTCTTTTTGAACGGATATATCTGTTTTATCAATTTTATCTGGTTGATCAACTTTATCTGTCGTATCAATTTTTAAATTTTCAGGTTTCAGTTCTTCAGATTTCAGTTCTTCAGATTTCAGTTCTTCAGGAATCAGAACTTTAGCAGGAATATCTGATTTTTTTTCAATAATAGAAGGCACTGGTTTTGCTGATTCTGCCGCAGGAGCCGGTGGCATTATATTTTTCTGGACAACAAAGGGCTTTGTTTCCTTTTGGACAGAAGGTTTATCATCACAGGCAGACAAGAAAAAAGCAAGACTCAATACCGATAATATTGATAGTAATTTTAATCTGGTCTTTTTCATTGTAACCGCTTTTCCCTACTTTTTATTTCTATTTTGTTTGGTTTTATCTTGCTCGACCTCTTTTTGCTCAAGAAACATATACGTTACTGCCTTACAGGTCATTTCAAGGATTTGCCCACCTTTCACTGATTTCACTTCTACATTATTGATATTTACAATTCGGTTGAGCCGGGTAATCTGATAGAAAAAATCTGTAATCTGATGATAGCGTCCTTCTACCTTGATAGAAACCGGAATTTCTTTATAAAAGGTTTTATTGCTTTCATTATCAGGTTTGAACAAGTGAAAGGCAAGTCCGGCATCGCTGCCTGCCCTGGAAATACCGGTAAGCAATGACGGCAGTTCCCTTTTGTCTGGTAAGGCTTTCATGGCCTGGTTAAATTCTGCCTGGGTGGCTGCCATTTTTTTCTCATACACTAAAAGCTCTGCTGCTTCCTTTATAAAATTGGCCAATTTTATTTTCTGGCTGTTATAATTATTTTCAACTACCTTTAATTCTTCATGTTTTGGCATAAAAATAAAATAATAATAAGAACCACCGATAATGGCAAAGGTTCCCAGACAGATCAGCAAGCGCTGCACCTTTGTCAAGAGACCAATCTTTTCAAAAAGAGTATTTAATTTCTCTTTTATCGGGGCAAATATGTCCTTCTTATCACTCATTTTTTTGCCTTTTCCCCACTCTCTTTTTCCACTTTTGGGGGTATTGTTTTTCTACACGACAATTCAAATGATTTTAACACGACATCATCTTTGAATTTTTTCATCTGTGCTGTTATTAAATCCACTTTATCAAACAGCAATGATTGCTCCAATTTTTCCATAAAATCAGCAATCGTTGGGTTATCAAACGCGATCCCCTTAATAATGACCGATGTATCATTTGTTTTAAAACTTTCCAGCCACAGTCGTCCGGGAATAATCAAACCTGTCATGGTGTCAAACAATACCAATTGTTTGTCTCTTTGTTTTTGCAGTGACTTGACAATTTCAAGTTTTTCCTTGAGCAGTTCAAGATCTTTTTTTATTTTTTTAACCCTGGTGGCCTTTTCTTGATATTTAGTAATTTGATTGTTGATGTTGTTTGTTTGTTCTTTAACTGATAAAATCTGTTTATTGATAATCTGAGTATAGTAAGAAAGCGCCACCACCGTCAGTAGAATAAAGAGTAAAAATATAGATATCTGGCGCCTGATATTCTCTTTTTTCCGAGCAACCCTGAATGGTAATAAATTAATTTTTATCATTTATCATCTATTCGTCTTAGTGCAAGTCCTATGGCAATTGACGCCTGAGGACCGGCCTTGGTTATAAAAGAGTCTGGAAATTTTTTTTCATTGACAATTAATCCTTCAAAAGGGTTAATGATTGAAACATCAGCTTCAAGCTCTGATAACAATGCCTCTTTAAACCCTTCGACAAAAACACCGCCCCCACTTAAAATTATTTTTTCAACCTTTTCTTGGCTGGCACCGGATTGATAGGTATTAACTGCTTCACAAATTTCAGAACACCAGGATTGTGCCACTTTAAGACTTATTCTCTCAAAATCATCCTCACTGACAATACCTTTTAAGTCTCCATTTAAAGCATCCTGAGCTTCTTCAATACTGATATCCAATTGCTCGCTGAGCTCTTCTATAATCTGGTTGACACCTGAAACCGTATCTCGCATCATTAAAGATGAATTGGCCTTTAATATATTTAGAGACATTTTTGATGCACCGACATCGATCAGCAAGGTGACTTTTTCCCGATTTTCATAGGGCAGTATTTCATAGGCATTTTGAAGTGCAAACGTATCTACATCGATAATTCTCGGATTAAGACCGGCCATTTGAATTAAATCAATATACTCAGCCACAAGATCTTTTTTAACAGCCACCAACAGCACATTGATCTGATCCGGAGAAAATTCGCTCTCTCCCATCAATTGATAATCTATGTTCACATCATCGATATCATAAGGAATATATTGTTCCGCCTCAGAAAAAATCATGTCATGAAGTTCTTTTTCCGGCCGCGTTGCCATATTAATCGTTTTTATCACAACAGAATGACCACCAGTTGAGATAGCCACATTCTTTTCTCGAATTTTTTGGGATTTAAATAGAGCTTTAATATCATTGGCAAGACTTTCCATATCCATTACCCGGCCTTCAACAATTGTTCCGGGCGCGATAGGGGACATACCAAACTTATGGAGAACCGGCCCCTTTGCTGTTGCTTTTAACTCTGCAACTTTAATGAACGAAGAGCCGATATCCAGGCCGACAAGATGATCTTTTTTTCCAAATATCATACACTGTCACTTTAAGTTGGTTAAAGCCAATACCATTTAAGAACCAAACAGCAACCAATCTTTTATATTGATATGTAGGATATATATGACTATACTCTCCCACAAAGTCAAGGGTAATCATACCCTTGAGCTATTAATAACAGAAAAAAAAAGACTTTGTCAAACTTAAAAACAAAAAAATTATGGAATTAATGTTACAAAATTCTAATAAATTACAAGGTGTCAAACCATTTCGACTGGCAAAGTTCTTTACATTTTCCTCTCTTGTGATCATGCTCACCGCCACCATTGTTATCTCAGCGCTGAATGCCCACTGGGTTAGAAATATCTTATTGGAAAAAAGTAAGGAGTACGATTCCCTCCTTGTGGAAAACCTTAACCATCAGATTTTTTCAAGATTCATGCTGCCTGTACTGGTTCAATATGGAGAAATCCGGCTTAGAGAAAAAAAGCAGTACTTGCTCATGGATGCGGTCATCCGTTCAACGCTTCACAGTTTTAATGTTGAAATGGTAACTCTTTATGACGATAAGAACATCATTTCCTATAGCTTTGATCAAACAATCATCGGGGAAAAAAATGCAGGCGACGTTCACTATGAAAAGGCTATGAAAAAAGAGGCGACTTCTCGGCTGATGCAGAATGGCACTTTTTTGGAACTTCTATTCGGGTATCCCCACCAGACAAAAATCATTACATTTTCACCTTTAAGAGCAGACAAACAGATCTCAGCGGGCATTGACACCCCAGTACTCGGAGTGATTGAAATCATCCGGGACGTTTCTGATGATTACAAAAAAGTGTTTAAACTTCAAGGGCTGATTGTCGGGTCCTGTTTTGTTGTCATGGGTATCCTATTTATAATTCTTCGATTTGTAGTAAAGCACGGAGAAAAAATCATAGAACGAAGAGCTGAAGAACGGCTCAACCTTGAAGAAAAACTGCGCCAGGCAGAACATCTTTCCGCCATTGGAGAAATGACAGCCGGGATCTCCCATGAAATCAGGAACCCTTTGGGTATCATCAAAAGCAGTGCTCTATTATTAAAAAGCAAAATGGAAAAGCTGGATGCCCAAAGCATTATTCCGGATATTATTGTTGAAGAATCTACTCGTTTGGACAGCATCATTAAAGATTTTCTTGATTTTGCCCGACCCAAAATCCCTGATCTTCACCCATGCAGGGTTGAAGAAGTCATAGAAAAGAACATTGCCTATCTTACCCCTCAGATTGAAGAAAATAATGTCAGCATTTGCAAAGAATTTGCTGAACATCTGCCCGAAATAATGGCTGACAGTGCCATGCTATACCAGGCCTTTTTAAATTTATTACTCAATTCTTGCCAATCATTGGACAACAATGGCACAATTGTCATAAAAGTCAGATATCAATCGGGAAATATTGTGGTTAATTTCATTGATGACGGTGAGGGTATCCCCGATGATATCATCAAAAAAATCTGGACCCCTTTCTTTACCACCAAGGATACAGGGACAGGACTTGGATTAGGTATTGTAAAAAATCTGATTGAAGCACACAATGGAACTATTTTAATTACCAATATGGAATCAGCCGGCGCAAATGTTGAAATTTCACTGCCGGTTTAGGAGACCGATATTATGGAAAATATTCTGATTGTTGATGATGAAAAAAATTATCCCATGATTATTGGAGAACTGCTTCAGGAAGAAGGCTACACAACCTTAACTGCTTCAAGCGGGATGGAGGCCCTGGATATTATAAACCGTGAACTGGTTGATCTGGTTCTTACCGATGTAAAAATGCCGGGAATGAGCGGCATCCAGCTACTTGAAAAAATCAAGGGGATTAACCCGGATATTCCGATCATCATCATGACAGCGCATGGCGATGTGGAAAAAGCGGTGGATGCCATGCACAAAGGTGCCTACACATTTATTCGCAAACCCTTTGAAAACCAGACGCTCACGGCTCATATTGCAAAGGCCATTTCAGTTTCTCGCATTGTACAGGAAAACAGAATCTTAAGGGAAGCAATCCGTACAAGGTTCAGCTTTGACAATATTATTGGCAAAAGCAAACCCATGCAGGAACTCTATGAAATTATCAAAAAAGTAGCTCCCTCCAATGCCAGTTTTCTTATTGAAGGGGAAAGTGGCACTGGAAAAGAACTGATTGCAAAATCTATCCATTATAACAGCCTGAGAAAAGACAACCCCCTGATTGCAGTAAACTGTTCTGCTTTTGCGGAAACTCTTTTGGAAAGCGAATTATTCGGTCATGAAAAAGGAGCCTTTACCGGGGCAAGCGCCTTGAAAAAAGGCCGGTTTGAATTGGCTGATAAAGGCACCCTTTTCCTCGATGAGATCGGTGAGCTGCCTGTCTCGCTCCAGGTCAAATTACTCAGGGTTCTCCAGGAAAAAACCATTGAACGAGTGGGTGGGACCGAATCAATTTCAGTGAATTTCAGACTCATTGCCGCCACGAACAAAGATATAGAACAAGAGGTAAAAAATGGACGTTTCCGGGAAGATCTTTATTACCGGCTCAACGTGGTTAAAGCAATCATCCCGCCGCTTAGGGAAAGACCCGAAGATATCCCTTTGTTGATCAACCATTTTATCGACAAATATACCCATGATACCGGTACTGCCATAGGAAATTGTGAAATCAAGCCTGAGGCTGTTAAACTCTTATGTGATTACCAGTGGAAGGGCAATGTCAGAGAACTTGAAAACGTTATTGAACGGTCAGTTCTTCTTTGCAGTGACAACCTGATCAGAGTGTCTGATTTACCCCCACAAATCCGACAAAACATTCCACCCAGCATTGACTTTGACGGAATACCAGATGGCGCAGGCCTTGCAGAAACACTGGCTGTTGTTGAAAAAAGGATGATTCAGCGTGCCATGAAGCTTTCCGACAATGTACAGACAAAGGCAGCCGACCTTCTCGGAATTGGAAAAAGTGGATTAAACCAGAAACTTAAAAAATTTAACTTAGACCAATAGTCAAAGGATTCAGGCCTTCACCTGTGAGATTTAAGCATATTGATTGATAAGCATTAATTAAAAAAACTTTGCGATTCATGGGTTCAAAATTTTGAACTTTCCATAAATGGATTGTTTTATCTTGTATTTTAAGTCGGTTAAAAAAATCCTACCTTTCTATCTTAATCATATGAGTTCAAAATATTGAACTTTTTTGAAAATGGTTAGGACACAAATTAGATATACCCCAAAAGACAGAAGTTTTATTTTGAGAAAAAAAATACTTAAATTCAGATACTTATGATTTTTTAATGGGGAATAATTGATAGTTTTCAGGGTAGTGGCAGGGAACTTGCTTTATAAAATATTACTAACTAAGAGTTAGTTTTTTCATCTTTTTTTCCTTTTCTAAAAAAGGCTGCTTGCGAAAATCGCTTGGCAGCCTTTTTTAGTTGGTGATTACTTGATTGAACCTATTTTACTTTTGGCCATTGGCAAATAGATCGAATCTTGAAAGTCTGACACAATTTTTTCATACATTTTTTTACTTTCCGCCTTATTGCCTGTTTCTTCATATAACATTGCCAGAGCATATCCGGCCTCATCTTTTAATAAATCAGTATCTGATTTTTCAACTTGCCCAAAATATTTTATTGCTGTTTCATAGTCCTTTTTAGCAACACTGACATGCCCCAAAGAGATAAGAAGAAAATTTTCCATCAATACATCATCTTTAAAAAGGGCAAGGGCTTCTTTATAATATTTAAAACTCTGGTCAAATTTTGACGCTTCATAACAAATTTTGGCAAATTTCACCCGGGCTTGTTTACCGGCTATGGTATTTGAATATTCTTTAAAAATCTTTTGAAAGTTATCCTTTGTTTCAAGATATCCTCTATCCGGATCATTGATGGTATTATATTTGATGACTGCCTGACTGATCATTAAAGCCGCAGCATCTTCTGACTTTCGCAAGCTGTATAGAATCCCTGAAAACACAACAACAACTGCAATTACAGCTATGCCCCCCAATATAAACTGCTTTTTATGCTCTTTTAGAAAGGTCATTGCTTTTATCAATGTTTCCTGGAAAGAATCTAATTGTTCAAGTTCTTTTCTACGGTCATTTGAGACGCCCTGTTCTGCCATTATTATTCCACCCTAAAAAATTATTACCATTGAAGCTACCATACCAATTTTTTACTAATCCAGCCGATATCACCGTCTTGATGTTTGACTTTAATCCAGTTCCCTTTTGTTTCCAGTGTCTTGAAAGGGACTCCTTTTTCGGCTGTAAAAAGCTCTCTTCCATTCATAGAAGCCTCTGAACGGACATTACATTTTTCTTTCTTTGTGATCACGCACGAATCGTTTCCCAAAAGAGAATTGTGTATCCATGCCGTGTCTCCTTCAAAATCCTTAACTTTATACCATTCACCTTTTTTTTCGATCACAATAAATGGATGATATTTTTCTACCTGCCATAATTGATCAGAATTTGCATCTGGTGCTGACCTAAGGTTTGCTTTACTGGCTGTCACACAAAGCCTTTCCTGTGCAGCGGCAACTCCGGAAAATATCAACAGGAAAACCGTACAGACAGAGAGTAATCTTATGGTAACAGCACAACAATTTAAATGTTTCATAAAAACCTCCGAAATATCTCGTCTAACCAAAGCCGAATACCATTCCTGTCTGGTATATCAAAAAAGACATCCCCCATGCAACCGTGGTTGTATAAATCACATTAAAAACAGCCCATTTAGCTGATGTCTCTTTATAAATAATGGAAACGGTTGCAAAACAGGGCACATACAATAAAACGAACACCATCATGGAAAGCGCAGAAAGAGCGGTCATACCCGAATTTTTAAGCGCTTTTTCCAATGCTTTGCCCTCTTGATTGCCAACACCATATAACACACCCATGGTGCTGACAACAACCTCTTTGGCAACAAATCCGGTTACCAGTGCAACACTGGCTTGCCAACCGATCCCCAGGGGAGCAAAAATGGGTTCCAGGGCTTTTCCGATTTGTCCGATATAGGATTGAGATACACGTTCCTGTTCTCTGAGATTCTCGATCTGCCGCAATTCTGATGCCAGCTGATCATGTATCTGTTGTGTCATCTCCTGGCCGGCATGTGCCTGTTTTTGAGAATACTCCTGTCTAATAGCTTCTGCTTTTTGTTGATAATCAATCTTATAGGTAATCGACTGTGGGAAACTCGATAACACCCAGATAATGATACTGCCGATAAGAATAACCCCTGTCATTTTTTTTAAAAACATCTTGCTTCTATCCCACATATGAATCATGAGGCTTTTGAGCATGGGCATCCGATAGGGTGGCAATTCCATGATAAACGGTGCGTCTTCTCCTTTAAAAAGCAGGCCTCTCAAAAGCCTGCCCGAAGCAATCGCAATAACAATACCCATAAAATAGAGGCAGAAAATAACCGTGCCGGCTTTTGCGGCAAAAAAACTACCTGCCAGGACAATATAAACCGGCAACCTGGCCGAACAGGACATGAACGGGGTCATCAATATAGTTAAAATTCGATCCTTATTGCTTTCAAGCGCCCGGGTGGCCATAATTGCCGGCACACTGCATCCGAACCCCATGAGCATGGGGATAAAAGATTTTCCATGCAATCCAGAGGTATGCATCACCCGATCCATTAAAAAGGCTGCCCTCGCCATATATCCGGTATCCTCAAACAAAGCGATGCAAAAAAATAAAATCAAAATATTGGGCAAAAAGATAATAACACTACCGATCCCTGCAATAATTCCATTGAGCAGCAGGTCTTTGAACATGGATGCAGCAAGCGTTTTATCCAGAGACTCAGACAAAAAAGAGACCAATATTTCAATCCATTCCATGGGGTAGGCACCCAGGGTAAATGTCAATTGGAACATGGCCCATATAAAAAAAATAAACACTGGAATCCCAAAAAACCGGTCCGTTAGAACCAGATCGATGTTCCGTGAAATATCCACCCGCTTATGGATAGAATTGGTCACTGTTTCTTTTACTATTCCTGCGATAACCCCGTACCGGTCATCGGTGAGAACAATTTCAAATTCATCATCAAACAGGTCAAAGATTCGTTTCCGACAATTTTGGGCTTCCTGAAAAATGGAATGGGCCTGTGTGGTAAATTGACTTTCAAGGATTTGTTTGACTATTTTATCATCCTCAAGCAATTTGACAGCATACCATCTTGCTAATCCATCGATTTTGATCTGACTTTGAATAATCTGATCTTCAACCCGTAAGATCACCTCTTCAATCTCTTTGCTATATCGTATATCCCGGGATTTCTTTCCGCCATTGAACAGTTCAGCCTCTTTGATAGCAACCTCAATAAGCTTATCAATCCCCTTATTTTTGTTGCCAACCGTAAAAACAACCGGCAATCCCAGCAATTGAGATAATTTTGTTTCATCTATTTTAATCCCGTTTGACTGGGCAACATCTGCCATATTCAATACAAAGATAACCGGTCGACCTAATTCTAACAGCTGAATAGCCAGAAAGAGGCTTCTTTCAAGATTAGACGCATCAATGATGCTGACAACAATGTCTGGATTTTGATTAAGGATATAGTCTCTTGCAGTGATCTCTTCAATAGAAAAGGGCGTGAGGCTATAGGTTCCGGGAAGATCCACAACCTTTATCTTATGTGCCTTGTATTGGAGCTTTCCTTCTTTTTTTTCAACAGTGACGCCGGGCCAGTTTCCAACTTTCTGCCGGGCGCCGGTGAGGTTGTTGAATATCGTGGTCTTTCCGCAATTGGGATTTCCTGCAAGCGCAATTGTCAGTTGCATAGATGTCTCATCTCTTTTTAGTTTTCACATTTTCGACAATGATATTTGCAGCTTCTTCAACCCGAAGAGAAATATGATATCCTTTGATCACAAGCTCAATGGGGTCTTTTAAAGGGGCATATTTTTCTACATAAATAACCGACCCTCTATTAATCCCCATTTCAAGCAATCGTCGCCGCAAGGTTCCTTCGCCGGAAATTTTACGAATAGTGCCTTCCTGGCCTGCTTTCATCTGGCTGAGTGATATGGGCGCATTATCAGGTTCTTTAACATCCAAAGTAGAATCAATATGTCCACCATCATAAATCTGAACCCTTATTTTTTCAGCCATACCCCGACCTAAGACCAGGCGACTTTCACGAGTGGCAACAACCATCTGGCCGCCAAACCCACTGGAAACGATTTCAATCAAGTCCCCAACTTTCAATCCCATGGAAGAGAGACGAAGCTGCATTTTTCCCCCGGCTTCAAAACCTCTAACAATAAGTTTCTCTCCTTGTTTTGCCATATGCAGGGAAACGACAGCATCCCGATCTTTCATACACTCGGCACAAATACCATAGATTTCCATCTTATGCTGGAGCATATGAAAACCATATGCATCAGCAACCCTGAGCTGCTGTTTTTCCAGGACTTCATCTTTAAACTCAAGAATACTGCCACATTTTGTACAGACCATATGGTCGTGGTGCAAACCTAAATGCCGATGTTCATAATGAATTTCGTTTTTATGAAATGCATTCTTATATGCAAAACCAAACCGACACAACATCTCCATGCTGCTCAAAACAAAACCTGGGTCTAACACAACCCCGCCCTGTCCAAGCTGAGTCATTACCTCTTTAATGGTCACATGGTGTTCCAGCTTTAAAAAAGCTTCCAGAACCTGGAATCTCAAGTCGAACTGGTCAACACCCTGCTGTTGAAACAATCTTTTAAATTGTTTTATTTCATGTTCATGTGTATTGGTCATTGCACCTAATCCTGTTAAAAAATAACTGTTAAAGATATTATAGCTAACCGGTTATGTCAAGTTATGGAAAATGCGCCCAGTGTCATCATAAAAATTGCTTGACCCTGCAAAAAAGATCTGTTCTACTTTTGTGAATATACAAACACCCTTTGTGAAAGAATCCTGCAATGCAAATATTTCAAACAAATTACATACCATATCCCATCCCAAAAAAGGCCTTCGCATGGTTTGGCTTCTTTCTTTTTTTTACCATCGTTTTTTTGGTTCCCGCAAACGCAACCGATCTTTCTTCAGACTATTTAAGGATTGGGATCTATGATAATCCGCCAAAATTGTTTTTAGATTCTGATAATACTGCCAAAGGAATCTTTCCTGGAATTATCAAGGCCATTGCAAAAGAAGAGGGCTGGAAAATCAAATTTATTCCGGTTTCTTTCAGACAAGGACTGGATGACCTTACAAAGGGAACTATTGATATCATGCAGGATGTTGCCTGGTCTGAAAAAAGAAGCAAATTATATGGTTTTACCAATGAAACCGTTATGGTCAGCTGGGGAAGGATATATAAACGCAAAGGTATTACTGTCAACACTTTGATCGATTTAAAGGGCAAGCGGATTGCGGTTATGGATGGCGGTATCTATAGTGAAGGACCGGACGGACTTAAACAACTCATGAAAAAATTTGAACTTGACGCAACCTTTATCCCGGTAGAAGGGTATAAACAGGTTTTTCAAACCATCAGCCAGGGTGACGCTGATGTTGGGGTTGTAAACCGTTTGTACGGGAAAAATAATAAAAATCAGTATGATATCGAAAACACCCCGGTGCTGATCTCTCCCATCTCCATCCGCTTTGCCTTTAACAAAACCAATCCCATAACCCCTCAATTGATCAACGCTATTGACACTCACCTGATCCGATTAAAAAAGAATGACCATTCCATATATTATGAATTAATCGATGAATACATCAGAGAACCAAGAACCATCATACCTGATTATATTAAAAAACTGGTCTTTGTTCTGTTACTTCTTTCTATTTTCTTTTCTGCCCTTGGAATCATATCCAGCTGGCAGGTTAGAAAAAAAACTGCCCAATTAAGAAAAAGGGATCAAGAACTCAACCAAAGTGAAAAAAAATTTAGAACGATTTTTGAAACTCTCCAGGATGTCTATTTTAATACCACCCTTTCCGGTAAAATTATAATGCTCAGCCCATCCGTTAAAACACTTTCAGATTATTCAGCAGAAGAACTTATCGGACAAAATGTGGACAAAATTTATTATAATATTGATGATCGCCAGGGCATGATTGATCAAATACTTGCAAGTGGCACGATTAGAGATTACCAGATCCGGTTAAAATCAAAAGCCAACCAACCCTACTGGGTGTCGGTCAATGCAGATGTATATCTCGATGATATGAATAAGCCCGTTGGAATAACAGGTATTTTTCGTGATATTACCCAACAAAAAGAGACTGAACAACAATTAATAAAAAGAGAAGAACGATTCAGGGAAATGGCTCGTTTGCTTCCCTGTGCAATAGTAGAAACTGATATTAATTTGAACATCACTTATGCCAATCAGACCGGGCTTGATATGTTCGGATACACCCAAGAAGATATTGATAACGGCCTCAATGGTATGGATATCATTCATCCTGACGATTGGGAAAGAATTCAAACGCTCATTGAAAAGCATCTTATACAAAGTGCCACAACCCCTGCTGAGTATCTCATGTATAAAAAAGACGGGACCACCTTAATCGTTCTCTATGACTCAACCCCCATCCTAAATAAAAATGAGGTCATCGGGTTCCGGGGAAGCCTTGTTGATCTGACTGAATTGAAACAACTCCAAAAAGATGTGATACGGACTCAGAAACTTGAATCAACCGGAATACTGGCCGGTGGAATTGCCCACGATTTCAACAATATCCTTTTGGGACTATTTGGCAATCTTTCTTTGGCCAAAAGCGAATTATCCTCAACAGATGAGGCCTATAAACGGATTGAAGAAGCAGAAAAATCCATGTCAAGGGCCAAGGATTTGACCACTCAATTGTTAACCTTTGCCCAGGGCGGAGATCCGGTTAAAAAGAACATCACATTAGATCAGATCGTGCGGGAAACAGCCCTGTTCCATCTCTCGGGCAGCAATATCAAAATTGCCTTGGAAAAACCAGAAGCTCTCTGGCAAATCAATGCAGACAAAGGACAGATCAGCCAGGTCATATCCAATCTGGTTATCAATGCCCGGCAGGCCATGCCCAATGGCGGACAGGTTTCAATCAAACTTGAAAATGCAGCTATCTCTGAAAATGAATTTTCAACCTTTATGCTGGACCGATATGTTAAATTGTCCATTACCGACCAGGGAACCGGAATACCTGAAAAATATCTTGAAAAAATATTTGACCCTTACTTCACCACCAAGCAGGATGGCAGTGGATTGGGGCTTGCAATTGTCCATTCGATTATTATAAAGCATCATGGGTATATTTATGTAAACTCCAGTCTTGGAGAGGGCACAACCTTTGTTATTTATCTGCCTAAAGCTGAGAATACAATGCTTTCAGGGGAAGCGACAAACCGATTGCTGAAAATTGAACCCAAAAGCAAACCCTGTAGGATATTGGTTATGGATGATGACCCGGTGGTCCGGGATGTTTCCACACGGATGCTTAACAAACTGGGGCATATCGTCGATCTTTGTAAAGATGGTCAATCCGCTATTGACCTCTACCAGAAAGCCTTAAAAGACAAGGCACCCTATGGCTTAGTCATTCTGGACCTGACCATCCCGGGTGGAATGGGGGGTAAAGATGCCATTAAAAAATTGCTGAACATCGATCCTGATATACGGGCAGTGGTTGCCAGCGGATACTCCAATGATCCGGTTATGGCCAACTATAAGGAATACGGATTTAAGGCCATTGCCACAAAGCCCTATACAATTGTTAAAATAGAACAGATTCTCCATCAGGCTTTAAATACTTAACGCCTTTTTGCCAACAATCAAAATAATTAAATAATCAGGATTGATTATGAAACCATTGCCGCTTGACCAATATCTGTCACAACCTTTGACCATAAAAGATAAAGAAATATCCAGACGAATTGTCCTTGCCCCCATGGCTGGCTTAGGTCATATCGCCCTGCGACAGCTAATCTCTGAATTTGGTGGCTTTGGTCTCTTGTTTACCGGCATGTGCTCTGCCAAGGCCGTACCCCAGGAAAATCCAGCAATCTCCCTGGTTTTCAAATGGCGGCAGCAGGAATTAGCCCATCTGGTCTGCCAGATTTTCGGCGCAGAACCTGCGATCATGGCCAACGCTGCCGAACGGATTGAACAGGAAGGATTTTTTGGGGTCGACTTAAATTTTGGCTGTTCTGTCTCAACTATCTGCAAAAAAGGATGTGGCGCCGCCCTTTTAAAAAATCCTGATCAAGCGGCAAACATTGTCGAAAAAGTCCGTCAATCTGTTGCCATCCCATTATTTGTTAAATTCAGGACCGGGTGGGACAATGATCCCGGATTTGCCGTTGATATGGCAAAGCGATTTGAAAATGCGGGTGCCGATGCCTTAACTTTTCATCCCAGAATCGCCCCGGACCGACGAAACCGACCACCCCAGTGGGAGATTATCAGCCTTGTCCAGGAAGCGGTTTCCATCCCGGTCTTTGGTAATGGAAACCTGTTTACAAAACAGGACGGCATAAAAATGATCGAACAGACTCATTGCCAGGGCATTTCCGTGGGCAGAATGGCTATAGCACAACCCTGGATCTTTGCCAGTTGGAGTGATGGGTTCATTGCGCCAGACGATATTTATTACACCACGGCCATGCGGATGACACAGATTCTTGAAGAACATTTTAATGACTATTACAGTGTTAAAATGTTTAAAAAATTTTCCCCGTATTTTTGCGCCAATTTTAAATTCGGCCACACCATCTTAAAAAAACTGGTTAAAGCCCAGACCATGGATGAAATCCGACAAAACATTGAAATTCTCTTTAAAACAAAACCCGATACCCTCTTACTGCCCAACCAGCATCTGTTTCTCTGACCTGTCATTTACGACAAAACCCCAACGATAGATAAAACAGAGACACATACAAACAATTTTTAAAGATGATTGGATGCTTTACGTCAGGGTATGACCAATGATATATTCAAATATATTTTAGTATAAAATTTTAAATTATAGGTATTTTCTTGGATCTATCAGAATTTATATGTTTAGGATGCGGGGCCTGCTGTAGGCAGGACGGATACGTTCGTCTTAAAAAAAATGAACCAGACAAAATTGCTGCATTTCTGAGAACGAATGTTTATGATTTCATTGAAACCTATACAATTTTAACCCGTGATCGCCAGGCCCTGTCATTAAAAGATAAAAAAAATGGAGAGTGTATCTTTTTATCTTCCCATGGCTGCCGAATTAATGCGGTTAAGCCAGAGCAATGCCTTGGATTCCCTCATCAGTGGAAATTCAAGGCATTTAAAAATATCTGTGCCTGGGCGCGTAACAATAACTAAATGGCTAAAGCCCCAGGATTGTCAATCCTTCTTCGAGTTCAAAATAGGGTTTGAGGTCATATTTATAGCCCGGAACACCAAAATAAATAGCCAGACTTTCGGCAACTACTTTTAATCCTTCAGCCAATCTGTTATTTTCCAGCTCATAATAGGTAATCGAATTCATACCGCCATCTCTGCTGGAGGAGACATACGGCCCTTTTTTATTTAAAAAATCCGGTAGCGCCGGAGCCAGAAGATATCGTTTTGCAATTTCCCTTGTACTTTCAGGTGGATAGCTCACATTCGAGATAATAACCATAATGTTCTCCTTTGTTTTCAATTGCGATTCGTATACACAGGCAAAATTATGGTCACATAAGCCTGATACTGTCAAACTTTTTGTTTCCTCCTGCAAATTTCACAATATTGTCCGCAAGATGGTTATTTGTTATTGACAAAGAAATCATCAATGATCTTTTGCTGTTTGAGTTTCTGACCATACACTGTCGCACTTTTCTTGTCTTCAAACTCTGACACCCGAACCACAAACCAATTTTTCCCACCACCGCCTACTTTTTTCACACTGGCTTGAATCCCCTTTTGTTTGAGGGTATCAGCATAGTAATCCGCATGGACCTGCTTTAGATATGCTGCCACCTGAATGGTAAAGGACTTTGGAATCTGTTCAGCAATGACTTGTTTTTCTTTTTCAATTGTCTTTGGCTTGAACAAATGAGAGACCGTGCCGGCCATAAAGAAAAGCAACCATGCCCCGACAAGAGTCAACATGCCTGTTTTCAGATAAAATCGGACCCTTTCATGATCTTTCACATATTCAATCGCTTTAGCCATGGACAACACCAGAAAACTGATGATTGATCCTGTAAATTGACAGGCCCGTTGAATAAATGACCACACAGCCTTTGTTAATGATGTTATTTTCTCGCCCAGCTCTAAATTTGTTAGACTATCCAAAAGATTTTTCAACCAGACCCCGGAAAGAGTCACGATTGAAGTTTTTGATTTTATTTTTGGTGTGGAAAAAAACACTTCCTTTCCAAGATTTTCATCCTCTGGCAGACCAACAAGGTCTTCGATTTTCCTTGAATATTTTTCTTCCAACTGTGGTTCTTTCTGCATCTGGGCATACAATTTTTGAGCGGCAAAATCTCTTCTTTCAAGACCTAAAAAGATATCAGCAATCAAGGGGGATAACTGGACATCTGTATCATGAACCTCGGCTAAAAGAGACAGCACCTCCTGCTCAACAGAGGTCACAATGCTTGATTGTCTTACGCGTTTAAGCCACAGCCTGGAAATATCCTTATCAATTGGATTCATTTTCAGATAAGCACAGGTTGCCTGCTTAAAACTTTCATTTTCAACCCCGGTGTTCAATTGAAATCTGGCAACACTTCCGGCGATCTTTTGAGCTGTCTTTTTTGCCCCAAAAGGCCATAGCAAAAATGAATCAAAAAGTCGCACAGCCCGGATATATCTTTTCTCAGCCTTATTGACAATCCCGGACCTTTCCCAGGCGTGTCCCTCCTTCATCAGGCTATCCAGAAGCTTTTTAACCATCATATCCATTAAAAAACTGATCACAATAACCACCAAGCCGATCACAATAATTCCCGTGATCATTGGATCGATTTGCGGAAAAAACCGGGTCAACACCGACAGGATATAAAAGCAGGCCGGCAGAGCCACAAGGGTGGTGATCCACAGATGGACACTGATATTTCTCAAGGTCCAGATCATTCTTTTTTGTCCTCACACAATGCCTGATCTTTTTTTAATGGAACTTTTAATACTGGCGCAGCGCTTTCCCCTTCCGCAGGTGTACAGCCGGTTATCGGATCAACCATCTCAAAATGGATATCATCGGGTATGGGAAAATCTCTTTCAGGTTCTGATTTCAAGGCATTGGTCATGAATTCTGCCCATATGGGTGCTGCGCTCCTGCCACCGGTGATCCCGTTCTGATTCTTGTCAACCAGTTTTTCTGTCTTGTCGAACCCGGTCCAGACCGATGTACTCAGGGTTGGTGTAAAACCGGTAAACCAGGCATCATTATACGAATCTGATGTGCCGGTTTTCCCTGCTGCCGGTCGGTTAAATCCAAATTCCCTGATGGATCGGCCAGATCCTGAGTCTATTACAGCTTTCATCATATCCACGACCTGGTAGGCGGTGGATTGATCCAATACTCTTTTTTCCTGAACAATCTGTTCAAAAACAATCCGACCAAAAGCATCTTCCACCCGCCAGAACAAAAAGGGTTCGTGCCGGACCCCAAGTGTTGAAAAAACAGTATAAGCAGATGCCATTTCAAACACAGTAACACCCGAGGTCCCCAAAGCTACGGAAAAGACATCGTTTAATGGACTTTCTATCCCGCATATTTTTGCAATGTTTGTCACAGCTGTTGGCCCGGTTTTTTCTACCAGCTGGGCGGCAACCGTATTTACCGAATGGGTCAGGGCCTGTTTGAGGATCATATCGCCTGAAAAAATCTTGCTAAAATTATACGGTTCCCAGTCTTTTGCCCCTTGGATCGGAATGACGATAGGCTGATCGGTCATAATTGTTGCCGGATGAAACCCTAAATTTTTAAATGCCGCATAATACAAAAAGGGTTTAAAACCGCTCCCGGGCTGACGTCTGCTTTTTATAGCGCGATTAAATTCACTTGAATAATAATCTTTACCCCCCACCATGGCTTTGACAGCGCCTGACCCACAATCAATCGCAACAAGTGCGGCCTGGGGATGATCCTCATCTTCCGATTTAATCCCCATCAGTGTGTCAAGCCGTTCCAGGCCATTCTGAACAGCCTGTTGCGCATAGGACTGCAAACGAGTGTCCAAGGTGGAATACACTTTAATACCGCCGTGATACACCACATCTTCACCATACCGGACAATTAACTGACTGATCAATGCATCCAGAAAATAGCTGCCGGTTCTGGAGTCTGAATCTTTTTTATAAAACTCTGGTTTTGCCGACATGGCCTGTTCAGCCTCTAATTTAGAAATAAAACCAGCCTGGACCATCCGGCCAAGGACGATGTTTCGTCTGTTTATGGCCCGTTCATAATACCGGTATGGATTATAATTGGTGGGAGATTTTGGCAATCCGGCAAGCAGGGCTGCTTCGGGAAGTGTCAATTCAAGAGCCGGTTTTCCAAAAAAAGTATGGGCGGCTTTTTCAATCCCTTGAGCCCCTGCCCCAAAATGGATCTGATTAATATAGGCATGCAGAATCTCAGATTTTGAGTTGGACGCTTCCATCTGAAACGCCACCAAAAGTTCTTTGAGTTTCCGCTTATACGTTTTTTCAAAACTGAAAAAAAGATTTTTGGCCAGCTGCTGGGTAATGGTTGAGGCACCCTGAATCTTACCCGTGGTAAAGATAGTAACATAAAGCCCTTTGAGAGTCCGCAGTTTATTCATCCCGCGATGCTCAAAAAAACGATGATCCTCTGTTGCCAGAATAGCATTGATAAAGTTTTGAGAAACCATATTTAATGGAATGGTTTTACGTTCTCCCAAAGCGATCAACATCTGTCCATTGGATGCAAAAATCTGAGTTTGAGGTTTTTCAATAATCCGGCTCAAGGGCGATGGCAGGCGAGGAAGGTCTTTGGCAACATGAAAAATTAAAAACATCCCCAGCACAGCCGCAGCCGATACCATGAGCAAGCAGCCATACAACCAGAATCTTAAAAACTTTATTCCCTTTAAAAAGAGAGTCAATTTCCATCTCCTTTAAGATTCAGGCTCAGTTGCCATACCGCCCACTCCCGACCTTTAACAAGGACAACCTTGGTTTGGGAATGCTCTTTAAATTCAAAACCAAGGAGAATATAACCATTCTTGGCTTCATTCCATATGCCCACCCGGGTCATCTGTCCCGACTGTTTAAGTAGGGTTTCGGGGTTTTGCATCAGATCCGGAATAATATCTTTGGGCAGGGTAAAAATCGCCTGGAAAAAATTTTGAGCCGAATAGATACGACCCTCAAACTCTTCCATATCTGATAGAGAGCCTGATATAGCCTTTGTACTGTTCTCAATCTTTTCAATCTCTTCTTTACTCAGATCGATCTGCTCGATCACCCGATTCTGGGAATCAATAAAATAAATTTTAATGCCTTCTGCAACACCCTCACAAAATATTCTTTCCAGGTTTCGACCATTGAGCAGCCAAACCAGCTGGGACGGCTCAATAATATTCAAGGCAGCTGTCTTTTCAAGAGAAAGGTACAAATCCTTAAACTGCTGTTTTTCCAAGGTAACCCACTGGCCGGGAAGAAGGCGTGATGCCAGGCTGGAAAAAGAACCTGCCTGTTCAATATTCTGCTGGGCATTCTCCTGTTGACTGATAATCTTGTTTAAATAGTCATAAGCATTGGACGTCTGTTTGCCGGTTTCCCAGATGGCACCGGTTTCAGGCCGGGATTCATTGGTTGAAGCAAGATAGGACCCCACAACCTTTTCAAACCAGTCAAACCTGAACTCACTGAAAACAAGGAAGGCCGTTACTACAAACAAGGCAATATTGATAAGGGAAAATGCCCTTTTGAGCCATTCTGAAAAATTAGAGGGTTCATACCAGTGCTGGATCATAAAGTTCTTTCAAAGCATTGGCTTGCTTTAAGCTTTTCCAGCCAGTTTCAAGGATTCATTATAGACCATATAAAGATTTTTATGGTCCAAAATTGCCTTTATTAAAAATGATTCAATGTGGGATATATCACCTGTGTGCAGGATATTGTTAACACTGGAATGCAGGGTGGCCATGTTATCATTGGTTTGAAATTTACTGCTCAAAAGAACCAGACAGATCCTGCGTCGAAGGGACATGTCAATGGTGTTCATTTTCTCGATAATCTTCACCATCCCCTGATTCTGATCAAATGTTTCATCCAGGATGACTAAATGATAAATATGATAACCCATCTTGATTAATGCTGTCTTACTATCGTTAACTGCTTTGACATCAAAGCCCATCTGCTTAAGTGACTGAAATGCTTTTTTCTCTAAATCCATATCCCCCACACAGACAAGGGCATTGAGACGATCTTCAAAGGAAAGACGAGGGACATGTTTTTTACTCTCACTGGTCTGTTTTAAGGATTTGCCCGCATGAATTGCAATTTTTTCCTTGCACTTGGGACAGCTTACTATGGATTCCTTATCTTTTGGGATTTTATGATCCGGAATATTGAGTGTGGTCTTACAATGCCGGCACGTTATATTCATGACTTAACTTCCTTGATATCCATGATCGATTTCCAATGAATCAATCTGGGTTGTTGTCTCTCCACGGGCACTCTTTATTGAATCAAGCCCCCTGCCGACAATATCTTTTCTTGATGCGTAAGATACGGAAATATCTTCACTTATCAGCCCTTCTTCATAAAGAGAGATTATAAATTCGTCAAAGGTAACCATATCCTGGGCCTTGCCTGCGGTAATGATATCATTAAAGGTTTTTCCCTCACTCTCCCCATTAAGAATGGAATCTTTCACCCTTAAGTTGGAGGCCATGATTTCAAAAGCAGCCACTCGCCCCCCCCCTATTTTAGGCAATAGCCTCTGGGAAACAACCCATCGGATGGTGTCTGCCAGACGAATCCTAATCTGTTTTTCCTCTTCTGTATTGAACATACCCAGGACACGGTTAATGGTCTGGCCGGCATCGACAGTGTGCAGGGTTGATAAAACCAAATGTCCTGTTTCAGCCGCGGTAAGACCGATTTCAACCGTTTCCCTGTCCCTCATTTCACCAACAAGAATCACCTTTGGCGCCTGCCGGAGAGCTGCCCTTAAACCGCTGGCAAAGGTATCAAAATCTGATCCCAGTTCTCTTTGATTAAACGTCGATTTTTTCTGGGAGTGCTGGTACTCAATGGGGTCTTCGAGAGTAATCACATGAACCGACTTGGACTCATTAATTTTATCCAGCAATGCAGCAAGAGAGGTTGATTTACCGGAACCTGTGGCACCGGTAACAAAAATAATACCGTTTCTTTCTTCTGACATGTCATGAAATGCCTTGGGCAGGTTTAATTCTTCTATGGTGGGAATTGTTGTCTCGAGCTTTCTTAAAACAATGGAATACTTGCCTGATCGTGAAAAAACATTAACCCTGAATCGGGCTTTGTCTGCCAATTGATAAGACAGGTCACAAGAACCTTCCCGAATAAGTGTTTCAATAAGTTTTCTATTATTATTTATCAGATTCAGTGCAATAATTTCCGTCTGAAAAGGAGTGAGCAAATTAAAATCCGGGTCAATTTTTACCGAAACCAGCTCACCTGAACTTTCAACCTGGAGTGGTTTGCCCGGTGTAAAATTCAAGTCAGACACATTTTCATTGGAATCAAGCATTTTAGAAAGGATATGATCAATCTGTTGTTTTTTCATGCCGCCTTCCTTAAAATTTTAAATTGCAACACGTTAAGCTTCGGTAAAATCAGCTGGCGGATTTTTCAGGAACGGCCTGAACAAAGATTTGTTATTGGCCTTGCCATATGCTTCATCAGGGCTGATCCATCCTTTTTTATACAATTGCATGATGGCATCATCCAGCAATTGCATGCCGTATTGTTTACCGGTCTGGATCATGGATGGAATCTGATGGGTTTTGGCTTCCCTTATCAGATTTCGCACCGCAGGCGTGGCTACTAAAATTTCTAGCGCCGCACATCGGCCTTTTTTATCAACCCGCTTGAACAAGGTTTGAGCGATTACCGCCCTTAAACCATCAGCCAAGGTAGACCGAATCTGAGCCTGCTCTGTTGATGGAAAAACTTCAATGATCCTGTCAACGGTTTTGGCCGCACTTGAGGTATGCAGGGTACCAAAAACCAGGTGGCCTGTGGATGCTGCTTCAATGGCAAGAGAAATGGTTTCAAGGTCCCTTAACTCACCCACAAGAATAATATCCGGATCTTCACGTAAAGCCCCTCTCAACGCCGATGAGAAAGTCTGGGTATGAAGCCCCACTTCCCTGTGGTTCACAATACAGCCCTGACTCCTATGAACAAACTCTATTGGATCTTCCACTGTAATAATGTGGTCTTTTCTGTTTCTGTTGGCCTGATCAACAACGGCAGCCAGGGTGGTTGATTTACCAGAACCGGTCGGTCCTGTGACCAGGACAAGTCCTCTGGGAAGAAAGGCCAGTTTTGAAATCACTGGCGGCAGGCCGAGCTGTTCTGCAGTGAGTATTTCAGACGGGATTTCACGAAATACCGCAGCAATACCATTTTTCTGCATAAAATAATTGGCCCTGTAGCGGGCAAGCCCCGGGATCTCATACCCGAAATCCACATCACCGGTTTCTTCAAACACCTTGATTTTTTCCTGGGAAGTGATTTCATATAACAGGACCCTGAGCTTATCACTGGTCAGGATAGCATATTTAATTCTTTCAATATCGCCGTGAAGTCTTATAGCCGGTTGCTGGCCCGAAACCAGGTGGAGGTCGGAAGCTCCCTGCTCATGCATCAGCTTAAAAAACGCATCAATCTCAGCCATGATTCAACCTTTTTGTATAATTTTTTAAACCAGATTATGCTTGTTTCATAAACCTTAAGGTCGCATCTGTTTCATCTGCAGCCTTATTTTCTTCCTTGGTCATCTCAATGAGCCTGGAATGAGAATCAAGGACAGCACCAATTTGCATTTCCAGTTGAATTCGCTGGCGTTTGAGTTCAATAATATCACTATGAAGCTGGGAAAGCCGTTTGTGGGCACGATTCAATATTTTCTCAGCTTGAACCTCTGCATTGGCAATGATCACCTGGGAAGATTTTACAGCATTGTCCTTCATCTGGTCCAACACTTTCTGGGATTGAATCATGGCATTTTTCATGGCATCTTCTCTTTTTCGATACCCTTGATTCTCTATATCCAGGCGATGGTTTTCATCCTGTTGGCTTTTTATTGTATTGTTCAGTATCTCCAGTTCATAGGAGACCTCTTCAAGGAAATAATCAACTTCCTGGACATCAAAACCCCGAAATCGTGTGCGGAACTCTTTTTGTTTCACAACCAATGGTGTTATACCCATGGGACCACCTCTCTTTTATTATGCAATAGTGCGGGCCAGCCCTCGAAGGCTGTTCACAACAAAAGCCTGCAGAAAATAAATGGCAAAAATAACGATTATAGGCGATAAATCGATTCCTCCGAGATCAAACGGAAGTCTTTTCCTGATTTGATAAAAAACCGGTTCAGTAACACTATTTATAAACCGCACAATGGGGTTGTAAGGGTCCGGGTTCACCCATGAGAGCACAGCCCCGGCAATAACAATCCACAAATAAATATTAAGCGCCATATCTAAAACAATGGCAATAGCATTTAACAAATTGGCTAATATGAACATTTATATTACCTTTTTTTCAACAATTCCCTAAGTTTTCAATTTTCTGGTTAACAACTAATCAATTGAAAAGTCAAGGGGTTTTCAATATTCAATCCCATTTATTCTCTATATCAAATGCCCGATAAATAACACATATTTTTTAAAAAAACGACATGTTTCACACTTTGTTGCCAAACAAAAAACAAATGTGACTCCATACAAGTCAAACCAGCCGCATAAAAAACCTTCTAATTCGGCCATTATTTAAAAATACCGTTTAAACAATATCTTTCTTCAACCCTGTAAGGCAGTATCCAAATTTGCAGCCGGGTCGGGGTGTGGATTGCAGTCCATCCGACGGGCATTCTTACAGACTCTAAACTCCACTCTGCTGAACGTCAAAACTCGCTACGCTCAGACAGTTGACGTTCTTAACGCGCCGTTGCGTTAAGATTCTGTACAGAACGCCCATCAACGATTCCCCGCAATCCACACCCCGACCTCCTCAATAAAGTAACGAATTCAATCATTCCGGCTCACATAATTCACAATTTGAAATATTTAAATTTTTAAGCCTATAAACAAAGAAATATTATTTTTGACATCATAGATGATATAAATTGGTGGAGCTAAGGAGGATCTATAATTATAACCGTTGGAAATCTTTTGTATCAGTCTTCCCCCCCCCCTCATATTTGAGTTCTGTGATGTCGAACTTTGTACCCCAGTTTTGACCCTCTTATCAACGAGAAAATGATCAGAATTATTCTGACCGTTGTTTGTTTTGTTGTGCTTAACCCAAAGTTAGCAATAAGAAATTAATCACAAGGGACTACTTTAAAGCTGAAAGTGCCAGAAGCAGGTTCAACCTTTTTATACTGAACATGATTCCATTCGGGGCCACTCAGAATTTTACGTATTACTTGTTTGCTTGGCTCATCCATATTTAAACCAAAGACTATTTCTTGAATTGCTTCAGGATGAAATTTTACCTTGCCTTTACCTTCTTTCACCAATCTAACTTCTCTCTCATATGACCAATCTTTTGATTTTGTATGAATACCATATTGGATGAAATCTTTCATAATCTTCTCTTCCAATACTTTGAAACGTCTTCTAAATTCATATTCGTTACATTTAAAAATATTTAATTTATTTACTTTATAAGCGGCATCTTTGAAACCTTTTCGAAATGGTGGGGTCTTTTCATAATTCATTTTAAAAAGGCCATGAATCGCATACTCTTTTAGAGGTGCTATTAGATCCCTTAAATAGTTCGTATCAAATCCTATAGCCAAACCTTTGTGTTTATCTGCATAATGCGACCAAAGCAGTGGTTCATTACCTTTTTCGGATAAGGAAAATATTGCTTGTTGGCGAATAGCATTTTCCATATTTTTAGCAAAAAATATAAGATCTGGCGAATCCAATATTTCTTTTATCTTCTTTTGGGGTTCATTTTCAATCAGATGTTTAAGTGTTGCGGTTAATGGTGGTTGGCAATCCAAGGGGTCATTCAAATCCTCTGGTGATGAAAAGTATATTTCGTTGTTCTCAAAAATCTCTAAAGTACGGTCACGGAAATCTCTGTATTTGTAAACAAGCTGTGTAGCATTTGGCATGATGGAATCCTCCTATTTGTATAAATCTAATAGCAGTATTAAAGAAAAACATTCAACAATAATCTTATTGAATTTTGACACAAAATCTGAAGCATCTTCTCATAACGCAACATCCGTCCCATTCCCCCTTACCGTTTCTGACTTATATTTGATCAGAATCGGACTTGTTCGTAGCGTGGCATTGGGATTGAGATTTCATATTTAAAGATGCCTTCATCGTTCAAATTCTATCTGATCCCAAACCTATACCTTAAATTACAGATTGGACTAGTCCCAAGGCCTTGATTTGTCGTGTCACATAAAAATTGATTCTTGATTAAGGGATATGATGTTACGATTCCTTTGAGAAATTTTGTTACATGTTCAGATTAAAACTTTCCATTGGTAAGGGTTGTGATTTTTGACGCAGCAACCAGTTCAGATCAGTTTGCCTTACAGGAGCATTTTGGGAGAGTCTGTCAACCTGCCCATCCAGCGACAAAAAGGTAAGCTGACCTGAACGGTCCGGCCTATACTTGACCCTTTAATTATGATATAGGATAATATCAAAAATAAAACGGTTCACAACACAGGAACCCGGGTTCCGTGTTTGATATACCAAATTTAGATGAAGGAGACATCATGGGTCAGATCCAGATGCAGGAAAAAAAATCCATTTCTTATGAACGGGCAGCAATCAACAAAGGATATACAGATAAATCCCTTCATATAAAACTGGATACGGATGACATCATCATCAATGATATTGAAGAAAAAATTAAAGCCAGATTTATCGGAGGAAAAGGCTATGACCTCTGGATGATGTGGAATGCGGTATCTTCTGACACCCGATGGAATGATCCTGAAAATGCCATCTGTATTTCTTCGGGCCCCCTGGGTGGAACGCCGGGATATCCGGGTGGAGGAAAAAGTATTGTCACAGCCATATCCCCCTTGACCGGTGCACCGGTGGATTCAAATGTGGGAGGGTATTTTGGCCCTTATAAAAAATTCTCCGGTTTTGATGTGATTCAACTGGATGGAAAAGCCAGAGAAGACACCATTATTCTCATTGACGGCATTGAGGAAAAAATCAAGCTATATACTGCCAGTAATCTTCCTGATGATGCCTATGAGCTTTCCAATGTCCTCACCCATTATTTTGACAAGGAAAAACCAGTCAATGTTTCAGTAGTGACCACAGGCCCCGGGGCAAAAAATACTTTTTTCGGATGCTTGAATTTTTCCTGGTGGGATGCCGGACGAAAAATGGTCCGGTATAAACAGGCCGGCCGGGGCGGTATAGGAACCGTATTTGCCAATAAAAACATTAAAGCCGTGGTGGCACGGTTTGGTGCGATTTCCATGAAAACCAACAATCCTGCCGATCTTGAACGATTAAAAAAAATCACCAAGACCCATGCCAAAGAGATTCATGATCTGGATCCCAAGCAGAACCGAATGGCTTTAGTGGGAACCACCCACCTGGTACCCATCATGAACGATCATGACTGCCTGCCGGTCCACAATTTCAAATTCGGTTCCCACCCGGAATCCAAAAATATTGGTGAGGATGTGTATGAACATCTATTTGACAAGGGATTTGACGGATGCTGGAAAGGCTGTGCCGTTGCCTGTTCCCATGGAGTAAAAGATTTTTCTCCCTTTACCGGCCCCTATCGGGCAAAAAAAGTATTTGTTGACGGTCCTGAATACGAGACCGTTGCCGGCTGCGGTTCCAACCTGGGTATTTTTGATGCCCACACCATTCTTGAAATCAATTTTTATTGTGACGCCTATGGGTTGGATACCATCTCTGTGGGAACTTCAATCGGTTTTGTCATGGAATGTTTTGAAAACAAAGAGATTAGGCTTGAGCATACCAATGGCATGGATTTAAGTTTTGGCAACCGTTTCAATACATTGGAAATCATCCACCAAATGGCCAAAGGCAAAGGATTTGGAGCCATTGTCGGAAAAGGAATTCGACAAATGAAAGCCATTTTTGCTAAAGATTTTGGCGCCAATGCAGATTTTATGCAGGATATCGGCATGGAATCCAAAGGCTTGGAATTTTCCGAATACATTACCAAGGAATCTTTGGCCCAGCAGGGCGGATATGGCTTGTCCCTCAAAGGGGCTCAGCATGATGAAGCCTGGCTGATCTTTCTGGATATGGTGCATAATTTCATGCCGACCTTTGAAAACAAGGCAGAATCCCTTCACTGGTTTCCCATGTTCAGAACCTGGTTCGGGCTGTGCGGGCTGTGCAAACTGCCTTGGAACGATATTATACCTGAAGACAATAAACTAAACCCGGAACCGGCCAAAGTAGTCAAGCATGTGGCCTGGTATGCAGAATTTTTCAGTGCAGTAACCGGCCGGGAAACAGGCCCGGATGATCTGATTGCCATGAGTGAAGCAGTTTATAACTTCCAGCGGATCTTTAACCTTAAAATGGGATATGGGACAAGGGAACACGATACCATACCCTACCGCGCAGTGGGACCTGTTACCGTTGAAGAATACGAATCCCGGCAAAATAGGTATGATGACCAGCTGAAAGAAAAACATGGCGTTGATACCGGCAAAATGGACTCAAAACAAAAAGTGCAGATTTTAAGACAAAAAAGAGAAGAACAATATGAACTTCTTAAAGATGCCGTATATGAACGACGCGGGTGGAATAATAATGGTATACCCACTATTGAAACAGTGAAACGTCTGGGTATTGACTTTCCTGAAGTCATGGCTGTCCTGAAAAAAAATGGTGTGGTCTAACCCTTGATAGACGTTGACAATATCCCCATGCAATGGTCAGAAGGGATGACCATTGCATCTCTTTTAAAAGGGCTGGACCATGTTGAATGCTGCTCAGTTGTTCGATTGAACGGCAAACTTGTTTCCAGTCCGTTTTTTGAAAAAACACAGATTCCGGATAATGCAAAAATTATTCTTCTGCCTTTGGTTGCTGGAGGCTAACCCGGATATTTAATTTTCATGAAATATACGGGCTAAAAATTGATTTGTTCTTTTTTAACTTCAAAAAGCCTATTGCGTTTGCTAAAAACCATTGTTAATGCTAAGTATTGACAATTGTAAAGACATTTAATTAATTACACATAATAGAAAGTAACGATTGAAAAAATTTTTCTCATTCCTAAAAAAACAATTCGGCCCAAAAGAACAAAAAAAAACTTCTTTTATCCCAGCTTCTTTATTACCCACTAAAGATAAAAAAAAAGAACCACCTATAATACCAGACGCGAAAAAAGAGCCTGAAAAGCCTTCAATAACAAAACCCGATCCGGTGGCTGACAAAAAGGCTCAAATAAAACTGCCGACAAGACCAAGGCCAAAAGCTCAAAAGGCTGCTCCCCCAAAACCCAAAAAGCCAACATCTCAAAAGCCAACACCTCAAAAAAAAGACTGGGCAATCAATGACTTTCCAGTAGCACCCAGAGAGGGGGAAACCCGGTTTCAGGACTTTGATTTGCCATGGAGTCTCCTGCATGCCATTGCAGATTTAAAATTTGAGTATTGTACCCCGATTCAGGCCAGCCTTCTAGTGCATACTCTGGGAGGCAAAGATGCCACAGCAAAAGCCCAGACCGGAACCGGCAAGACTGCCAGTTTTATTCTTACCATCTTAAACACTTTTCTCAAAAAACCGGTTAAAAATAAAAACGGTTGCCCACGGGCATTGATTCTGGCACCCACAAGAGAGCTGGTTTACCAGATTGAAAAAGATTTCAAAGAACTTGCCCTGTATACCCCGATAAGGATTGTGTCTATTTTTGGCGGAACCGGTTACAAAAGCCAGCAGCAATCTTTAACCCAAAAACCGGTTGATGTGATTGTAGCCACACCAGGACGACTCATCGATTTCATGGACAAAAGGCTCATTGACCCTTCCCGGGTGGAGATCATGGTGATTGATGAAGCAGATCGAATGCTGGATATGGGATTTATTCCAGATGTCCGCAGAATTGTATTAAAAACACCGCACAAGGATAAACGCCAGACCCTGTTTTTTTCCGCCACATTAACCGAAGATGTATTGCGCCTGGCTGAAAGCTGGACAACTAAGGATGCCGTTCAAATAGAGATTGAACCAGGGCATTCCGCAGCAGAGTCCATTGAACAGATTGTGTATATATCCACTGAAACAGATAAATTTAAACATGTCTTTAACCTGATCAATAATGAGCAGCTCCAACGGGTCATTCTTTTTGTCAATCGCAAGGATACCGCAAGAATTCTTGCTGAAAAATTGGAACGCTATGGCCAGAAATGCTCGGTTCTCTCGGGAGATATTGCCCAGGACAAACGGTTTAAGGTGCTTGAAAGTTTTAAAAAAGGTCTGATAAATATTCTGGTGGCAACAGATGTGGCCGCTCGCGGGCTGCACATTGAAAATATCAGCCATGTGATCAATTATGATCTTCCCCATGAACCTGAACACTATATCCATCGGATCGGCCGGACAGGCAGAGCAGGTGCCACCGGAATCTCGGTGAGCTTTGCCGATGAAATGAGTTCCTTTTTCATCCCGAAAATTGAAGAGGTGCTTGGAAATAAGATCATCTGCGAATATCCGTCTGAAGCGCTTGAGCGAGAGCTTCCCACACCCAAACCCAGGAAAAAACAACCGCCAAAGGCTAGTTTCCAAAAACGAAAACCCTTCCGCGGGAAAGGCCAACAACCATATAAAGGGTCACGCCAGGACAATACAAAACAATAAATACTTAAAAAATCTACCATCAAAGATACGATCTATTTTTTAATGTCGCAGGTCCCTTATCCTGTGAATCCCATGATCCTTTCTTGACACTTTACTATTATTCAGTGTAGAACTTTATTCTTATTAACAGGTACTTTTCTTTAAAGGAGTTTAAATAGAATGTTCGGTCTTGGAATGATGGAAATTTTAATGATTCTAGCCATCGCTCTCATTGTTGTCGGGCCTAAAAAACTGCCGGAACTGGCTAAAACCCTGGGACGCGCCATGGGAGAATTCAAACGATCTGCCCAGGATTTAAAACGCAGCATGGATGTGGAAAGCACTGTCAAAGATATTGTTGATCTTCCTGAAACCAATCTAAAAGAGATCTTAAACGATCCTCCAAAGGGCATTCAGAACGATTTTGAAAATAAAGCGACCCCCAAACGTTCTGATGCCAATCCATATCCTGATCAAGGCCCCTTCTCTTTTGAAAAAGAAACCTCACCAGAATCGAATATTGCTCCTGAAGATAATAATTCTGACGACACTGATATGGACAATACAGATAGCCATACTGCTGAATCCGGCAATCAAGAACCTGAACCAGATATTGCTGAAGCAAACGACGATGAGCCTCATGACAAACCGAACAATACCCGTTCAGAAACAATCGAACCAACCCAATAGGCCTCGCCATGAGTGACACAGAAAAAACCCCTTTTACCGAACATTTAAACGAACTGCGCAGTCGATTGATTTTTTCATTTATTGCCGTGGCCATAGGTTTCGTGGCATCGTATTCATTTAAAGAAAAATTATTTGACATTCTAAATGCCCCATTGATCAAGGCCATGGCCGGCAGTGAAAACACCAAAATGATTTTCACTGGCCTGCCTGAAGCTTTTTTCACTTATCTTAAAGTCTCATTACTTGCCGGTATCGTTCTTTCCACCCCAGTACTTTTTTATCAGTTCTGGATGTTTGTCTCCCCTGGCCTTTACCGGAATGAAAAAAAATATTTAATCCCCATTGTTTTTCTTTCTGTTGTCTTTTTTGTCGTGGGTGCCTCCTTTGGATATTTTATAGTCTTTCCCTATGGATTTGAATTTTTCTTGGGTTTTTCATCCGATACCATTCAAGCCATGCCGTCTATGAAAGAATACCTTGCCCTTTCCTCTAAAATGCTACTGGCATTTGGTTTTGTTTTTGAGTTGCCTTTGGTTCTTACATTTATGGCCCGCATGGGACTGGTTACGGTTCCTTTTTTGAAAAAAAACAGGAAATATGCCATATTGATCTTTTTTGTCGGGGCTGCAATCATTACCCCTCCGGATGTGGTCACCCAGATCATGATGGCTTTGCCTTTGATGTTCCTGTACGAAATCAGCATTATCGGTGCCATGGTTTTCGGCAAAAAAAAAGAGCCTGAAACTGAAGACAACACACCTGAAGATCCGCCTGGAGATACAGACGTTAAAGCAGGCAACACACAAGAAGAGTCAGAATAACTCTCTAATTATTTAAGTTTTTATTATTGACTTATTTGCTCACTTGGGTGTAAAAAAACATATATTTTTATAAAGAAACAATCGATAGTATGAGTATGCTGTCGGTAAAAGGCAAAATAAAATAAATTGATAATTATTAGAGGAGTAAAACAGATCATGAATAAAAAACTGCTCACCCTGCTTTTAATTGCAGGCATTGCTGTTGTTTTTCTTGCGACTGGAATTCAGGCGGGTACCAAAGTTGGTGATACCGTTACCATGGAATCAAAAGTCTACAAAAAACGATCTAAAAGCCCGGACGACAAAAAGAAACCTACTAAGTTGGTTGAATTCACCCATAAAAAACATAACGAAGAATTCAAACTTGAATGTGGTGCCTGCCATCATGACGACAAAGGCAAACCCCTTGCCCTTAAAGCCGGGGATGATGTTCAAAAATGCGATACCTGCCATGACAGAGAAAAAGCAGATAAAAAAGAGGCCAAATTTAAAGGTGTCTCTGAAGGAACCAAAAACCCTGCTGACATTAAACAGCATAAAACTGCATTGCACGAAAACTGCATTGGCTGCCATATGACCACAAACATTGCTGCCGGTGACAAAACCGGTAAAAAAGGCAAAGCACCAACCAGTTGTAAAGACTGCCACATCCCCATGTAAACATCAATTAATCCTAAGGATTAACTGCTGATTCATAAAGAGGTGTTTTTCATAGAAAATCACCTCTTTTTTTTTGTTCAAACCTTTTTTATAATTTAAAGCGTTGCTTGTATTCCAAAGCTCTTCTGACAAGAGATCCGGCCCAGGAGACCGTTCCCAAAGCATGAATATGGGTATATGTACCAAAGGTATTGTTTTTGAAAAAACCATCCTTTTTTTCTATGATCCCCTTGCCCCGCTCCATTTTAAAAGCCATTTCATAGTCCTTGTAATCAATGTGTAAAATACTGGAATACCGGAACTCATGACCTCTTAAGGTTTGGCCCTTTGCAAAGAACGGATTGTCATTGACCACATCAACTTTTGTATAGCCGTGCCCCTGGGGACGATTGGACAGGCCGAATTTTATGGGCAGAATCCCGGACATGGGGTATTCTTTATTTTCGAGAGTAATGCTTTGGCCCAGAAAAATCAGCCCGCCACATTCCGCATAAATGGGAAGACCTTTTTCAGACAAGTTTTTTAAGTCCTCCCGAAAGGCTTTATTCTCAGCCAGTTGAGGGGCATGGGTTTCAGGAAACCCACCACCCATATAAATGGCATGGACATCTGGAATTTTTTTTTGACTCAACGGGCTGATATAGACTATTTGGGCCCCCAGATTTTTAAGGGCATCGATATTGTCCGGGTAATAAAACTGAAAGGCCGAATCTTTGACAATACCAATGGTGACAGGTTCTGATATTATTTGAGCTGTCTGAACAGCCGATTGAACAGATATGGATGGCACAATATCAAATACCTGGTTTTGTGCTGTTATTGCAGCATACAATCCGTCCAGATCGATATGATCAAAAGCAACCGTTGCTGCGGCTGCAATGGCCTGGTCTGAAAACCCATGCTCCTGGGAAGTCACTAGCCCCATGTGTCTTTCCGGAAAATCCGACCGCTGCAGTTTGGGAACAGAACCAAACACCGGGATTTTACAGAATTTTTCAATATTGGCCCGAACTTTTCCTTCATGGCGTTTACCCGCAACCTGATTAAGAACCACACCACACAAGTTGATAGCAGGATCAAAGTGCATACACCCCAAGAGCAAGGCAGCCATGGTTCGGGTGCTTTTTGTGCAGTCCAGAACAAGTAGAACCGGCAAATTCAGCAGTTTTGCAAGTTCTGAGGTACTCGTGGACCCGTCAGTATCTATACCATCGTATAGGCCGCGATTTCCTTCAACAACGGCTATATCACTATTTTTAGAATTTTTTTGATAGGACGCTTGAACAATAGATGGATCACAAAGAAAAGTATCCAGATTATAACAGGGACGACCGGCTGCGTGGGAAAGCCAGCCGGCGTCTATATAGTCGGGTCCCTTTTTAAATGCAGAGACCGCATAGCCTTTTTGTTTCCATGCAGCAGTGATCCCCAGGGAAATTATGGTTTTACCTGATCCCCCCCGGAGGCCGGCAATGACTATTCCCGGAACCTTTTTACTGACTTTTTGCATGAAATCTTAAAGTGTTTAAAATTTTAATCTTATTCTTCACCTTCAGAAGAATGCTGGATACCAGAGCCTTTGATTCCATACATGGTTGTACTTCCGGAAGACCAATACTCAAGAACTTCATCTTCAACCATTACGTTGATAACTTTTTTAATCGCTCTAAGTTTGTCATCAGGAAAAACTTTTTGAAAATCATTAAAATAAAACTTGGTTTTGGTTTTGGCTTTTTTATTCATCCAATCCAGAACAGCCTTAACTGCTGCTTCTTTATTATCAAGAAGATCACTCATTATCATACTCCTTTGGATTAAACCTTTGGATTAAACCCACAAATTAAACCCACAAATTAAAATTGACGAGCCGGAGCGCAAAACTGCACTCCGGCTTGTCGATTCATTTATCTATGATTATTTCAAACAATGATTGTTTCAAACAATTCTTAGAATTTAAACTGAGTTGACTGACGCCAGCTCATGTATGCCTGCTGACGGAAATCATCAATCAAATGATGAGTAAATTCAAGCTCACATTTTTCAAAGAATTTTTCCCATCCGATTCTCTCTGCCCAGTCACCCAGACGTTCGTATTTGTTGGCGCCATTGGAATATGCATTAACCATCTGGTTAATCGCTTTTGTCATGGAAGGCCATCTTGGCATTTCATTTGGCAGGAAGGCCACAACAACTTTAGAAAATTTTGGAGTAGAAATTCTGTTGGAAACTTTACCACCAGCCATGAGTACAATACCATCACCGACTGTATCAGCAAGAGGCATGGAAGGACACATGGTGTAGCAGTTACCACAATACATACATCTTTCGTTTTTAACCTCAACAGATTTTACTTCCGTACCATCGGCAAGAACTTGCTTGGACGGTTTAATCGCTGCTGTGGGGCATGCAGAAATAGCCAAAGGAATTTCACACACTTTATCAAGATATTCATGATCCAGCATTGGCGGTTTTCTATGATATCCAAGAATCGCGATATCAGAACAATGAACCGCACCACACATGTTCAGACAGCAAGCCATGGAAACTCTCAGCTGTGCCGGAAGTCTCATGGACTGAAAATCTGTAAACAATGTATCCATGGTGGCCTTAACCGTACCGGATGCATCAGTTGCAGGTGTGTGGCAGTGAACCCAACCCTGGGTATGAACGATGTTGGTAACACCAGCACCGGTTCCACCGATTGGGAATTTAAAAGAACCACCGGCAAATTTTCTGGAAGCCAGATCGTTTTTAAGAGGCTCAACTTTATCTTTAGAATCTACCATGAACTCAATATTGTTTCTGGTAGTAAAACGAACATAACCGTCACAATGTTTGTCGGCAATCTCGCAAATTTCATTAATAAGGCTGGTGGACATCAAACGTGCGCCACCGCATCTTACAGTATATACTTCATCTCCTGAATCGCCAACGTGTACAAGTACACCGGATTCAAGAATTTCATGATGAGACCATTTACCCTTGTTATTTTTAATTACAGGAGGATAAAAATCATTATGGTCTTTGGGACCGATGTCAGTAATTCTGTTTTCCATCGGTTTGGCTGGATTATAACCAGTAGATATAAATGCCATTATTACTCTCCCTTTCTATCTTCTATGGTGTTTTCTGTATTCTTCAACATCACGTTCCCAGCCGCCTTCAACCTCATCTTCTTTCCAGAAGATATACGGGTTGGTTCTCGGGTATGAAACATGCTGAGGCGCGGCTTTGATACCAGTCACTTCAAGAATTTTCTGAAATCCCTGACGCATGATCAACTCACCAAGACGTTCACGGTTCTTGCCTTCTTCCATCCACCAATCCCAGACGTTTTCAATGACTTCTGTGATTGCTTCATAATCATTGTCAGGATTAACTTCAACAAATGGGACCAGCAAGGAACCCATCTGGGCACCATCAAGAATCGGGGCTTTTGCACCAACGAGGATGGACAGGCCAGTATCTTTACCAATTTTAAGGGCTCGTGGCATAACATTGATACAATGCATGCAGCGAGTACAATTGGAATTATCAATGGCAAGTTTTTTATTTTCAAATTTCATGCATTTTGTCGGACAAAGACCGGTCACTTCTTTTTCAATATCAAATGGACCCCAGTCTCTATCTTTATGCGCGCCGGCATTGGCAGGATAGGCAGCATCACATTCAACATATTTATTTACAGCATCCTGATCAATACGGATATCATCTCTCCAGGTACCGATAAAGGACATGTCAGATCGTGCAATAGATGCTACACAGCAGTTCGAGCAACCATCCAGTTTAAATTTAAACTTGTATGGAAATGCCGGACGATGCAGTTCATCCTGATATTCGTTGGTCAAAAAATAAACCAGGGCGCTGGTGTCATAGCATGCATATTCACATCTAGATTGACCCATACAGTCAGCAGGTGTTCTCAGGTTGGAACCTGATCCACCAAGATCCTGTCCCATATCATGGGTCAGGGTCCAGAAAATTTCTTCCAGCTGAGGAGTGGTGGTTCCCAGAAGGATAATATCCCCTGTTGCGCCATGCATATTGGTAATGCCCGATCCCCTGAGATCCCAAAGCGCAGTCAATTTTTTCAGGTAATCAGTTGTATAATATTTTCCTGCAGGCTGATTTACACGCATTGTATGGAACGCTGCACAACCAGGAAAAGAATCAGGCTGATCACAGTATCTACCGATAACGCCACCGCCATAACCAAAAACACCTACAATACCGCCATGTTTCCAGTGAGTTCTTCCATGTTTGTAAGAAAGTTCCAGAACACCAAGAAGATCATCCACAACATCCACCGGGATCTGGAATTCAACACCTTCTACATTCTTTGCTCTTTTTTCTGCCTGAAATTTCAAGTCAGAAACAAAGCTAGGCCATGGGCCGGATTCCAGCTGGTCCAGTAAAGGAGTTTCATGCTTAGCCATTTACTTACCTCCGTTAAAGTTAATTTACATTCATTAATGAACGTTTTTCCAAACTATTCATTCAATAGTCTAATTTGTTATTATTCTGAAAGGTTACAAACAACCTTTCAATTTCCAAAGAACATTTTAAGCAAAATAACATTGCAGATATAGGATTTTTGTCCCTGTATGTCAACGAAAAAGGAATTTTTTTCACGCTTTAAGAATGTCTCTTAAGATCGATCAATCTTTTCTTTAGGCTTTTCTATAAGGCGCAAGCTCATCTTTAAGTTCCTGAGCCACTTCAAAACCCAGTTCTATGGCTTTATCACAATATTCTATGGCTTTATCAAATAGTCCAAGTTCTAAATAGGCCACAGACAGATTATTGTGGGCGACTGGAAATTCGGGCTGCACTTTCAAGGCTTCAAGATTTGCTTTTATCCCTTCTTCCACAAGCCCTTTCATAAAATACGCTGTCCCAAGCGTGGTATAGGCCTGGACAAAATTTTTATTATGAACAATCGCCTTTCTCAGATTTTTTATAGCCTTATCCAGTTTTTCTTCATCCTCTTTTGGATTTTTACCATCAATAAGCTGAAGAAGAACAAATGCCATATTGCCATATCCTTCCGCGAATCCTGCCCTGGCTTTTGTAGCACGCTCGTTAAACCGGTAACAGCCTTCAAGGTCCTTTCTCTGTAGACAAATCCCTCCCAAAAGGACATATGCCTCGGCCAGAGAGGGACTGCAGTCGATTGCTTCATGGAGTTCTTTTTCCGCCTCGGTGTATTCTTGTTTTCCCATTAATGCCACTGCAAGATTGTAATGTGTGGTACCACATTCAGCGTTGCGCACCAGTCCGGATCTGAGTTCTGCAATATGCTCGTCAACATCTTTAAGTTGGTTATTCGCCTGATTGCCATCAGTCATTTTAAATTTCCTTTTTATAATGCTAAATGTCTTAATTGTTAATTAAAACCATTTTAAGTCCTTGTTAAAACATAGTATAATATTTGCGACGCAAGCTTGTGTCAACCCCCATTGAAAATATTAAGAAATTTACTTTAGACTTGAACCCAGTCAAGACTTATGATAGCACGTGATTCTAGACAAATGTATTCAAGAACAATTTAATGACAAGGTAGGAGAAGTTATGGAACCAGGATGTTATACTGCATTGATCACCCCTTTTGATCAAACAGGAGAAGTTGACCAGAACGGGCTTGAGCAGCTGATTAATTTCCAGGTTGAAAATGGTATCACCGGAATACTTGCAACCGGAACCACCGGAGAAAGCCCGACTCTCAAATGGGAAGAACATGAGCATGTGATTGAACAGGTTGCCCGACTGGCTAAAAACAAATGCCTTAGAATTGCCGGAACCGGAAGCAACAATACCATGGAAGCCATAGAAGCATTAGGCCATGCGGTTAAAGATGACCTGGACGCTATCCTCATGGTAGACCCGTATTACAATGGTCCAAGCTCACTTGAAATAAGAAGAGAATATTATGAGGTTGCTGCAAAAAAATTTCCAGACATGACTATCATCCCTTATATTATTCCGGGCCGAACCGGTGCCCAGATGTTACCACAGGATCTTGCGATCCTGGCAAAAAACTATAAAAATATTACCTGCGTGAAAGAAGCCACGGGCAATCTTGACAATATGCGACTGACTCGAAAATTATGTGGTGCCAAATTTGATATTTTTTCAGGCGATGACGCTCTGGTCTATACCATGATGACCGAGCCTGACATTATGGCCTGTGGTTCCATTTCAGTCATGTCCAATATTGCGCCCAAAGCGTTCACGCAAATGGTTGCCCTGCTTAATGAGGGAGACACACAGGCAGCATTGAAAATCCAGACCGCACTGGCTCCCTTGTTTGACCTGGTGGTGGTCACCACAACAGAAGAATGTGAATTTGGTCCGGTATCCTGTCGGGCAAGAAATCCATTGCCTATCAAAACCATGATGCAGATATTGGGAATGCCCGCAGGACCCTGTCGGAAACCATTGGGAAAAATGACCCCCAACGGAATTAAAATTGTTCTGGACACCTTAAAAAAAGTCCGGGCCAAAACACCTGATATTTTTAAACCTGTGGCCTCTTTCTTTAATGTGGATATCGAACAACGGCTTAATGATGCTGACCTTCACAAAAAACTGGTTTATTCTTATTAGGATCGAGAACATAATGCAAACAGGCCCTGCTCTTTCGGGCAGGACCTGTTTGTTAAATTATATGCACCATACACTTGTCTTACAAGCGCTATAATCAAACATAAAAAATATTTTTTGTGCTATTTGTTTTCTTTTATTTTAAACACCTCATTTCCGACCTTGAAAAAAGTTGATTTCAACCATTCAAACCCAAACTCAAGCAGCATAATATCATCATTTTTGATCTCTTTTATCCGCTCTTGGGGCAAATTATATCGTTGAAGAAAAGTGCTTTTAAAAATAAAATCTCTGAATTTATCTATATTGTAACAGACCAGAAAAAACATCTTTTTGCTCTCCTCAGAAAGCTTGAGTTTGGCTGGCAAAGATTTCTTCCGGACAATCAAGTCCATCCATCCGTCATTGACTCTATCCCGCAAATCAACGCCCTGGTCCTGTCTCCACTCGGCAACACTCCATTCTTTATCTTCGTCAAACCCCAGACAATGTGCCTCTTTTACCGTAAAAAAGAAATCGTCCTTTTCTCCTTTTTCCCCGGAATAACTCAAGGCGCCGACACCTAATGGATAATATCGACAGGTGGTGGGCCGATCTTCATAGATAGCACATCCATCCTTATCTTCCACAAAAGGGCAGGATTTTCTTTCATCATCCAGCAGCTTTAAGGTAACAATCGGAAGATCAGCTTTTTCAAGAATCTGGGGTGTGGTAAAAACGGCAAGAAATTCTTCTGAAGTCAAGTCCAGTTTCTTACGCATGGTTATAATATCATATGGGGTGAGCATTATATCAATCCCACGGCAGCAGACAGTAAAACATTTAACGCCTTTATGGCATTTAAATTTAAACTTGCTTTTCAGGCTGAGTTGCTCCGGTGGTATCTGTGATATTTTTTCAGGTTTATCAGTCATTAAAACGTCCTTATTTACATGGTTATGGTCTTTCAAAGTTGTCAAATATACAAAAAAAAGACAATAATGTCAATCGATTGCACATTGGCTATTATGCACCGACAATGACATCACAGCACAATAGCCCAAACATATATTAGGTAGTCATTATCAGCATCTCCACTTCCTGCCGGTAATAATATAGACAAGAACAGATCCCAAAATCAGATACCCGAACATCTGGACATTCTTTGTTTTAAAAATATAAGCCAGAACAACAATAATTGAGGCGCTGATCATAAAGAACACAGGCTTCGGGATCTTTTTTAGAATCACTCGTCCGAAATGGGCAAACTGGATTTGACTGACCATTAAACCCACGGAGATACTGGTTATTGTCCATAAAATAACCGGAGCTGCCACAAGAGATGCGCCAAGAACCATCAATGCACCGGCAGGGCTTGGAAATCCGCTGAATATGCCCGCAGGCAGGTCAGTCCGTTTTTTATCAACCATTACAAATCGAATCAGGCGATAGGCAACCCCAACAATAAAAACGATACCGACAATCCATGCCAATGAACCACCCTTTTGCACAACCACATAAGCCGGTGCCAGCCCGAAACTGACAAAATCAGCAATATCATCCATGTAAGGGCCATATCGGGTTCCTCCATGTTTTAAAGCCATTCTTCCATCAAACAGGTCAAATAACTGACCCATGATAATGATACAGATTGCCCAGGCAAAATAATGATTGTGCGTCAAAATAAGACTGGCAACACCACAACAAAAATTCAGCCCGGAAAGGATGTCCGCATATAGCCAGTTTGGAATAAATTTAAAGACAATTGATGCCGCTGCAAGGATAATACAGCCCATTAGAATTCCATCAGCAATATCTATGATATCCGGGTTTTTATCCATCAATGCACATAAAATAACAAGGCCGAAACAGATAATAGCCTTTATTTTGCCAAAATTATTGGCTGCTCCTGAAAATTTTATCCAGATTAAAATCCGCCGGGCAAAAAACTGACCGATTAATTCTATTATTGTCAAAATCCAGATCAATTTAATGGAGATAATGCCGGCATAGGCAAATCCAATCAATGGCGGCAAATACGTCAATTTGTCACACAAAGGGTCCAGCCATTCCCCCCACCGGGATACTAGATTACATCCTCTTGCTACCACTCCGTCCACGCCATCCAGGATCGCTGCAAAGGTAAAAACAAATATGGCAATGGCTTGATATGAAGTTAAAAAATAGAGGGCAAAGCCTATAAAAGCCAGGACCGTCCGCCAATAGCAAATGGCGTTGGGGTACAAAAGCCATTGATGGGACTTGATATAATCCTGCATGAATTGTTTTTTAACAGAACGGAAAAACCACACAAAAAAAGCCGTACCAATGGCAGCGGAAACAAGAATAACCCAAAATCTTTCCATTTTACCTTCTCATTTGATCAAATTGCTTTTTAAAATAAATACGCCTGCCGACAACCTTGTCCTTTTAGCAATTTCCTGTCTGTTTATCAAAGAATTTAAATATAATTGACATATTGGCCTTTTCCAAATAAATATCAATCAGAAACCATTGAAACACATTGCGCAGCATTTATAAATTTGCACCCATTGCCCAAAGGAGTTGTATGAAAGTAAAAAAGGCTGTTTTTCCTGTTGCAGGATTAGGAACCCGGTTTATCCCTGCCACAAAAGCCATGGCAAAAGAAATGCTTCCGGTGGTTGACAAGCCCATTATACAATATGCGGTTGAAGAAGCGTTTAGAGCAGGTATCGAACAGATCATCTTTGTCACGGGTCGGGGGAAAAAAGCCTTGGAAGACCATTTTGACCGGTCCTTTGAAATTGAACACACCCTGCAGAAAAAGGGAAAAACCGATCTGTTAAAACAGATCCAGGAACTGGTTCCCACCACAGGCACCATTGTATATACCCGGCAGAATGAACCCCTGGGTCTGGGTCATGCTATCTGGTGTGCCCGGGATATTGTGGGTGATGAGCCCTTTGCTGTTCTGCTGGCAGACGATTTGATTCAGACCGACAAACCCGTGCTCTCTGAAATGGTTAAAAAGTTTGATCGGTTGCGGGCGTCCATGGCTGCGGTCATGGAAGTGGAAAAAGATCAGACTGATAAATACGGTATCCTTGATGCCCAGGAAGTTGAAGATGATATTGTCCGGATTAATGACATGGTGGAAAAACCAAACCCCGAAGATGCCCCATCCAATCTGGCCATCATCGGCCGATATATTCTGACACCAAAAATTTTTGATTTTCTTGGGAAAGTGCAAAAAGGGGCTGGGGGTGAAATTCAACTCACCGATGCAATGAAATCCCTTCTAAAAGAACAGCCTATTTTTGGATATAAATTTAAGGGAAAACGCTTTGACTGCGGCGATAAAGTTGGATTCCAAATGGCCAACCTCGCCTTTGCCCTTGAACGACCGGACATGAGAGACCGTTTGATTAAATTTATAAGGGAGGTCGAAACCGATTTTTAGATGTCTTTATACTGGCTGTACGTTTTCATAACCTTTTTAACATAGCTCTGGGTTTCCGGGTACGGTGGAATCTGTTGATACTTATCTACTGCCTCAGGCCCTGCATTATACGCGGCAAGGGCCAGGGGCAGTTTGTATTCATAGCGTCTTAACAGCTTTTGAAGGTAATACACCCCCCCCATAATATTCTGTAAGGGATTGAACGGATCTTTAATGGAAAGGGTTTCATAATTGGCCGGCATGATCTGCATTAATCCTGTGGCCCCTTTTTGGGAAACCGCTTTTGGATCAAAGCCTGATTCTATCTGTATCACCGCTTTGATCAAAGAAAATTCAACCCCATAGCGTTTATGGGCTTTTCGAATAATCTCATCATATTTTTCAGAGCCAAAACCAGGCTTTAGCTTTTCTGGTCTTTCCTTGATATAAAGCTTGAAATCTGATGATGTGGGGACATTGGTAAAATTCACCACGCCCTTTTGATCAATATACATATAGATATCAGCCGTGGCCATGCCGGAAAAACAAGAACCAATGAAAATGACCAGGACCACAATGTGAATCATCTTTGTCATTCTCATATTTTAACCTCAGTCCGTATAACTTGACAACCTTTTTAAATTCTTTACATAATCTTTATATGCTTTGATGACTACTTTTCCAGGAAAATTTGGTTTTGCCACATACTGACCCAGATTTTTTAAAAAAGTATCCACCAGTTCTTGGAACAATTCATCTTTTTCATGGTTCAAGATAAAATTGCGTTCCATCTCGTATTCATAGGCAATATTGTCGCCCAGAGCCGTCTGAATATCTTCAAATGACACTCCCGACGGCAGAATGTTTGAGAGCATTTCCGGTTCGATTTTAATGTCAATTAAGGCCTTCATTTTCACCACAAAGGCATCGTCACTGATTTTTCTGGATATATCCAGAATGGACAGGGTCTGTCCGTTTTCAAGTTTAATTGTTTTATAAAGGCTTGGTTCCATTTGTATCCTATATGATTTTATTGTGTCAGGTATATTCTTTATCTGACTACTTATCTGGCCTTATTTTCTGATCACTGAAGTTAAAATAATTCCAGTTGTATTTGCTTTTTCTCCAACGATTTTTTAACCGATATTTTTTCTACCTGCATCAATTGCTTTTCAATATCTTCAATAAAAAAAGAGCGCTGTCTTTTTTGACTGATGCCATATATGCTTCTTTTCTTTGCATAAGTCAAACACAGAATGTCCATTGCACGGGTCATGGCCACATAGAAAAGGCGCCGCTCTTCTTCAATATTATCAATATGTTTGCCGTTCTTTGCAAAGGGGATCAAGCCCTGTTCGCATCCAGCCACAAAAACAACAGGAAACTCAAGCCCTTTGGCAGCATGCATGGTCATCAATGACACCTGTTGAACCTGAAAGTCAATGGAATCCACATCCTGGTTTAACATGAGCTCATCTAAAAAACTGCCTAAATCATCATGAAGACCGGCAAGGGCTATTATTTTTTCAACCGCCTGTCCAATCTGATCATTATTTTCAATCAGGACATCCAGATCAGCACCAGCGAGTATTTTCTTTAATGCCTGTTCATTGTCGTTACCCTCAATTGATGCTTTGATTTGATTGAGTTTCTTTGACTGCTCTGGCCCGAACAAAAGAAAAACCCTTTCAATATCCACAAGGCTGTGTTTTCCGGTCATGATCCTGCAACAACTTATCAAATCCTGAATGATATCTATTTGTAACCAGTTTTTTTTGCTGGCCACCTGAAAAGGGATACCCTCTTTTTGAAACGCCTTAATAAAGGCGTTGGCCTCTTTTCGGGTTCGGTAAAGGATGGCAAAATCAGAAAAAGAATATTCTTTTTGGCAATCAACATCTGCTTTTCCTGTATCCATTGAGAAAAATGAGGTCCCTCCCACAAGCGTTTCAATCATCTTGCCAATAGCCACTGCCTCTGAATGTTCTGTGGCCGCCTCTTTGATAATCAGCTTTCGAAAAGTGTTGTCATTTGAAATAATCTTCATGGTTTCACCAATTTTTGTTGCCTGGCTGATCATCTGGAAAGAGGCATCTGAAATAGTCTGGGTGGACCGGTAATTTTTACTCAGGGCTATTTGTTCACACCCTGGAAAATCATGGGAAAATTCTTTGAAATAACGATTGTCTGATCCTCTGAATCCGTATATGGATTGGTCGGGATCACCAATAACAACAAGATGGCTTTTTTGGGCCAATAATTTTGTTAATTCATATTGGCCAAAATTTAAATCCTGGTATTCATCAATGAAAATGTATAGATATTTTTGTTGAACCCTTTCAAGGATATTTGTATCATTGGTCAACATCTGTATGGTCAGAAAAATCAGATCCTCAAAATCCACCACATTCTGTTGACCGCAAAGGGTTTGATAGGCTTGATAGATTGAACTGAAACCAGAAGGTAAATTTTCAATGGCGCTTAAGTCATCCTCCGGGCCCAGCAGTTGCTGCTTGCAATGGCTGATAAGGGCATCTGTCTGCTTGATCAAGGTTCTTTTGGCTTCATGGCCCAATGCCTCACGGATAAAAGCCAATCTTAAGGCATCATCGGCAATCAATGGGTTGAATGCCTGGTATTGCTTTAATAATTTTAAGCAAAAAGAATGAAAGGTGGCAGATAAAGGCCTGGTTCTGTTGGGTTGATTTTTAGTGGACTGATTCTTATTTTTTGGCAGATATTTTTCAATCCGATTGGCCAGCTCTTTTGCGGCTTTGTTGGTAAACGTCAAGGCAAGGATAGAAGAAGGCTCAATCCCTTTTTTAGATACAAGATTGGCAATTTTTGCCGTTAATGTTCGTGTCTTGCCCGTTCCGGGACCTGCCTGAATCACCATGGCATAGGAGTCGGAATCAACAGCACGTTGCTGCTCCGGATTAAGCCCTTGTAATAAATCAACTTCTTCGGGCTGTCGAAAGGATATCTTTTCCTTTTTTTGTTTAGATTCTTTTGCGGGCTCAACAATGATCTTGTCCGATGATTTTTTATTCTTTTTTTTAGGAAGATCAAACAAGGGATAGCACGCCCCTTGAAGTGCTTCTTTTTCCTGCCGGGTAAACAGCTTCACTTTTCCAAACTCACCGTCAAACCCCGGATCAATCCGGACATCGCCGGACCGCATTTTTTCGATGGCTTCGGCCAGAAGCGGCACCTTGCCGGTTTTAATTTCTTCTATCGATCTGTCCAAAAGAATTTCAAGCTCAGGGCCAAGGGTTTCTATGGCTTTATCGTAGTAGGCGGTCACTTTTTTCGTTTTAGGACCGACCTGAAAAATCTGGGCCAGCATATCAGCCAGGGGAATAATACTTTTAAATCCATGCCGTTTTTTCGGCTCATATCCTTCCGGCCTTGTGGCCAGTTCCTGCACCCGGTTGAGCACGCCATAGGTCACCTTGCCTCCGCATTCAGGACAGAACCCATCAATTTTTGCCGTATCAGCAGGATTCAGGCAGACATTGCATTTTCTGTGACCGTCATAGTGGTATTTACCTTGATGGGGATACATATCCAAGGTTCCGCAAAAGGCATCAAGATCATTTTTTTCCAAAGCCTTTCGAATATGATAAAAACTTAAATCTGTATCAAAAACAGAGGCATTCCGGCCCAGGTATCCTGGAGAATGGGCATCAGAATTGGATATCAGCCGAACGTCATCCAGATCTTTGATGCGCCAATTCATGGGCGGATCAGAAGACAGTCCGGTTTCAACAGCGAAAATATGCTTTTTTAAAGGCCCGAAACACTCTTCAATGGAATCAAACCCGGATTTTGATCCAAACAAAGAAAACCAGGGCGTCCAGATATGGGCGGGTACAAAAAAACCGTCATCATTGGTCTCGAGCATGATCTTTAAAAGGTCTGCCGCATCCAGACCCAGAATCGGCCGGCCATCGGATTTGATGTTCCCAATGGCATCCAGCCTGGCATTAAACTTTTTAACACTTTTAATATCTGGAAAATAAATCAGGTTATGATTTTTACGAACCCGATCATCCCGCTTATAAATATTGCTGATCTCGGTTTGAAGGATAAAACGAACCCGATTTCTGCATTTTGCCGGAATGGTCTTATCGATTTGGGCGGCAATCTCTTTTTTCAGACGAAACAAGCCTGGTTCTGCCTCTTCAAGTTTGGTCTCGATTTCGTTAATCCAGTCAGGATAGGTAAAATCGCCGGTCCCGACGACACGGATGCCCTTAACCTGTGCGGCATAATACAAATTTTCAAGATCAAGGTTTTTGGCTGTTGCCCTGGAATACTTTGAATGAATATGAAGGTCAGCAGTAAATTTCATTGTTTTACCTATGTTTCTGGTTTAAATTCTTACAGGTTCAATAATTTGCCTGATTTATTCTTAAATTAAAAGCACAACACTGCTAAAGAATACTTATCAGACCTGACAATAAAAAGGAACCAATGCCATATGAATATTATTCAAGACAAAATTCTTTCAGTGGCCTTTCCTGATACAAAAACAATAATTCAAGCGTGTGTCAATGAAATATCCGGGATAGAACTCCTTACCGCAGAAACTGAAAAAAAAGCATTTGAACTCATTTATACCCATCCCTTTGTTCTGATCATTATTGATCAACGCATGCCCGGCATCGATATTCATACGATTGGTTCGATGCTGAAGAGCCACAAAAAAATCCATAATGCCCCGTTGCTGATCATCACAAAGGACATTCAACAAGCAGCCTGCTTGCCAGAAAACTTCTTAATGAATCACAAAGATCTCTACATCGATTTTATTTCAGCCCCATTTGACACCTTGATGATGCAGAACAAGATCTCTTATTTTTATGAATTTTACAAATTAAACTCTGCTGTGAACCAAAGCATGGAAGAGTTAGACAATGCCTATCAAAAAATGATCGAACAGCATGACAATGCAATCAAGGAACAAGTCCTGCAAAAAAAATCTGCTTTGACTTTTTCCATGGCCGCCAACCGAATGCAGCAATCAATCAACGGGCTTTTGGCAGGGATAAGTCATCTGCAAAAAGACCGCAAGATTACAGGAAAATCAAAACCTGCCCTTTTAGCCATAAAAAATTATACCCAACGCATTGAACAACTTTCAAAACAAGGCACATCCTTTCCTAAAAGGACTGAATCAAAAAAATTATCAGGCTCGAATATTGATAGGGTATACCGTATGCTTTACGTTGAAAAGTCCAATGAAGATTTCGGTATTTTCAACCATTTGCTCAAAGGAATTGTGGCCTGCAAATTGATCCAGGCAACCACGATTGAACAAAGCATGACATTGATAGCCAACAACCCATTTGACCTGATCTTTGTTTCAGACACTCTCCCTGATGGAGCCGGATTGCATCTATTGTCACGATTAAAACAGATTCAACCCGATATTCCTGTTGTCTTCACTTTAAACCGAGCCGTTGGTCACAAAGGGCCAAAAGCAATTTCAAAAGGAGCCTTTGCATATTTGCTAAAAGAAGAACTGTCCGGTGATATCCTTTCGTCTACTATTTCCGGTATATTTGAAAAAGCCCGAATCATCCGGGCAGCTGAAGATGCAAGGGGAAGAATTGTTCTGGTCTCACAAAAAGATGCCTTAACAAGACTTCACAACCGCAGCCATTTTGAAGAACAAATGACTGTTGAAATGGTCAAGACCAAACGATATCATACGCCATTATCTCTTCTGATGATTCATTTTAATACCCTAAATACCATAACAAAAGAATACGACCACCTTGTTTCTGATCAGATCATCAGCATCAGCGCAGCATTGATTCAAGATATTATCCGGGAAAGTGACATCATCTCGCGATTCTCTTTTGACCAGTTTGGAATCCTTTTGCCCCATACCGACTCTAATGGAGCCCATATACTGGCCAATCGGATTAAAGACCGAATCACCACCCATGATTTCGTTTGGAAAGATGTCCGGTTATATCCCGGAGTGATCATTGCCAGGGCCAGTTGTGACCCTGAAAATGACCCGGATGATTTTTCATTGATCGCAAAAGCGCTGGAGAGACAAAAAACCGCTTGAGGATCAACCATAAATAATATCAACAACACTCACTGAGTAAACAATTAAGAGAATCCATCATGCCCCTATTTGACAATTTGGCCAAAACCATGATCAAGAGCTGGAATCAAACTTGTGACCAAAAGATCCACATCAAACTGATCTTGCCGGAACAATTTATAAAAGCAAAAGCAGACCAAAACATGTCCGGCAAAAAGAAGGCGGATCAATTTACAGCCATTTCCGACGAGCTGCAACAACTGGCATCCAATCTGGTGATTGAACCTGTAACCGATAAAAAAGAACGGCCCGGATTCGAATTAACCGAGAATATCTTTTTTTCTGCCTATCCTATGGAAAAAGAGTTGCGCCCTTTTCTGAACGCCTTATCCTGCCTGAATAAAGTCAATAAACCAGACAAAGAGGATTTAAAACTTTCAAAATCAATCCAGAATGGTCTTAAACAAATCAAAATTCCGGTTAAACTCAAACTTTATATTGCCCTTTTTTGCCCTCACTGTCCGGCAATGGTTGAGACACTTGTTCCCCTTGCTCTTTATTGCAACCTGATCAAGCTTGATATCATTGACGGCAGCCTGTTTGAACATACTGCGGCAGTTGATGACGTCATGTCTGCCCCCTGCCTGATCCTGGATGATAATTTCCGATGGACCGGCTCAGTGGCAGCGCAGGAAATAGTTGACATGATTACAGACCGTGACCCCTCTCAATTGAGTGTAGATACCTTACAAAATATCATGGAGCAAGGAGATGCTTCCTGGATTACCGAACAGATGATACTCACTCAAAAAATCTTTGATGCGTTTATCCAACTCTTATGCCACCCCACCTGGTCCGTGCGGTTGGGTGCCATGGTGGTTGTGGAAGAACTGGCCCAGGATGCACCTGTTCTTGCCACCCGGCTTTGCCCTCTTTTGATCAAAGAATTTGACTCAAAAGACCTCTCCGTGCAGGGAGATATTTTATACGCCCTTGGAGAGGCAGGAAATGAATCAACCCGGCAATGGATAACTAAAAAATCCAGTTCATTTTCCCACCCGGATTTAATCGATGCTGCCAAAGATGCCATTGAAACCATTAAGACAAATCATGAAGAATAACCCCATTGGAGGAATAAATGGATCAATATGATATTAGACTGATTGGTGTGGTGCTTTTTCTTATTTTTGGATCCTTTTTTATCGCTCTTTTTCGAAAACTTAAAAATAAAATTATTAAACCAACTGCTCCGACCTTTACCGTAACCTTTGACTTTAAAAACCAGGACTCGATCATTCTGGAAAATCAGATTATCATTATCCCGGAACATGTTATTCAAGGGGCTATCGCCATCTATGATGACATACAGACCATTCCTGAAATACAATCAAAAAATCTGGTCATGCTTGAAGAAAAGTTCCGCAATGACCAGGAAAATAAAAAATTTGCACAAGCAGCCATCCAGACCTTCAGGGCCTGGAATAGTGGTATCATGCTTAAAATCATTGATCCAGACAAGCGATTACCCAGGCGAGCAAGACAATTGATTGTTCCTGCCATTACTCCGGCCTCTTACAGAGACTTTGTGCTTTACAATTTTTTAGGTGTTCAAAATGCTGACCTCATGCCGGAAACTTTAAACAAACTTCAACAACAATATGCCGTCTTTTTTAATGACTATACCCTTGATGAAAACGAATTTCTTCTGGCATGGGCCCAGCGCAGCATCCTGACCAACCGCCATTTGATCATTTTCAGTACTGATGATGAGCCCAAAATTGACAAGTGCGTCCCGCTTCTTGATATACAAAATGTCACCCAAACCCGGGTGGGGATTGAAAAACTCGGATAATTGATATTCGTATGTCCATTATGCCAATTTAATTGACAATTAAAGAATGGATAGCATATTTTAAATTATAAATTAATAATCAAATGAAGAGCCAATCCATCGACCATATATGAAGGAGCTAAAAATGAAGGTGCTCAATTATAAAGAGGTATTACCCATTGCCATGGACAATGCCGTGGTTAAAAATGTTGCCGCTAGAGTCATGATCGGAAAAGAAGACGGAGCCGATAATTTTTGCATGCGCGTCTTTGAAATGGAAAAAAACGGATATACGCCGAAACATTCCCACGACTGGGAACATGAAATCTTTGTCCACACAGGAAATGGAGAAGCGTTTATTGACGGCTCCTGGTACCCGGTATCGGCAGGTTCAACCATCTTTATCCCGCCCAATGTTGAACACCAGTTCAGGAATACCAATGATGCACTGTTTACCTTTGTCTGCCTGGTCCCTGCAGGCGTCCCGGAATTATGATGGCCCCTCGATCCTGTGTGGGAAAAGACGGGCAATTTATTGTCGGCATTCATAACCCTGAATTTTATGTTAAAAATTTAAGAGAAAATACCTGTATTGAAATGCTCGGACAACTTGAAGACGGCACCATTATTGACAATCATGTCAATTTCCCCCAAAAAGACATACACGAACCCCAAGCTGATACCATTTACGAGATCGCCAATGCCTTTGCTTTCAGAGGAACCACCTACATCAACTCTGCCTGGGCTGACGCCAAGACCGCACACCCTGAGACCATTCGTATCCCGGAACCCAAACCCTGCTCTTTGATCAATAATTTTAAGGCATATTCTAACGGCCGGGAACTGGGCATAAAAAATAAAACAGCCCTTATCGATATTCTGCCTCATCCGCTTTTACTTGCCCTGGCCCAAGCTTCAACAGACCCTGAAGAACTGATCCTGCTGGCTAAAAAAGCCTGCAACATCCTTTTAGATCCTGATAATGGACTACCTGTGGGAATCGGATATACAAAAAACAGGCACCAAGCCATTGTTCCTGATATTATTGATCATGAATTATTTGAAGTACTGGTCAATAATCATCATCTTCCCGATAATTATAAAAATGCTCTGGTACTCAAACCCGGCGTGCAGGGAAACAATGAGATTACAGGGGAATATCTTTCTGTCGATAACAACACCCATGTCTTTGAATATTTAAGGCGCAACTCCTATATCCCCTGGGGCCATTTTGCCGCCAACATGGCCAATGATGCGGTCCGTTACAGCACAAAGCAGTTAAGCTGTGAAGACATGACCGGTATTCGCCACCTGTATTATCAGCGCGCATATATCAGAATGGCCGAAACCCTTAATATTGCCTGTCCTGATAAAAAAAAAGCCTTGACCCAAACCCAACTTGAAGCATTAAGAACACAATTGATTGAAAAACTGAATATGCCTGGTGAACCGTCCACTGTTGAGCCCTCTCCTGATGAACCATCCCCGATCTTTGATGCGACCTTGTGGGGATGGAATTTCGGGTTTGGTTATGCCCAGTCCGGGCACAGGCTCCATGCCTCCCACCAGATGATTCATCAGCAGAATGCCATGATTCCAAAGCATATCCCAACGACATCAGGCAAACAAGTTAATTCCTTTGCCTGCGGTGACCTGATCAGTGATTGTATTGATCAATATAAAAACACCCATGGAAAAGACTTTTTTGATTGTTTTTTAACTGCTATCACAAACAATGTCCGGACGGATGGGAATAAATCTGCGCCAAACTCACTCATTGTGGCAGAAGATGAATATACTTTATTGTTTGTCCCTAAAGCCCAGGTATGTGAATTTGAATTGCAGTTAATGCCAAAAACTGCCTGCCCAAATATTTTTGAAGCAGACACAAATATGAGGAACTCTCTGGACAAAGCCATTCTTACAGCAGTAAAAACGCTTGAATCCTTAGGAGCTAAACTTGTCACATCTATTGAATATTCCAAACGCTTTAATCGGGTTGAAAACGGCCAGCATCTGTTGTATTCATTTATCCCAAGGCTTCCCTATGCACCCGGAACATTTTCAGAAGCCCAGCTAAGGTGGATCAGTGGATTGTATCCCGAAGATTTCGCACAAGCCTGCCGAATGGCAGTGCCGGATTTCCAACCGGGTTGTTAAACAAGGAGACAACAATGGTTATTCATGATTTTATTTACGAATGGAACGGAAAAAGCAAAGACGGCGAGAAACCGGTCTCCTGGTGGCCGGGTGCCTATCATGTGAAAATAGTCAAACTCGCATTGGAGACAAATGATATCAGCTACCTGATTCCCACGGCCGTTATACTTAAAAATGCCCGGACCAATCCGGAAATGAATACCTCTTTAAAAAACTATATCCATACTTTTGCACAAAAAGTCAGTAAAGCATATGGCCTGAATATGGAAAAAACGCTGTGGATCGAACTGGCTGATACCATAAGGGTGACCCGGCTGATTCCAGATCCAAACGTGGTTGCCGCCACCATGTTTACCATCTCCTGGCGCGATATCCGTCCCAACGAGCTTGAGATGATCCAACCTTATATTTCAGATATGTAATCGTTATGATTTAGGTTGACGCAATTGATTTTTCTATTATAAGATTACGAATTTTAAAGGATTTGTTAAGGAGTTTCCAATCAAAATACTATTATTCAAAGTCGGGACGATAGCCAGATCTCTAAATGTACACCGAAATACCGTCACCAATTGGATTAATAGCGGAAAACTTGCAGCATCCCCCTCCACAGCCAAACGGTATACCATTTCGAAAAATGATTTTATCCAATTTTGTGAAAAAGAACACATCCCCGTACAGACCATGGAACGTGTTATTTTTGAGACTCAAATTCAAGAACCAACCCTGGCTGATATCACAGCAGCGCAAGACAACTCAAAAAAAAAGAAAATCAGCTATAAAAAAGCGGCGCCACCCATTCCAAAAGAAAAGTGGATCGGGGCTGTTATGGTTGTGGGCGGTGGTATTGCAGGTATACAGGCGGCACTGGAGCTGGCAGATTCCGGATTTTATGTTTATCTTGTAGAAAAATCTTCGGGCATCGGGGGTGTCATGTCCCAACTTGACAAAACATTTCCCACCAATGATTGTGCCTCCTGCATTGTTTTACCAAAACTGGTTGAATGCGATCGACATTTAAACATTCAATTGTTTACCCTTTCCCATGTTGTTGATGTTAAAGGGAATGTGGGTTGCTTTGATATAAAAATCAATCAAAAGCCCAGATATATTGATACAAATAAATGCATTGCCTGCGGGACCTGCTCAGAAAAATGTCCCATCAGTGTTAAAGATGATTTTAATTTCGGGATCAGCAATAAAAAAGCAGTCCATATCAAATATGATCAATCTGTTCCGCTTAAATATGCTATTGACCCTGAGATCTGCATATATTTCTCCCATGGAAAATGCAGGGCATGCGAAAAATTTTGTCCCACAGGAGCCATCAATTTTGAACAGGTTGAACAGACCATTGACATAAAAGTCGGATCTGTGATTCTCGCACCGGGATTTAAGCCGTTTGACCCATCTGACCATGCTTTTTTCAGCTACCATTCACAGGATGTGGTCACCAGCCTTGAATATGAACGACTGCTTTCCATCAGCGGTCCGAACAAAGGCAAACTTCTCAGGCCATCTGATGATACAGAACCAAAAAAAATTGCCTGGATTCAATGTGTGGGCTCCAGGAACCAGAACAATTGTGGAAATTCTTATTGCTCAAATATCTGCTGTCTTGCCGCAGTCAAGCAGAGCATGGCATCTTTGGAACACAGCACACAGCAGACATTGGATCGCAAAATTTTCTTTACCGATTTAAGAAGCCAGGGCAAAGAATCTGAAAAATATTTTCAACGGGCCAAACAAGAAAACGTCCAATTTATAAGAGCTTTGCCACACACTATGGAACCGGGTCAAGATGGCACTGGTGTTCGGATGAGATACGTGACCGAGCAGGGCGAGTCAATACATGAATCATTTGATATGGTCGTACTCTCCATCGGGTTTAATTCACCCGAGGATGCAGTAGCGCTTTCATCTCTTTTTGATATTGAACTGGACAAGCATCATTTTGCCAGTACCTCCTGTTTTGACCCTATTGAAAGCAGCCGGGAAGGTATCTACGTCATCGGGGCGTTTCAGACGCCAAAAACGATTTCACGATCTGTGATACAATCGGGTGCAGCAGCAGCATCCGTGGCAAGATTATTATCAGACCAAAGAGGCTCTCTGACAAAAACAAAAACCTATCCCAATGAACGCGACATCCTCAATGACAAACCCTCTGTGGGTGTCTTTGTCTGTTCCTGCGGTATTAATATCTCCGGCACAATCGATGTTGACCAGGTGGTGGCCTATGCGGCTAAATTGGAACATGTCTCCTATGTTGAAAACAATTTGTTTTCCTGTTCTGCTGATGCCCAGGAAAGCATTGCCAATAAAATCAAAGGGTTCGGATTAAACCGGATTGTGATAGCCGCCTGTACCCCCCGGACACACGAACCCTTATTCCAGGAAACACTTAAAAATGCTGAATTGAACGGATTCATGGTGGAGATGGCCAATATCAGAAATCAAAACTCATGGGTCCATCAAAAAGACTCAAAAAGCGCCACCCGGAAAGCTAAAGACCAGGTTCGAATGGCCATTGCAAAAGTGGTTCATAACTATCCGCTCAGACAAGACCGGATAAAAGTGGTTCAAAAAGCATTGATCATTGGTGGCGGTATTGTCGGGTTAGACAGTGCACTGACCCTTGCTCGACTGGGTATTGAGAGTATATTGATAGAAAAAACCGGCATCCTGGGCGGCAATGGCCTGAAACTGTCAAACAGCTTTAAAGGCGATAATATTCCTGAAAAAATCAAAGCAATGATTGACACGGCCATAAACAATAAAAACATACGTATTTATACAAATACCACATTTGAATCAGTATCCGGATCTGTTGGTAATTTTACCGGCGTCATCAATAAAAATGGGAAAAACCGCAAAACCATACATTTCGGAGCAGCCATCATGGCCACCGGCGGAGTTGAAGCAAGGCCTGAAGAATATCTTTACGATCAAGAGCCCAATGTCATGACCCAGCTGGAATTTGATAAAAAAATTCTATATAATCCCCAAAAAGTAAAAAATGCCAAATCCATTGTGTTTATACAGTGCGTGGGATCAAGAGAACCCAACCGCCCCTATTGCAGCAGAGTCTGCTGCATTCATTCAGTCAAAACAGCCATCCAGCTCAAACAAATCAATCCTAAATTAAAAATCTTTATTCTTTATAGAGAAATGCGAACATACGGCGAATGGGAAGAGCGGTATAAAGATGCCAGGGAACTTGGGGTCATATTTATCCGGTATGAAACGCGAAGAAAACCAATAGTCAAACGAAAAGGCCATAACCTGAGTATTGAATTGTTTGACCCTGTTTCCCGCAGACCCATTCGGATCACGACAGATTACCTGTCTCTTGCCACGGGAGTGGTGCCTGATAACAATCAATACCTGGCTGATTGCTTTAAATTTAATGTCAATTCAGATGGATTCTTCAATGGGGCACACCCCAAGCTTAAACCGGTTGATCTCTCTGTTGCCGGTCTTTTTGTTGCAGGGCTCTGCAATTATCCAAAACCGGTTGATGAATCCATTGAAGAAGCAAGAGCAGCTGCCTTCCGTGTTTCATCACTGCTCTTGCAGGATGAAATAAAATCTGAGGCCATTAAAGCCTTTGTGACCAAAAATTGTGACGGCTGTGCCCTGTGCATAGATGTCTGTCCATTCCATGCCATTTCAATGATAAACAAACCCGATAATCTTTCCGGCAAAAGAATTGTTTCTGACCCGGCCTTGTGCCAGGGGTGCGGTCTTTGTGCATCAACCTGCCCTCAGGAAGGCATAAAAGTACATGGTTTTACCCTGGAACAACTCATAGCCCAGGTACGCTCAGCCGTAGACGAAAGTTTAATAGAATAAAGATGAAAGCTTAATAGAATAAAAATGGAAATAATGTTAAATAATAATTTATTTGGATCTAAAATATGATCTCGCGTTTTGAACCGGTCATTATCGGCTTTTTATGCAATTGGTGCTCGTATACCGGCGCTGATCTTGCCGGTGTTACCCGAATTCAATACCCGCCGAATTTGCGCCCCATACGAGTGATGTGTTCAGGCATGGTGCACCCGGATCTTGTCATGGAATCTTTCAGGGTCGGGGCAGACGGTGTAATGATCATGGGCTGCCACCCGGGCTCCTGTCATTATTTTGAAGGGAACACAAAAACAAGTGCCAGGGCACAGGTTATTTCAATGGTTCTTGAGGATACCGGTGTTGATTCCCAACGGTTTGAGCTCCAATGGGTATCCTCGGCAGAGGCGTCTGTTTTTGCTGAATTAATCACCAATTTTACCATTAAAATCAAACAACTCGGACCGCTTAATAAAAGGATATTACAATAAAATATAACACATGCCATGACAATGATTGATAAAAATATACCCATGCTCGAAAAAAAGATGATTACGATTGAACCGTTTGAGATCGGAATCGGCAGTCTTCATGAACTCAAGGATCTTGCCCGCAAGCTTCTACCGGATACAGGAAGCATTGATTCATGTTTAAACTGCGGCGCCTGTTCGTCCGGGTGCCCGGCCAGCGGCCTTGCCGGGATGGACCCCAGAAAATTTGTCCGTAAAATTTCTTTGGGCATGGACTGGGAAATCATGACCAGCAACTGGGTATGGATGTGTACCACCTGCGACCGTTGTATCCATGTCTGCCCCATGAAAATTGATATCCCCAAGCTGGTTTCCATGGTTCGGGGGCGATGGCCCAAAAATGAAAAACCCCAAGGCATTGTAAACGATTGCGACAGAGCTCTTAAAAACGACACCTGTTCTACCCGGGGTATGGACTCTGAAGAATTTAAATTTATTATCGAAGATGTTGCTGATGATGTCAGACAAACCCAGAAAGGCTTTGAAACATTAAATGTTCCAATAGATAAAAAAGGGGCCAAATTTTTTTTAAACCAGAGCTCTGAAATGCCGATCAAAGACCCATTGGAGATGCCGCCCCTATGGAAAATCCTTCACCTGGTCGATGCCGACTGGACATTTGGATCTCAAGGATGGGCAGCTGAAAATTTCGGCATGTTTCTATCTGATCATAATGCATGGGAAAACATAGCCCGAAAAAAAGCATCAATCCTCGAACGACTGGGATGTAAGGTGCTCTTAAATACAGAATGCGGCCATGATTTTCTGGCTGCCAAAAAAGGCATGGAAATGTTTAACATTACCCATTCCTTTAAAATCAAAAGCATTATTGAATACTATGCCAAATGGGTGCGCCAGGGCCGACTCAAAGTCAATTCAGACTGGAACCTGGACCTGAAAGTCAAATTCACGGTACAAGATCCCTGCCAGCTGGTCCGAAAAGGATATGGAGATTTTCTGGCTGATGAGGTCAGATTTATTATAAAAGAAGCGGTTGGCGAAGAAAATTTTGTGGACATGCACCCGAACCGGTCAAATAATTATTGCTGTGGCGGTGGTGGAGGGGCAATCCTGTCTGATTTTAAGGAAGAACGAATGGCCTATGGAAAAATAAAAGTTGAACAAATTCTTGACACCGGGGCAACATATTGTATCACACCGTGCAATAACTGCCATGGGCAGTTGCAGGATCTCAGTCACCACTATAATGCCCGTTTCAAATCCGTCCATCTTTGGACTATTCTATGTCTGGCAATGGGTGTTTTAGGCGAAAATGAACGCAAATTTTTAGGAGACGACCTGGCAAGGGTCGGACTCCCATCATATGGATAATTCACGGATGATCATATGAAAACATTTTTTAATCTCATACAGGAAGTTCAAAAACCAGGCTTATGCCACAGATGCGGGGGGTGTGCCGTCTTTTGCACCGCCATCAACTACGGAGCTCTTGAAATCGATAAAAATGGCAAGCCAGCTTATGGGGATATAGAAAAATGCATTGAATGCGGCCTGTGTTATTCCATCTGTCCAGAAATCAATGAGTTAGATGAAGAAACAAATCGCCAGGCAGCCTGGAGTGAACCCATGGGACGAGTAATCGAAACCACTGTTGTCCGATCGCCTGACCCTCAAACCAGGCAGAAAGCAACGGATGGCGGTGCTGTTACCGCTTTTTTACTCCATCTTTTTGACCGAAACCGGATCGATGGTGCCATTATCACCCGACCTGTTGGAAAATTTCAACGACAACCATATCTTGCAACCACAAGAGAAGAAATTAAAGGTTCAACAGGACTGTTTCTTGACACCTCTCACGGCATGAAACGGTTCAGTGATGAATATGTCACTTTTTCAAGCATTGAAGAATTTGATCCCATGGTTAAAAAAGGACTTAAAAGAGTTGCCCTGGTGGGAACACCCTGCCAGATAAAAGCCCTTAGAAAAATGCAGGTCATGAACCTGGTACCCTCGGATGCCATAAAAATTTGCTTTGGCCTTTTTTGTTCAGGAAATTTTTCCTTTGGTCTTGACGAACAAAAAAAACTGGCCCGGATTGCCGGGATTTCCTGGGATGATGTGATTAAAATAAATATAAAAGATCGACTGATTATCACCCTAAATTCCGGGGATATAAAAACCGTGGACATCCAGGATATGGAATTTATGAAACGATATGCCTGTCATTATTGTGGCGATTATTCTGCCGAATATGCAGACATTTCCTTTGGCGGCATTGGTGCCAAAGATGGTTGGACTACAATTATATCGAGAACACCGCTTGGCAGAGCTGTCCTGGCCGACAGCCGGAGCATGGGAAGTATCGAACAATTCAGTATCAAAGAGAATTCAGAATTTGCCAGCACTGCCTTACAAAAAGTTCGAGACGCCTCTTTTGCAAAAAAGAAAAAAACCAGATATAGAAGAAGAAGCCTTAAACACGACTCGATCCAACTTAAAGAATAGTTTGTTTTACGGTTCAAAAAGCCGTAAATCCATACAAACCATTGTTATTAAAATAAAGCAGATAAGATATTAAACATATGGCAATAAAATGACTTCACAAGAAACTGATATTTACAAAAAAGCGATATTAATTTTTGGTTGTGGCAACACCTTATTCGGTAATGATGGTTTCGGTCCTGCGGTTGCCAATCATCTCAACACACATCATACCATACCCGACAATGTACTTGTACTGGACGCAGGAACCGGAATCAGGGATTATATTTTTGACCTTTTGCTCATGGAAAAAAAACCTGAAAAAGTGATCATCATCGATGCGGTGACATTTAATGAGAAAAATCAATCAAAAAAAGACCAGGGCGAAATTTTCGAAATTGACCTTTCCTGTGTCCCAAGAGAAAAAATGTCTGATTTTTCCCTGCATCAATCGCCTTCTTCAAATCTGTTATCCCAGTTAAAGGAGCAGGGTGTTGACGTAAGGGTGTTGGGCATGCAGACCGCATCCATACCCAACAAAATTAATCCGGGACTCTGCCCAAAAGCCCAAAAGGCTGTTTCAAAGGCATCGGACTGGATAATCAAAGAAATACAAAAGCATCCAGAAACGATGGAGTTGATGTCTTGATAAAAAAGAAAGATGACGTTATGGTAATAGATCGACATCTTGATGAATGTCATTATAAGGAGATTATTGCATGCCGGTAAAAATTTCTGCGGACTGGCTGAATTCGTGTTCAGGATGCGAAATTGCCATTCTTAATCTTGGAGAAACATTACTGGATCTTTTACCGGAACTTGATTTTGTCCATATCCCTATTCTCATGGACCACAAATATTATGGACAGCTCGGAGAAAAAGAGCACATTGAACTCCCAAAAGCCGCAGTGGGTATCTTATCCGGCAGTATCCGAAATGATGACCACATGGAACTTGCCCATGAAATGAGAAAGAAATGTGATATTCTCATTGCTCTTGGCACCTGCGCTACCCATGGCGGAATCCCGGCCATGATAAATTCCTATACCAATAACGAAATGTTTGATCAATATTATTCTACTAAAAGCACTGATTCAGACGCCAAGGTCCCAACTGATGGAGTTCCAACGCTTTTATCCAGATGCTATGCCTTAAATGAACACATACAGGGCGAACAAATAAAGATTGATATTCAATTGCCGGGGTGTCCGCCCCACCCGGATCAGATTGCTTCAGCCATTCTGGCCCTGATAAACAATGAAAAACTCGAATTACCGTTCAAAAGTGTATGCGACACCTGTCCGACCAGTCGTAAAGGCAAAGGTGAAGTCTCTCAAATCAAACGATTTCTCACCACCCCTGAATTTAACCCTGATCAACCCATTGAAAAAATGCGTTGCCTGTTGGAACAGGGCTACCTGTGCCTGGGTCCGGTGACACTTGGTGGCTGCACAGGCAACAATGGTGAGGCACCCAGATGTATCAGCGCAAGGGTTCCCTGCAGAGGATGCTACGGACCTGTAAAACCAAAGGGTAACCAGAAGCTTGATATTCTCAATGCACTGGCAAGCAATAATATTGATATAAGCAGCCTGCCTGAACGAGATAGCCTTTTGCGATTTTCAGGTGCACACAATAGACTGACCTGCAAAAAAGGAGAGTGATAATCAATCATGGGAAAAACGATAAATATTGCGCCGCTCTCCCGAATTGAAGGACATGCCAGCATAAAAATTCAACTGGATGATGATGGAAATGTTGATCAGGCAATTACCCATTTTAACAGCATCCGGGGCTTTGAAAAATTTGTTCAGGGCAAACCCGCTGAAGAAGTCACACGGATTGTCACACGAATCTGCGGCATCTGCCCCTGGCATCATCACCTGGCCTCAACAAAAGCCGTTGATGCCTGTTTTAAGGCCCAGGTAGCACCAGCCGGACACCTGTTACGCGAATGCATGCAGAACATGGCCCAGATCAATGATAAAATCCTGCATTTCTACTTCCTGGCTGCACCTGACTTTCTCATGGGCCCTGATGCAGATTATTCAGTCAGAAACGTCATTGGAATAGCTAAAGCTGCCCCTGATCTGGCAAAACAAATCATCAGAATGCGACAGCTGGGCCAAATGATGATGGAAAAATTTGCCGGCAAAGTCATTCACCCCGTCGCTGCTGTTCCCGGCGGTTTTTCAAAACCCATGTCAGAGAACCAGCGACAAAGCCTGTTGGATGACGCTGAAGAATTATTTGAATTTGCCAAATTTACCATCAATCATGCCAAAGAAAAAATCTTCCCTAAATACCTTGATGAAGTCACCAGCCTGGGAACCATCACAACTGGTTTTATCGGCACAATAGGCCATGACGGATCTTTGAATTTCTATGACGGAAACATCCGTTTGATGAAATCAGACGGCGCATATAAAGACTTTCAGGCGGCTGAATACCTTGACCATATTGGAGAATATGTCACTGACGTCTCTTATGGCAAGTATCCATATGCCAAATCCTGGGACGAAGGTTTTTCCATGGATCTTGAGAACCCCAAAGGGATTTATCGATCCAATTGTCTTGCCAGAATGAATATCTGCGATGGGATTTCAACCCCCCTTGCCCAGGCAGAATTAGAAGAATTCCGTAACAATTTTGGCAGACCAGCCCAACATACCCTGCTCTACCATTGGGCCAGATTGATTGAACTGGTTTATGCCTGTGAAAAAACCATAGAACTCCTCAAAAACAAAGATATTGTCCGCAAAAAAACCCGATATGATGTAACGCCCAAAGCCGGCCGGGGCGTCGGCCATGTGGAAGCCCCTAGAGGCACCCTGATCCATGACTATACCACTGATGACAACGGATTGATCGTATCCGCCAACCTGATTGTGGGCACCACGCACAACCTTGCTCCCATCAGCATGAGTGTTGAACAGGCAGCCAGACTGTTAATTCACAACGGACATATTGATGAAGGCATTTTGAACAGAGTGGAGATGGCGGTCCGCGCCTATGACCCCTGAGTGTCCTGTGCAACCCACCGCCTGGATGGCGGTCCTGTTATCAGCTTAAATATTGTCAACAAAGACGGCTATACTATTTATAGCAATACATAAACCATTTTTTTGATTTTATTCAACAGATTTATTTCTGAGGAGAGAAGGGAGGGGATTGCAGGTAAAGATATAGGGATCAACCAAGAATATGCTTTCGTCTTTGGTTTATATTTTCTGATCAAAAAGAAGTCCGGTCTGCTCAATCATCTTTTCTCTTATTTTTAACAACTCTTCAGGCGGGATCTGCCTGATAATTTCACCTGTCTCTTTATCTTTTATTTCCACAACCACTTGATTATCCAGTTTTTCATGCATAACGAATCCAAGGCTGGTACGGAGCCCCTGACTGGTACGCAGATCCTCCATGAAATTATTCAACTCTTTTGACAGATCATCAATTTGGTCTATGGTAACACTCTTTTTCTGATTGTCTTTTTCAGGCTGAGTTTGAATCGATTTTGAGCGTTTTATCTCATCGGTTGCCTTGTCTGGGCCCAAAGAGGATACCGGCTGGGTCGCACCCAAAGGAGAGACTGTTGTGTTTACATCCTTTATATCCATAATCATCTCCTATCATATTGGTTTGTATATGATTCAATTCCTTTAGATAGAATATCGCCAAACCATTGTAAGTCTAATTATAATAATGGGTTATATTCAAAGGATAGTCAAGGTTGTTTTATAAAAATACAAATCCACGCCGCCAGACATAGAAAACGCATTAAAATCTAATCTTCTAACTGAAGAAAAGTTTACCCTGCTCATGAAGGGCCTTTTGGAAAACTTGTTGCACATTTACCAATACTGCTACCCATAAAACTTGATGCACTCATTTTCTTTGTCACGTCCTTACTTTTGCACTTAGGACAACAGACACCTTTTTCTTCTCCAGAAAAAACAAGCCTCTCAAAGTCTTGTTCACACTGTTTACATCTATATTCAAAGATGGGCATAGATCAACACTCCTCTTAAGGTGAATGGTCTTTTAATCTTATGTTGAATGATTAGTTAAACATAAAATCTGCTATAGTCTTTTGGATTCCAACAACATCGGTTCCCTTTTTTAATGTTTTCACGATGGGTTCTTGTGAACTTGAAATCCAGATTTTTAATTCTGCATCCATATCAAAATGTCCAGCAGTTTCTACGGCAAAATGTGATATCGATTTATAAGGGATTGAATGATAGTCAACTTTTTTTCCAGTTAGCCCTTGTTTGTTGATAAGCAAAAGCCTTTTGTTTGTGAAGATATACATATCCCTGATAACTTTATAGGCCATTTCTATTGACTCACCATTCGCCAATATCGGATTTAATTCTTTTTGAAGATCCTCTACATTGACTTCACTAGCATTACCAAACAATCCACCAATAAATCCCATTTCAAATCCTTTTTAAATGTTTGCTTTAAAAAAATAATGGATACTGATTTGATCTTTATCTCAGTTGTCGATTAAAATCAAATGCACCATCATAATTTTGGCCCATGTCTCATTGCTTTTATTTTCAGTGCGACATACTGCCAGCGTTCTTTTTCTACCCGATCAGCACTTTTATGCTGCCGTTGGGACAGATACGAAAGTTCCCGTTTTAATTTGAGATAATTGTTCAGGCGGGCGAGTCCGATTTCTCCGGTATCCACGGCGTCCAGTACCCGGCATCCCGGTTCTTGAGTGTGGGTGCAGTCGGAAAACTTACAGCCCTGGGATAATTCTTCGATATCCGGGAACGAATCATCCAGCCCTGCATCGTCATTCCATAGTGCAATCTCCCGGATTCCCGGATTATCGATGATCATACCCCCCCGGGGCATTTGGATCAGGCTGCGGGCCGTGGTCACGTGCATGCCTTTTCCTATGCGTTCACTCACCGAACCTGTGGCCTGAATATCCTTGCCAGAAAGAGAGTTCACCAGTGTGGACTTCCCGGCTCCAGACGATCCGATCAAGGCAATGGTCCTGCCGGGGGATAAATAGGATTTCAGGCAAGCGAAACCGTTTTTGTCTATTGAAGAGACCGTGTGGACCGGGACATTGAACACAACCGATTCAACCCGGCCGGCACAGTCATCCGGATCAGGGTTGAGATCCGCCTTGGTCAGAACAATAACAGGTGTTAAACCGCAATTGTACACAAGGGTCAGGCATCTTTCGATCCTACGGATATTGAAATCTCTGTCCAGTCCGCAGACGATGAAAATGGTATCAAGATTGGCGGCAATAACTTGTGCTTTCTTGGAATACTTATCCTGATCACCACGGGCGCCTGCTGCGCCTCTGGACAAGGTATTTTTCCGTGGCAGAACGATTGTAATCATGTTTTTATGGACCATAACCCAATCCCCGATCACCGGAAACAGGCTCTCCTTATCGTGTATCAGTCGGCCTGACACAGAAACAAGACTCTCTGTTTGTCCATTGCTGATAAAAAAATAATTTTTCTGGACTTCTACTATCCGGGCGGGAAATCCTTGTTTTTCCTTGATACCCTTAACGCAGTTTTCAAAATAGCTGTTCCAGCCCAGGTTAGACAGATGGACAGATGTTTGGCAGATTGATACTTTTTGATTTTGTTTATTATCGATCATTATTTCTCTCTTTTGGGTTTTTCTCTTTTTGTTAAAATGTCAGACGGGGTAAATCCTGGTTTAAACCGGAAATACCGTAAATAACAAAGGGTACAATTGCAAGGGAATGATGCTACAGGAAAAGAGAATACCAGTCCTGTAAAGACCGGATAGATCTTAAACGATTAAACAATAAAAATCAGGTTGGTTTAAGCTGTGGCTTGGTAATCACAGAGTAAAACCGATGGCTGTCCAATGTCGGATAAGATCTTCTCTTAACGAGCAGCGGCCAGCACAAAATCCAATGATATATTAAACAAAAAAACCTCCAAAAAAAGTAACCAATAGTCAAATCAAATAACATGACAGCCATTACCATGTCAAACCCAACCTGGTCAGAGAAGAATTGTTCTTGATGTCCGAGAATAATGATAATACATTATCATCCGGATTTTGAAACAAAATAAAAAGGAGACCTGTGGCTTATATAATTTTTGGATTGATGATTTGTGTTTTCTCGATTGGAATGTTCAGCTCTTCCGACTTATCAATTTGGGGAGTAGTTGGAATTTGTTTTGGCGGTTTTTTAATTTTAAAAGGTCGTAAAAAATCAGGGTTTGATGAATAATTGACCCGGCTTCCATGTTTTAGATCGGTTAAGCCTTAATCATTAAACCCAAGACTACTTATATGATCATGACATCACTTTTTAACAGCAAACTGGTCCCAATGGATACCTTTAAGAACCGTCCTGAACGAGAAGAACTTGAAGCAAAGTGGAAGAATATGCTGGCCCACCAAATGTCATTTTTATCTGATTTTGAATCATTCTGGAAAGAGATTTCAGATGTCATGGAGTGGCGCTTACGAACGACTACCTTCCTGCTGAACTATTTCCATTTTGGAAATAGTTGCCTCTTTCTGTAATTCTCCCTCTTCAAAAATATTGCTTAAATGCTTTGATATAGTAAGGATATTCACATCAAAAAATTCTGTCAGGTCCTTCATTTTTTCATGAGTATTGGAATTTAATTCAGGATTTTTTGCAAGCTATCATACCCCCTGACCTTAAGGATTTATATTAGCGGCTACAAGTGCGGGGCTTTTCCTAATAGCCGGATTTGAGTTGTACTTAAAATATTTTTAACTAACTCAGGATCTCCTTAATCTCACCTTTCAAGAATAATTATCCCTGTTTTTGCTATTTGGGTGCCGGAAATATATAGGATACCAAATCAATACTTTAGCCCTACTGAAAATCTGAGGATTACACGTTATAGTGCTCACCCCTTGTAAACTATGGAATTATAGACAAAAAGATCACTTTTATTCGGGAAAAAGTATCTGGAATATGCTTTTTCGCATCTCCTGCTGGGGCAAACAACAGGCAAATCATCTCTGCCACTGTGGTTAGAATCAATTATTGAAAAGTGAAGAGGCCGGGC
>JBDRQO010000062.1:0-58600 GCA_043826275.1 Pseudomonadota bacterium
ATAATTTATCGGAGAGGGTTATAAATTACATTCTCGACCTGATAATGGGGCAAGCAATTGCATATTTCGGCCTTAATAATAGCCACGTGCCGCAATTGGTGGGCGAATGAAGATAAATTCACTCCTCAGAAAGTTGAGTTATTAATACAGTGTGCTCTTATTCCCCAACCATTACTTATAGTTTTTTTGTATATCCATTGACTCTGATGGTTGCCTCTACTATGTGGAGTATGGTGAATTATTTTCTTAAAGGAGGTAATGCTTTTATCAAAGTATTTATGCGTTCTTGAATCATTTTTTCTATAAAATCAATAAAGGTATTCAGCCTCTCAGGTCTAATTGTTAATTTGCTTAAATTCCTTAGATTACTTGCCGTATTACTATGGGTATTGACTTTTTTTACAGATCAACGCTAAACTTGCTCGCCTATGGAAAACGATCAACATACCCGATTTATCGACTTAGTCGACCCTGAAATCAATGTGGAATTGAAACGCTTTCCCATGATGGGGCTTGTTTTCATAAAAGCTTTATGGGTCAGCTTTTTTCGTTCAAATCCCATTGACCCGGATGCCGGGATTCAAAAAGCCCGGATCAATTTAAAAAGCTATGTTCTGGACCCTAAAAAAATTTTGAATTACAAGCAGGTCTGTTGTTTTACCAATGATTTGTCTGGCGACCGACCTGATACTCTGTCTGATAATAGATCTGGTCACATCCCCATATCTTATTTCCAGAGTCTTTTTGTCAGCCTTTTAGGAAAATTCATTACTTCTGAGTATTTTCCAATCAATCCATTGGGTCTGATCCATATTTTTCAATCCATTGAATTAAAGCGAACCATCTGTATTGATGAGCCCCTTGATCTTTCCTGCACACTGTCTGACATGACCCAGACCCCAAAAGGGATTGAATCAAAATTTAATCTCCAGATAAATGTCAAAGGTGAACTGGTCTGGCAGGGCGTTTCTGTCTTTTTAAGTAAAAACAGGGCGATAGAGAAAAAAACAAAGAAAAAACAAGACCCTGTGGTATTAAAGAAAAACCAAACCATTTTTGTTCCTTCCGGCACAGGTAGAAAATATGCTGCTGTATCAGGGGATTACAATCCCCTTCATTTGTATTCCTTCTTGGCAAAATGTTTTGGATTCAAACGGGCCATTGCCCACGGCATGTGGAGCATGGCTAGAGTAATCGCAAGCCTTGATAAGGAATTTGGCCTCTGCCATGGACCGTCTTATGTTGAAACCTTTTTTAAGCGCCCTGTTTTTATGCCTGCCACCCTGACATTAGGATATGAACAAAAAATTCAACCCAAAAATGAACAAATGCTTGTGAACTTTGAACTCAGAGATGACCAAAATGACATGCCCCATTTAAAAGGCTATTTTCTAAAACCCAATCAGAACCAGCAATCATGACAGGTGCCTTTTTTTCTCTTTGTGCCGCCTTTTTCTGGGCAGCCAGCGTCATCTTGTTTAAGATCAGTGGTGAAACCATTTCTCCGGTCCCGCTCAATATTTTTAAAAGCCTGATTGCCTTTATCCTGATCTGTTTAACCATGTTCATCCTGAATATTGATTTTTTCCCAGACCAACCTTTGAATAACTGGCTCTGGCTGTCAGCTTCCGGGATTATCGGGATCGCACTTTCCGATCTTTTCTTTTTCATGGCATTAAATCGCCTGGGAGCCGGCCTTACCGCCATTGTGGACTGTCTCTATCTGCCCAGTGTAATCTTTTTTTCTTTTCTTTTTTTGAGTGAAGACTTAAGTAATACGGCTGTTATTGGCGGTATTTTAGTTTTTATTGCCGTACTGGTGGGCTCCCTGTCTCTAAAAAAAAACAAGACCCAGACCAAACAAAAGCTGATCATTCCCTGGTTTGGTCTTATTATTGGTTGTCTTTCCATGATCTTTGTAGCCATCAGTATTGTCATTATCAAAGAATTGCTGCCCCAGACCAATGTCTTCTGGGCCACCCTGGTCCGCGTAGTGGCCAGCATGATTTCCCTGCTTGCCATTGTAATCTGCCACCCAAAACGAAAACAATATATTAAAGAGCTTAAATTTTCTAAAGCTTGGAGGTATGCCGTGCCTGCATCCATCTGCGGAAACTATCTGGCCATCCTTTTCTGGATGGGGGGTATGAAGTATACCACGGCGTCTAAGGCAGCTATCTTAAACCAGATGTCCACTATTTTTATTTTTATTATGGCGGCTGTCTTCTTAAACGAAAAAATCACACCAAACCGAGTTGTTGCCATCTGCCTGGCTCTGACCGGTGCCTGTTTGACAATACTATAAAGATTGACATTCTCCCAATGCTTGTCTACTAGAAGGCTTATGAAAACATTAACAACTATCACCCAGGAAATGGGACTCAAAGATGCTCAGATATCAGCTGTTATTCAATTGCTGGACCAGGGCGCCACCATCCCGTTTATTGCACGATATCGAAAAGAAAAAACAGGTTCTTTGGATGAAGTGGCCATTGCCGGCATCCGCGATCGGATGGAGCAGTTAAATACCCTTGCCGACAGAAAAGACGCCATCCTTAAATCATTAAAGGAACGTGACCTCTTAACCCCGGCTCTTTTGACTGATATCCAGGCCGCATCTTCCATGACCGGTCTTGAAGATCTGTATGAAAAATACCGGCCAAAGAAAAGAACCCGGGCACAGGCAGCCCAGGAAAAAGGACTTGATCCTTTGGCCAACTTTCTTATGGACCAGGCTGGTCTTAAGCAGGCCGGTCTCAATCAATCTGATCAAGATCCTTTGCTTGAAGCTCAAAAATATATTTCATATGACAATCAAGTTGAATCTGTAGAAGATGCCCTTTCAGGGGCAAAAGATATCATTGCCCAGGCCATCAGCGAAAATGCAGATATCAGGACGGATATCAGAACCCTGTTTTTAAATACAGCCCAGATTCAATCCAAAGTTAAAAAATCAAAAGAATCAGAAGGCCAAAAATTTAAAGATTATTTTGACTGGTCTGAGCCTGCCTTTAAAGCCCCTTCCCACCGGGTGCTTGCTATGCTCAGGGGAGAAAAGCAAAGTTTTTTATCTGTCCATGTTCTGCCCGAAGAATCAACAGCCATCCAGATGATGACAAAAAAAGTCGTTAAAAACCAGAGCCCGTCAGCCATACAGGTTCAAGAGGCCATAATTGACAGCTATAAAAGGTTATTGTCCCCATCCATTGAAAAAGAATCCATCAAAGCCCTGAAGGCCAAAGCAGACCAGACAGCCATACAGGTCTTTGTGGATAATTTAAAAGAATTATTGTTGTCTGCTCCCCTGGGTCAAAAAAGAATTCTGGCCATTGATCCAGGATTTCGGACCGGTTGCAAAGTGGTCTGTATTGATGCCCAGGGCAAACTGCTCCACCACGATGTGATCTATCCTCATTTTACCGATGACGGCAAAGCTGAAAAAACAATTTTAAATCTAATTCAAACCTATAAAATTGAAGCCATTGGCATTGGCAACGGAACCGCTGGCAGGGAGACCCAAACCTTTATCAAAAACTTAAATCTGGATAAGGGCATTCAGATCGTCATGGTCAATGAAAGCGGTGCCTCCATATATTCCGCTTCAGCCGTTGCCAGAGAAGAATTTCCTGACCACGATATCACTGTCAGGGGATCGGTTTCAATTGGCAGGCGGCTCATGGACCCTTTGGCCGAGTTGGTCAAGCTGGATCCCAAATCCATTGGCGTGGGTCAATACCAGCACGATGTGGACCAGAAAATTTTACAGACGGCTTTGAATGATGTTGTGGTCTCCTGTGTCAACAAAGTGGGGGTCCAGGTCAATACAGCAAGCAAAGAACTGCTTGCCCGGGTGTCGGGTCTGAATGATACCATTGCCGCCAATATGGTCCGGTATAGAAATGAAAACGGCCCGTTCAAGACTCGCAAAGCCTTTTTAAAAGTGCCGCGGCTTGGGCCCAAAGCCTTTGAGCAGGCTGCCGGCTTTTTAAGAATCCATGATGCTGTAAATCCACTTGATAACAGTGGTATCCATCCGGAATCCTATGGTATTGTTGAAAAGATGGCCAAAGATGTTGGAACAACAATTGAAAATATCATCATGAATGCCCGGACAATCAGCCGGATTGATTTAAGTGCCTATATCACCGATACCATTGGCATGCCGACCCTTAAGGATATTGTCAAAGAGCTGGCAAGCCCGGGAAGAGATCCTCGAAAAGAGTTTAAAGCCTTCAGCTTTGATGACACCATCCATGATATCAAAGATCTTGTACCGGGCATGCGTGTGCCCGGGATTGTCACAAATGTCACGGCATTTGGTGCATTTGTGGATATTGGTGTCCACCAGGACGGCCTGGTTCATATCAGCCAGCTGGCTGACCGTTTTGTCAAAGATCCCAATACCATTGTATCGGTCCAGCAGATGGTTCAGGTCAAAATCCTGGAAGTGGATATCATTCGAAAACGAATATCTTTATCCATGAAAAAATAGCCGACCAGATTCTTTTTTAAACCAAGACCTTGTATGTTAATATACATATTCCATCAAAATTATCATTCAATCAATCAAGGAGGAGAATAAATGGATTTTGGAATTAAAGGTAAAGTCGCCCTGGTGACAGCGTCAACCCGTGGATTGGGACGAGGCTGCGCAGAACAATTGGCTGCTGAACAATGCAAAATAGCCATCTGCTCCCGTAATGAGACAGAGGCGAAACAGGCTGCACAGGAAATTTCACAAAAAACCGGTGCACAAGTGATGGGCTTTTGTGCTGATATGAGCAATGTTGCCGATATCAATGATTTGATCGAACAGGTTCAAACCTCTCTGGGAAATATAGATATCCTGGTAACAAATGCCGGCGGACCAGCACCCGGAACCTTTGCCACCACGCCATTGGAAGATTATGAAAAAGCCCTTAACCTGAACTTGATGAGTGCGGTTCATCTGATCCATGGCGTAACTGGTGCTATGAAGTCAAACCAATGGGGACGAATTATTGCCATCACTTCTATGTCAGTGAAACAACCCATTGGCAACCTGTTGCTTTCCAATATGGCCCGCACCGGATTGACGGGTTTTTTAAAAACCATTGCAACAGAACTGGCTCCCAACGGCATCACTGTTAATGCTATTCTTCCTGGCATTCATAAAACATCCCGCATCAATCAACTGGCACAGCACAGGGCTGATCAGGAAAACAGACCGGCTGACGACATCATCCAGGAGATGATGGATGCAAACCCCTGCAAAACCATGGGTGATCCATTGGATTTTGGCGCTGCTGCTGTATTTCTGGCAAGTGTTCAGGCCCGTTATATTACCGGGCAAAATTTATTGATCGACGGTGGTAGTTATCCAGGTTTGCTCTAAATGGTAGGTATTGTTGTTAACGCTTCAATTGAGTGACAACTTCCTGTAGTTTTTTATTTATAACATTAGCTTATGCCTCCGAAAGGGTGATCTTTTTTTTCACCCCCTGTCTATAAAATAGAAAAGCTATAAAATTTCGCTTTGATTTATTTTTATAAATAGGTTATGAACTACTATATTTTAGTTTAAAAATAACTAATGATGAATTTATTAAGGACATGATCATGGCATTTTGGAGAGAGCCTCTTGATTCTGACGGCGTACATATTACCCGGGGAGTCGTACATATTGTAAAAGAAAGATGCAAAGGCTGCGGATATTGCATTGCCTATTGTCCAAGAAAAGTGCTTGAACGATCCAAGGAATTTAACAGCAACGGATACTACCCACCCACTATAAAGGTTGAGGAGTGCCTGAACTGCCATTACTGCCAACTTTTATGTCCTGAGTTTGCCATATTTTCAGTAGAAACGACTTAAATTTTGATTAGGACAGAACCCCTGGAACAGTCTTCGGGATTTTTAAAAACCAAATCAGCAACATGGGAAAAAGGATGAAACCAGCAGTCCTCACGGGTAAGCATTTTATAAACGGTGATGTCGCATGTGCAGAAGGTGCCATTGCAGCAGGGTGCACATTTTTTGGCGGATATCCCATAACACCTGCAACAGAAGTTGCCGAGCATATGTCCGAACGGCTTCCTGATGTTGGGGGTACCTTTATACAGATGGAAGATGAGATTGCCGCCATGACGTCCATTCTGGGTGCCGCCTGGACCGGCGTGAAAACCATGACCTCTACCTCCGGCCCCGGATTCAGCCTGATGATGGAAACCATTGGGCTTGCCGTTGTAACGGAAACCCCCTGCGTGGTTGTTAATGTACAGCGGGCAGGACCCTCCACAGGACTTCCCACCCAGGGCGCTCAAGGGGACATGATGCAGGCAAAATGGGGATCCCATGGTGACTATGAAATCATTGCCCTGGCCCCGTGTTCGCCCCAGGAAATGTTTGACCTCACCATTACAGCCTTTAACCTGAGTGAACGCTACCGAACACCTGTTTTCATCATGTCCGATGAAATTGTCGGCCACATGAGCGAAAAGGTTGTCATCCCCAAAGCAAGTCAGATAAAAACCATCTCCCGGAAAAAACCAAAAGGTCCTAAAGATAAATTCAAGCCCTTCCAGCCCGGACCCGACGGTGTTGCCCCCATGCCGGCCATTGGTGACGGTTACAAGGTCCATGTCACAGGTCTGACCCATGATGAAAAAGGATATCCGGTCATGTCTGTCGATACCCAGAAAGAAATGATGGACCGACTCCTGGGAAAAATCAGGAACAACCTGGATGACATCATCATCACGGAATCCTATCAACTGGAGGATGCGGAGGTGGTCATCGTTTCCTATGGAATTTCATCAAGAACCAGCTACACTGCCGTGGATATGGCCAGAGAACAAGGAATCAAGGCAGGTCTGCTCCGGCTGATTACTGTCTGGCCCTTTCCTGACGCCATTATTAAGGATCTGGCAAAAAGGGTGAAAGGATTTATTACCGTGGAAATCAATATGGGCCAAATCTGCAGGGAAGTTGAGCGGTGTGCGGGAACCGACATTCCATCATATTTAGCAGGTCATGCCGGCGGTGCGGTTGTGCCGCCTGAAGATGTCCTTGCCATATTAAAGGAGAATTTTTAATCATGACAATCAAACATCCCATGGAAGACCTGATCCGGATGGACAGAATCCCCCATATCTGGTGCTCAGGCTGTGGAATCGGTTCGGTTTTCATGGCATGCCTCACCGCCATTAAAGAGTCGGGTATTCCATATAACAAGTTTGCCATGGTCTCGGGGATTGGATGTTCAGGAAGGGGGGCGGGCTATATCAATATTGATTCCTTTCACACCACACACGGCCGTGCCATTCCCTTTGCCACCGGCATAAAAATGGCAAAACCGGATCAAAACGTTATTGTTTTCTCAGGCGATGGAGACCTGTTTGCCATCGGCGGCAACCATTTTATTCATGCGGCCAGACGGAATATGGATATTACGGTGATCTGCGTCAACAACCTTATCTACGGCATGACCGGCGGCCAGATGGCAGCCACCACCCCCCACGGGGCAAAGTCGTCCACAACGGTTGCAGGCAATCCTGAAACCCCATTTAACCTTCCACTTCTGGCCTATGCAGCAGGGGCCACATTTGTTGCACGTTGGACCATGCTCCATTCCAGGGATATTGCCGATGCTGTTCAAATGGCATTTAACAACAGAGGGTTCTCCTTTATAGAGGTCTTAAGTCCCTGCCCCATCAATTATGGGCGGCGCAATAAGGAAAAACCCCTTGAGGCACTGAGAAATTATCATGACAACACCATCATAAAAAACAATGCCGACCTTTCTGAACTGGACATTGATTTCAAACGAGGGGTCGTTCTGGGCAATTTTATCAACAAGCAAAAACCGTCCCATGATGAAGAATACAATAGAATCTACCATGCCGAGGCCGGCTAATATGAAATTGGTTAATATGAAACGGACGAATATGAATCAGGTGCAAGATTATGTCTGAAAATACAAAACAATCAAAACAGGAAATTATTGTCACAGGATTTGGCGGGCAGGGAATTGTCCTTGCCGGTCGTATTCTTGGAATGGCCGCTGCCTTAAAAGATAATAGGGAAAGCACACTGGTCCAGTCCTATGGTCCGGAATCCAGGGGCGGTGCCTGCTGTGCCCAGGTGGTTATTTCCGATACTATTATCCAGTATCCCTATATCCTGACCCCGGACATTCTCATCTGCATGTCTCATACTGCCTATGAGAAATATCGAAAATCATTAAAACCCGGGGGCTATCTTTTAACGGACAAGGATCTGGTAATACCAAAAGAAGAGGACTATTTTGCCATACCCGCCACCCGTATGGCAGAAGAGCTGGGAAGAAAAATGATGGCCAATATCATCATGGTGGGATTTGCCGCATCAGTGACACAGCTTGTCTCCAAACAGGCTGCCGTCTATGCGGTTTTGTCCTCCGTACCCAAGGGAACCGAAGAGATGAATACCAAGGCCTTTAATAAAGGATATGATTACGGGAAATCTTTACTCAAAGGCCGGGCTCAAAAAGCATCGGGTCATGCGGGGGCTGGATCATGAAACGAATGAAAGACAGACTCTTAAGGGTAATGATTATCGGTGCCACACCTTCTGGTATTTTTGCGGCAAACAAATTAGGAGAGATAGGGATACCCGTTACCCTGGTGGACTGCGAACCTGACCTGGATGAAAAACTGTCCAGGGATATTTACACACTCAACTCAGGAATGCCTTTAAATCATGCTCACCGCCCGGGCCTGATAAGAATTTTAAGGAACCCTTCCATACGCTGTATCCTCCCTGCGACAGTGGAATCCATCAAACATAATATGCAGGGATTCAGGGTAAAACTGACCCGGCAACAGACCTTTTTAGACCCTTTAAAATGCACCCTTTGCGGTAACTGCATCACTGCATGTCCGGTGACCGTGAGCCAAAACAAGAAAGCAATCTTTGCCCACAGCAGGCAAAGCCTTCCGGGAAGGGTTGTTATTGACAAACGGAACCAACCGCTTTGCAGTTCAAATTGTCCCCTTGGGGTCAATGTCCAGGGATATATGGCCTTGACAAAGGAAGGAAAATACAATGAGGCCTTAGGATTGATCCGGGAACAAAACATCCTGCCCGGAATTTGCGGCAGGATCTGCACCCACCCCTGTGAAGCCCAGTGCCGCAGAAATGATCTGGACGGTGCGGTCTCCATCCGGTCAGTCAAACGATTCCTGGCAGATTATCAAACCGATACCCTTCCAACGACACCCGTGGTTTCCTCGATATTAAACAATAAAAAATTTGCAATTATCGGGTCCGGACCTGCCGGTCTTGCCGCAGCCTATGAACTTGCAGGAAAAGGCTGCGATGTCACCATACTTGAAAAAGAAAAAATGGCCGGGGGACTTCTTCGGTATGGTATCGGCCCCCACAGACTACCCAGAGCTGTTCTTGACAGGGAGCTTGACTTCCTCAAGGGTTGTGGTGTGAAGATTAAAACTGCAAGCCCTGTCGACCTGACAAAAAAAGGATTGGAAACACTACAAAGAGCCTATGACGGCATTATCATTGCCGCAGGGTCCTGGAAAGACAGAAAACTGGGTATCCCGGGAGAAGAACTTGAGGGTGTTGAAGGCTGCATTGGTTTTCTGAAAAACTATTACAACAATGATATTCAAAAAACAAAAAAGACTGTGGCTGTTATCGGCGATGGGAATGCAGCATTTGATCTGGCACGGGTTTTAAGACGGATCGGATCGGATGTCAGCATTATTTCATGGTTTTCAAAAGACAAAATTCCTGCGGACAAAGAAGAAGTTGATGGCGCCCTCAATGAAGGCATCACCATCATCGACAACGTCAGTGTAATTGAATTTAAAGGAAAGAATAACCAGTTAAAAAGCCTTAAATGCACTGCCACAAGACCGGGAGAAACGCCGGACAAAAATGGTATGATCTGGCCTGAAATAATAAAAGGGGGTCCAACAATTGACCTGAAATTTGAACAGGTATTTGTTGCCATAGGCCAAACCGGAACCTTAACTCAATCCCCAACTCAATCAACTGGCGACAATAAACTTTGTGTTAATGCCGGCGGATATATTCAGACCGAAAGCCATGCAACCGGTATGGCATCTGTTTTTGCTGCAGGTGATGTTGCCACAGGGCCTTCAACTGTTGTTCATGCCATGGCCGAAGGTAAAGAAGCTGCCAGAGAAGCCTTGCACCAGATCTGTGGAATTAAAAGTGAGTGCAACCTAAAAACCGTACGGCCGGTTGACAGAGATTTTGAACCCGTGTGCAAAGATACTCCTGTTTGCCAGCGCGCGGCAATGCCCATGATGATACCCGGGTTAGTCACCCATAATTTTTCTGAGCTTGCAGCAGGGCTTTCCGAAGAACAGGTTCGCCTTGAGGCAGGCCGGTGTCTGCAGTGTGGTAGCTGCTCTGAATGCATGGCTTGTCTTGATGTGTGCCAGGCAAAGGCTTTGAACCATAAGGAACAGCCAGAAGAGATGATCGAACACGCTGGAGTACTGATCCTGGCCGATCCTGAGATGATCCCCCATTCTATCAAAGGTGATGATATCATCCGGGCTTATGGACCCAGGGCTACCCTTCACGACACCAATGCCATGATCATGCGGGGATTTGCCGCAGCTGCCCATGCCATGACGCTGTTAAAGAATACTTCAAGATTACAAAAAGGTCATGGGGTCTCCTACGTCACCCCTGATCCTGCATTGATTACCCAGGATATAAGGATCGGGCTCTTTGTCTGCAAATGCAATGATTCATTGGGCTGGGACCAGGGCCTGGATGATTATATGGAACAGGTCAGGGACAAGGAACCTGTTGTTCATGCCCAAACAATTAATTCAGCCTGCATAGAAGACAGCATCTCCTCCATGATAAAAACAATTCGCAGTAAGTTTATCAACCGTATTGTCCTTGCATCCTGTGTCTGCTGCCCTTTAAACTTTGTCTGCACTTCCTGCACAGACCAGCGCAGCCGGCTGAAACAGGGTCTTTTTACAGCCACGGGTATCGGTCGCGCCATGGTTGAAACCTGTAATATCAGGGGAGAAGCCCTTAATCGGTTGGCAAAAGATCCAGACCAGGCTATTGCACGGTTCAGAGGTCTTATAAGTCGTTCCATAAAACGGGCTCAAAAATTAAAACCCTTCACTACTCCGTCAAGGAATTATAATTTTACGACCGGGGTGATCGGCGAGTCTGAATCATCTGTAACCAGCGCCATGATGCTGGCTGAAACAGGCGCTGAGGTCATGATGTTCGGATCTGCCAAAAAACCATTGACAACAGACCCGAACCATCCAAATATTCATGCATTTTTAGGGTCATCTGCAAATAAATTGACCGGCACCCTGGGCGATTTTGAGATCACAACAACGCTTTTAGGAGAAGAACAAACCTTTAGTGTGGGCGCAGTCATCCTTGAGGATAAACTGCTTAAAACGATTCAACACATTCACCAGGACGGACTGCCGGACCGGATAATTTTAACTGACATGCAGGAAAAGAATGTAACGGGCAGACCCTTCATTCTTCCGGGAATGACCTCAATCTCAGGACTTTTTCTGTCTGATCCGCCTGGCATCAACATTTCTATCAGAAAGAAAGGCGCTGCTGCCGCCATTAATGCTGCAGCCATTATGCCCAGAAGACCCAGACAGAGCAAAGGCTATACCGTCCAGGTTAACCGGCAGTTGTGCCGGGGATGCGGACGCTGCATTCAAGAATGCCCCTACCAGGCCGTTACAATGAGTAAAAATACCCTTGGCGGATGGGCGGCTTCAGTTGATGAGGCCTTCTGCAAAGGATGCGGAAACTGTATTGCCGTATGTCCCACCAATGCTGTTGACAGTCCGTACAGGGACAATGTGTTTTTGGAGCAGGGACTTGAAAAGATACTCGGATAATTCAACCAACAGAATATAGGCAGGAAATGGAAAAATATAAAATAATACTTTTTTTATGTAACTGGAGCCCGCATGCCGCGTTTCAGAAGCTTCAGGACCACAGCTATGACATACCGGCTGAAATCAATATGGTCAGGATTCCCTGCACGGGTCGAATCAGTAAAGCCCTTCTTTTCAAGGCCTTTGAAATGGGTGCCGATGGTGTGGCCCTGGCAGGATGCACTCCCGGTACCTGTCGCTACGGAACCGGAACAGAAAACGCACAAAAAAACACAAAAACCACACGGGATATCCTGGAACTGATGGGTCTTGGCAGCAACCGAATGCGACTGGCCACCTTTCTGCCTGATGAGAACGACAAGATGCATGAATTTTTGACCACATTTACCTCGGATTTAAAAGCCATGGGTAAAAGCCCCATCACAGGTTCCCGGGATGATGAATACAAGGAAGACTTAAAACCATCCATTGCGACCATCATTAAAGAGTATGACGCCTACGCCTGCCAGGACTGCGGAAAATGCACATCCTCCTGCCCCCTGGCACTCGTGGGCAAGGATTTTTCCCCCAGGGCGCTGATCAACTCTCTTCTCCAAGGAGATATCACTTCTGAAGCCACAAAAGAGAACATCTGGTCCTGCCTCACCTGTGGCGTATGTTACAACAGGTGCCCATCCGAGGTCAATTTTCCAGAATTGATCCAGAAGATTCGTGCCGGCATTCCAAAGGATTTAACAGGACAGAACCGTCTGACCCATGGTGGCTTTTTCCAGTCTCTCATGCGGGCAATGACCCACCCTGAACTGCGGCAGAAACGGTGGAAAACCATAGCCCCGGACATTAAAACCAATTCAAAAAGCAAGGTTCTTTTCCATGGTGGCTGCGCCCCTTATTTTGATACTTTTTTTAAGAATCATCACAAGGTAGAAAGTTTTGATATCCTGGAAAACGCTTTGAGGCTGCTTAATTTCTTTGATGTCATCCCAGCTGTACTTGAAAACGAACGATGTTGCGGCCATGACCTTCTGTGGTCCGGAGACAAAGAAAATTTTCTGAAACTGGCTGCCCTGAACCGGGATGTCCTGAATGCCAGCGACATTGATGAAATCATCACGGCATGCCCTGAATGTTACAAAACGTTTAGCCATGACTATCCGGCCAACGGCATAGCCCTTAACTTAAAGGTGACCCATCTGTACGAATTTTTAGAAACCCAGATTGACAAGTCAGCTGTCACCTTTGACGGCCCCGAAGGAACCTTTACCTTTCAGGACTCCTGCCGTCTGAACGGCATTGAAGAGATCCGTGACCTGCCAAGGAAACTGATCAAACGGTTTGCCAAAAATAATTTTAAAGAGATGGCTGATATAAAAGATGGGGCTTTGTGTTGCGGTAACAGCGCCTGGACCGGATGTGATGCGTTCAGCAAGGCCCTCCAGGTCAAACGGATCAAGCAGGCGAAAAAGACAGGGAGCGATTTTATGATCACCGCCTGCCCCAAATGCCGCATCCACCTGGGATGTGCCATGGAAGACCCCTTTGCCGGTGGTGAACTGAAAATGGAACTGACGGATTTAACCAATATTATTGCAAAACATATATGCTGGGAATAACTGCCACGGGCAGACCTGGTCTTCAGCCCTGGTTTGCCCATAACAAAACATGGAAATCACGGCTTTGGTTTGCAAAGACTTTCGTATAAAAGGGAAGACAAAATGGAAACACGTTTAATGAAACGCAGGTTAGAAGATACCACTGAAGATGTCCGCATCGGGGTTTTTGTCTGTCAGTGCGGACTCAATATCGGACAGACTGTGGATTGTAAAAAGGTGGCTCTGGCTGCTTTGGATGTAAGTGATGTCATGGTTTCAAAAGATATCACCTATGCCTGTTCCGAGCCCGGACAGATGGAAATCAGAAAAGATATTGAGGAGAACAAGCTTAACCGGGTGGTCATTGCCTCCTGCTCCCCAAGACTTCACGAGCCCACCTTCAGGAATATGATGAAGGAAACAGGGCTCAACCCCTTTCTTCTGGAAATGGCCAACTTGAGAGAGCAGTGCTCCTGGGTCCACCTTAAAGAACCTGAGGCTGCCACGGCAAAATCAATGGACCTGGTCCAGATGGCCATATCCAGGGTACGTCTGTTAACCCCTCTCATTGAAGAACAGCTTCCCCTGACAAAGAAAACCCTGGTCATCGGCGGCGGCATTGCGGGCATCCAGACAGCCCTTGATCTGGCTGATACTGGATACCAGGTGATCCTTGTGGAAAAAAATCCGTCCATCGGCGGGCTCATGGCGAGGCTGGACAAGACCTTTCCCACAATGGACTGCTCCATCTGAATCCTGGGTCCTAAAATGACGGATGCCGGTCGGCATCCAAATATTGTGCTCCACACCTTAAGCGAAATTGCTGAGGTCAAAGGATATGTTGGAAATTTTTCAGTCCGGATCATCAAAAAAGCAAAATATGTTGATGAAAAAGAGTGCACCTCCTGCGGAGACTGTGCCACAGCCTGTCCGGTCGTGTTCCCGGATGAATTCAATGAGGGGCTTTCTTCCAGAAAAGCCATTTATATTCCATTTCCCCAGGCAGTTCCCTCCTCCTATGTGATCAAAATGGATGAGTGCATGGGCCGGGGATGTTCAAAATGCCTTGAGGCGTGCGAAAAAAAATGTATCCATTTTCACATGTCTGACCAGGAAATCATTGAAGATGTCGGCTCCATAGTGGTTGCCACCGGCCTTGACCCCTATGACCCAAGGCAGATGGATGAATATGGGTATACCCGTTTTGAAAATGTCCTTACCAGCCTGGAATTTGAACGACTGGTGAATGCCGGTGGTCCCACAAAGGGTGAACTGATGCGGCCTACAGACAGGAAACGTCCTGAATCAATTGGTTTCATCCAGTGCGTTGGGTCCAGGTCAAAAATAAAAGGGGGTGAGTTCTGCTCCAATGTGTGCTGCATGAATACCATTAAAAGCACCCTGGTCTTAAAAGAACACTATCCGGATATGGATATCACGGTTTTTTATATTGATATCCGTGCATTCGGCAAGGGATTTGAAGATCTATACACCCGAAGCAGACAGCTTGGCGTAAAATATGTCCGGGGACTTCCCGGTTCTGTTGAAGAATTGTCCGACAACACCATGAAGGTTGCTGTAGAAAACACGGCAACCGGAAAAATCCAGTTCCATGAACTTGATATGCTGGTGCTGGCCATTGGCATGCAACCATCTTCGGGAACTCAAAAACTCCAGGAGATGCTGGGGCTCCAACTTACCCCTGACGGCTACTACCTGGAGGCCCATCCCAAGCTTCAGCCTGTGGATGCAGCCACCCGGGGTATCTTCTTTGCCGGGTGTGCAGAAGGCCCTAAAGATATTAAAGAAAGCGTCACCCAGGGCACTGCTGCTGCAGGCAGGGCGGTACGGCTCATGCACAAGGGAATGATCACCTCAGAGCCGATTACCTCTCAGATCATTGAAGCCCACTGCAACTCCTGTGGAAAATGCGCAATTGTCTGTCCCTACAATGCGATTACCGTGGATGTGAAAAAGAAGACGCCTGCAAAAGTTAATACGGCCGCCTGTGCCGGCTGCGGTACCTGTGCTGCTGAGTGCAAATTCGGCGCCATCATCATGAACCATTTTACAGACGAGCAGATCAACTGCCAGACTGATGCCCTTTTGGCCAACGATCCATCCCAAAAAATTCTGGCCTTTGCCTGCAACTGGTGCTCCTATGCCGGAGCAGACTATGCCGGGGTTTCCCGTATCCAGTATCCCACCAATGTAAGATTAATCCGCACCATGTGCTCAGGTCGCGTAGACGAAAAATTCATCTGGCACGCTTTTAAGAAAGGTGCGCCTGTTGTGCTTGTCAGCGGTTGTCATATCGGGGACTGCCACTACATTGATGCCAATCACTGGACCGAAAAACGCATCGCCAAAATTCACAAAAAAATGGAAAAACAAGGCATTAGACCGGAAAGACTCCAACTGGCATGGATCTCAGCTGCTGAAGGGGTTCGATTTGCCAGGGTAATGGCGGATATGGAACAACTGAGAACAAGCGTGACTGAAAAAGAAATCAAGAAAAGCATTGCTGTATTAAAGGAAACAACATGACTGGAATAATGATATTTTTAGGATTTATCGGTATCTATTTTCTTCTGCAATTATACATTCTTCCCAAAATGGGAGTGTCTACTTGAATGAGACCAGCCTGTCAGGAGACAGGCAAAAAAACCAAAACCAAAAAAGAAACTGAAGAATAAAAAAAGGGACAGCCCTACTCTTTTTTCTTTTGTTTTTTAATAGAATCAAACAGCATTGCATTTTCAATGGCAATGGCAGCCTGATGGGAGAATATATTTAATAACAGTGCGTCATCTTCAGTAAAACTTTTACCATTGTTCTTATTAATCACCTCAAGCACGCCAATGAGTTCTCGCTTGGCTCTCATGGGAACGCAAAGCAAAGATTTGGTTTCAACACCAGTCATATAATCAATATGGGGATAAAATCTTTTATCTTTTTTGACATCTTCTATAAGAACATATTGTTGATTCTCAGCAACCCAACCCGCCATACCCATACCTGGAGGGATTCTGATATCTTTTAACTCATCCGCATTGGGACCGGTTGGAACACTGAATATCAATTCCCCTGTTTTCTCATCCAAAAGCATCAGGGTACTTGCACTGGCATCTGTTACAATATTTGCATACTTCATGATCAAGGAAAGAACATCAACCAGATTTACGGTTGAATTAATAATATACCCAATCTGAATAACCAGTGCGAGTTTCTCACTGCTCAGAAGGCGCAATTCTCTGACTTGGCGGTTCTGCATAGCAAGAACCGGAGAGAGTAAATCCTTTGTGATATATCCTTTATCCAGCAGGACCTGGCCAAGCCTGGGAACATCTTTGTCGTGTTCTCTGGTTTTTGTAACCAATTGTGCCCGGTTAATATCAGCTTCACCCATTTCCACTTGAACAGATTCAAATCCAGTTTGAACCGCCAGTGCATCCTGAAGCTGTTTTTCAGAAATGATATTCATACTTCTAAGCAGGTCACCCAAAAGATGCGAATTTATATTCATTACGATACCCTTTATTATTATGTATTTTATTAAAAACTGGAAACTATATAAAAAAATATTATGAGAGGACCGATGCTTTGTCAAGTAATGAGAAAAATTAATTAAAAAAAATCTCAAATAAAAAGTGTGAAACCTTCAACCGCAAGGTGGTAAATATTTATCACACACCTTACGGTTTGGATAACAAAATAGTTGGTCTTCCTGGGGTATTGCAACACCTTTTTCTTTTAAAAATTTGATAAACCTGACATCAACCGTACAGATGTACTCAAAAAGCCATTTGACCAACAGGGTGTCAATTGAATCGACAAATCAAGAGACTTCACAAGAGCAAAAACGCTATACAGCTAATGATTTAAATACTTTTTTGCTTGCACCACAAATCGGGCATTTCCAATCGTCAGGCAGATCCTCAAATTTTGTATGCTTTGGTATTTTACCTTTTCGATCTCCTTTATCCGGGTTGAAAATGTATCCGCAAGTAGCGGATTGACATTGCCACATGTCTTCCGGGTTTGCCATTTGTATCTCCTTCTGCAGAAATTATGATCTGTTAAAATGAGTTAAATTTTATTCTGTCTAATCGCTTATCGTATTAAATTCACCATGCCATGCACATTGATTACAGAAGGTTTCAATTGCAGGCGTAATTTGTGGTATTTCATCTTGATCAAGGGTTTCATCAAAAACAATTTCTTCTCCAGACGTATTAAATACATAGATTTCGTACTCATCATCTTCATCTTTGATATAAAAATTTGTACAGCCACATGTTGGACACTTCATTTTTCCCTCCAAATTACAAAACCATATTAAACTGAGACAGCCTCTTTGAAAGGGTCAAGGCCGACCCGCTCGATCATTTTTCCCAAACGCTCATTGGTTTTCGCATTTTCTTTATAATAGGCGATCACATTTTCTATTGCCTTATGAGCATGATTATCATCAAGATTTGTGATCAATTGTTTTCCGATACGGGGTTGGGCACCAACATTGCCACCGATGGTTAGATTCCAGCCGTCCTTGTCCCCGATTAAACCAATATCTCTAACCCATGACTCCGAGCAACTGAGTTTACAACCAGATACAGCCATCTTGAATTTTCCCGGAAGTTCATAGGCATGATACTTTTCATCTAATGTCAGCCCCATATTAACTGCATCTTGTTTTCCAAGTTTGCAGGTTAACCCGGGACATGCCCGTATACTTCTAACGCACAGACCGACAGCCGCGCCTTTGACCAATCCTAACTCTTTCCATGCTGAATCAATATCGTCTTCCTTTAAACCAACAATGGCAATTCTTGTAGCTCCTGTGATTTTTAATACTTTTGCATTATATTTTTCTGATACATCCGCAATTTTTCTTAATAAATCCGGCGTCACAAACCCACACGGGATGTGAGGCGCAATCGCGTAATCACCTTTTTCTCTTTGAGGGATAGCCCCTTTTTCTCCAAGTTTAAGCATTCTTCTCCTATTGTTTATCAAATTTTAAATAGTGTTAAGTTGTAGTTCATTATGAGCCTTTATTCTTGTCGAGTATTCTTGCTGAGTATTCTTAGCACAAATTATACCAAACTATTTTAAAAGTTTGTTTTTTTTATAATTAAAGACAGGCTGCTATGAAAAAAGCTTTAATCCATTGTAATTCTCAATTTTCCAGGTCTATTAAAACACCAGATGAGAGCATCGTTATGAGACAATTTTGTAACACTTGTCCATGTCTCGCAATGGGACGGTTTCACTATTGAGACGCCTGTTATTCATCATATTCCAGTAGATGCCTTTAGACAAATGAGGCCAAGAGCCCTTTTCAATATATTTTTATCAATATAGCAAATCGATTTCACAAGCCCAAACATCTGTGGCTTTCTAAACAGTATGGAACCATTGGCCTTGAAAATAAATAATAATAATCGCCCTATCACCTGCAAACGTGATATCATAAACTCAATAAACCATTTCGATACAAAGGATATCCCATGACTGAAGAAAACTCCAACAACAATGCTTTTTTATTTGAATTATACACAGCAACTGCCGGAGATACAGAGGCTCAGATCTCCATGTTCGATATCGGCACCACACTGGGCCTGGAAAAAAATGATGCCGGTGAAATCGCACAAACTCTTTGCATCCAGGGGCTGGCTGAATTAAAAACCCTTTCCGGCGGTATCGGGATTACCCGGCAGGGTCTTAAAGAACTCAATATCAGTGTTGCCTCTAATTCTAACCTTTCTGCTTTTACCCTGGGCCATGATCCTGTATTGGAAAAAAACAGCCCGGGCTCTGAAGCAGTAAATCATGTAATAGAAGAAATAAAAAAAAATATGGCCGCGATCAAGCAGCCTTACCCCCGGATAGAAGAGATGATCATAGATATTAAAACCATTGAACTCCAGATGTTGTCCCCCCGGCCAAAAACCCGGATTATCCGGGAAATATTTGTATCCTTGCGCGATAGTCTCAATAATCAGGGCCAGGAGGAACTATCAACAATGCTTGAAGCCATTCTTTCATCATAACCAGCTACAGTACCAATCAGCTGGTCAAACCCGTGATCATCGATCACTTTGACAACCGTAATACTTGACTATTTTACGCTTTTCGTATTATTAGATCATGCTATATAAAAATTATGAATGATATGAATATAAAGGAGTCCCCCATGTTAAAAGGAAAAGTTGTTCTTGCTTATTCAGGAGGTCTTGATACCTCTGTAATATTGAAATGGTTATTGGAACAAGGATATGAAGTGTTTGCATACATGGCTAATATCGGTCAGGAAGAAGATTTTGAAACTGCCGAAAAAAAAGCTTTAAAAATCGGTGCATCCAAAGTTTTTATCGAAGATATGAGAAAAGAATTTGTGACCGATTATATCTATCCTATCTATAAAGCCAACACCATATACGAAGGCCGGTACCTGATGGGAACGGCAATTGCCCGCCCCATTATTGCAAAAAAACAAATCGAAATTGCCAATACAGTGGGCGCCCAGTTTGTTTCCCATGGTGCCACCGGAAAAGGGAATGACCAGGTAAGGTTTGAATTGTCTTATTATGCATTAAACCCAAAAATAAAAGTGATTGCTCCCTGGAAAGACACTGATTTTTTAAATGCCTTCAAAGGCCGTATCGATCTGTTGGAATATGCCAAAAAACATGACATTCCCACCAAGCAGACCGCGTCCAAACCCTATAGTGAAGATGATAACCTGCTGCATATTTCCCATGAAGCCGGTATTCTTGAAGATCCTGCTCATGAATGCGAAGAAAACATCTATTCCCATACGGTTTCCCCGGAAAACGCACCCGACCAGCCCACAAAAATCAAAATTGAATTTAAAAGCGGCATTCCAGTCAAGGTCACCAACCTTGAAGACAATACGATCAAAACCGATGCCCTTGAACTCTTTGAGTACTTGAACAAAATGGGTCGTGAAAACGGTATCGGGCGCCTGGACATGGTGGAGAATAGATATGTGGGAATCAAATCAAGAGGGGTATATGAAACCCCTGGCGGCACCATCCTTCACCAGGCCCACAAAGATATTGAAGGCATTACCATGGATCGTGAAGTCATGCGCTTGCGAGACATGCTTTCTGCAAAACTTGCAGAATTAGTCTACTATGGATTCTGGTTCAGCCCTGAAATGGAATTTCTCATGACGGCCATGGACAAGAGCCAGGAAATGATTGATGGTGAAGTCACTCTCAAGCTTTATAAGGGATCAGCATACCCGGTTGCACGGACCAGTCCGTTTTCTCTATATGATCAAAAACTGTCCTCCATGGATATTGAAGGTGGTTACAACCAGAAGGATGCGGATGGATTTATCAAAATCAATGCCATTCGACTCATGGCCCACCACAATATCATCAGCAAAAAGAAAAAGGGCTAAACCATTGGAAGATGTAAAAGAAAGATGCCTGGACTGTGGTGGTCCGCTCTATATAAAACGGACCTGAACAAAGGTATATTTTTGCTGCAGGTCCTGCACAAAAAGCTTTCCAAGAGATAAATATAAAGATTTGATGGATGATTACCTTGAAGAGAAATTAGCCAATGTTCCAGTGAACCGGTTGTAATTTCACCTTGTTCGGACACTATTTAAGGCTGTGCTTACGCATCACGCCTCGAAACTGGTCATAGGTGAGTCCAAGTTTTTTGGCTGCCTGTTTCTGATTATATCGTGCTGCTTCAAGCGCTTGAGACACCAGGTAAACCTCAATTTTTCCAATGGCTGTTTTGAACGGAACATCACAAATTTGAGCCATTAACCGGTTTGCTTGATTTTCTTTTTCTTGGTTTTCATTTGTCTGGTTGCCATTTATTTGGTTTTTTGGGGCATTACTTCCTTTTGTATTATATGAGTCGTGATCAAAAGGTCTAAAACCTTCTTTTCTTTTCACCTGCAACCCAGGCTGTTCCAAACCTTTTCCATAAGGATTGATAAACGGATCAAATGAAATATGGCTGATTTTACCCCTATCAGACTTATAGGCTGCCCTTTCAATGACATTTTTTAATTCTCGAATATTGCCGGGCCAGGGATAAGTCTCCAACACCTTTATGGCTTTTTCCGATATGACCGGACTATCTTGTTGCTCTAATTCAAAGGCCATGCGGGCTGCAAAATGATTGGCCAGAATCGATATATCCTCTTTTCTGTGACGAAGTGGGGGCACATAGATAACCTCAAAAGAAAGCCGATCTAAAAGATCCTGTTTAAACCGACCCGACTTAGCCATGGCGGAAAGATCCACATTGGTGGCCGCCACAATCCTGACATCCACATGAATGGGCATTGAAGATCCCACCCGCTCAAAACTGCCATATTCCACCACCCGTAATATCTTCTCCTGGACCTCCATGGGAATGGTTCCGATTTCATCCAGAAATAGCGTTCCCCCAGTCGCTGTTTCAAAACGGCCTGTTTTCCGGGAAACAGCACCGCTGAATGCCCCTTTTTCATAACCGAACAGTTCCGATTCAATCAAGGTTGGGGTCAAAGCTGAGCAATTGAGGGTCACGAACGGTTTTTCCCACCGTTTAGATAAATAATGAATCCGTGAGGCAGCCAGTTCTTTTCCTGTACCCCGCTCGCCTAAAATCAGAACCGGACGGTCAATGGGTGCTACCTGGGAAATCTGTTCTTGAAAATTGATAAAAGCTTCAGACTGTCCCAAGGCCTGCATCATTGAAACTTGATTATTATTGGTTTTATTATGTTCTGGCACACCTGCCCCCCTATCATATAAATTAGCTAATAAAATTATATTATGGTAAATATAACCAAATATTAGCCATTATTAGCATAACCAACATTCGGGTGTCAAGCAGGTAAGCAATTAAAAATATTAGATATTTCATAAATAATCCAAGTTGGCACACAAAATGCTAATTGGTTGTTTATACGAATAATAACAAACCAACCATAAGGAGAAAAATAATGGGAATATTTACACGATTTAAAGATATAATAGCCTCCAACATCAGTGCCATGCTGGATGAAGCCGAGGACCCTGAAAAACTGATCAAGCTCATGATCCGGGAAATGGAAGACACCTTGATCGAGCTCAAATCCTCCTGCGCCAACACCATTGCCAACCAGAAAAAAGTCCGGAGACTTCTGGACGAAATCCAGGGAAAAGAAGAATTCTGGATTCAAAAAGCCCAGTTTGCTGTTAAAAAAGGGAAAGACAATCTAGCCCGCCAGGCCCTGGGTGAAAAACGACTGTATACCCAGAAAGCACAAATTGTTGAAATTGAATGTGAGGAACTCGAAAGTATTGTTGCACAATACCAGGATGACATACAAGAGCTTGAAGACAAACTGAAATCAGCTAGAGAAAAACAGTGCATGCTGGTGCAGCGGCATATCCGGGCCAGGCACAAAAAAAGAGCCCGCCAGGAAATCCGGCGGGCAGACAGCGTGGAAGTCATGCAAAAATTTGACGAACTTGAAAACCAGATTGAACGGATGGAAGCGGAGGCCGATATGGTTAATTACGGCAGACACACTTCCCTGGAAGAAGAGTTCAATGCCCTGGAAACGGACGATGAAATTGAAGCTGAGCTTAACCGGATAAAATCCTCCCAATCCATAAAAAATAATGATACAACTAATGCATAAATCATTCGATAACCATCAAACCGGAGCACACAGATTATGACTGGCGCACTTATCGTAGGCATCTGTATTGGCGGCGCAATCCTTCTGATTGCCACATTGGGATTGATTATCATTGGAATTATCAGAGCGTCTAAAACAGGCGGACTGTTAAAAAAAGACAAACACTCCCAGGCCGAAGAAACCAAAATGATCCAGGATATCTATCATGGATTATCCAAAATGGAAGAACGGGTTGAATCGCTTGAAACCATACTGATTGAACGTCAAAAAAAGGATTTTACAAATGAAAAGATATGATAAATACAGGCATAAATATAGATTCAATCGATGTAAAGAGGGGTGCGTTTCAATGAGAGATCGCCTTAAAAGCCTCTCCTCCAGCCAGGGAATCTACCGGTCCAGAAAAGGTATTTTTATGGGAGTCTGCCGGGGCCTTGCTGATCATTTTAATTTCAGTATTTTCTGGTTCAGAGTCATTGCCGTTGTGGTTTTCATGTTTACCGGCTTCTGGCCTGTGGGTGTCATGTATATTGTTGCCGGCCTGATCCTCAAAGTTGAGCCGGTATCTCCTTTGTACGATGAAAAAGATCAAGAATTTTACGATACCTATACCCACTCAAGAGAATCCGCTATTCAGCGAATCCGAAGGAAATTTGAAAACATTGAACGCCGGATTCAACAAATGGAACACACCGTCACATCAAAGGAATTTAACTGGAAATAAATCTTATTTGTCATGGCCGCTGATCAAAGAGCTGCCGGTCAGACAAAAAAGGCTGGCAACAGTCTTGAAACCTTTTGTTGCTTTTACAAAAACAGTATTTTTTATTCATTTTCTTCACAGTATCGATTGATCAACTCCTTTTCAATAAATTGAGTCAGCAAGATCAAGCTCGTACCGTCAAGCAATAGTGTAAACAATATACCGCCCAGCGCAGCCAAAGGATCTATCGACTATCAAAAAAGGATTCAACCCGATTTAGATCGTTTTCACAAAACACCCTGATTCCATTCTCTTTGAGCAGGGCAACGGTTACTCCGGAACCGGAGATAAGAATAGAAGAAAAGCTACCGTCATATATTTGATTTACACCGCAGGAAGGACTTTTTTCTTTAAATACCGCCACTTGAATATTATATTCTTGAGCAAGACCTAATGCATATCGAGCGCCTTGAACAAAGGCAAAGGTGACATCATTGCCTTTCCTGTCCATTACCCTGGCATTTCCCTGTAAAACATCATAACCGTTTCCATCCACAATTTGAGCTACCGGTCTTGGAACAGACAAACCGCCACACACTTCCGGGCATACCTTTATCAACCGCCCTTGTTGATTCCATTTTTCCAGCAGATCAAAGGCCATGGGCACTGGCTTGTTATCATATCGAACATTCTCCCCTGTCAGGCAGGCACTGATTAAAATCTTTTTCATAACTCAACCATATAAAATTATTCTGACTTTGTAAAAATAATCATTGACAGTCTATAATTTAAATGAGATGAATGGGTATTCATTTTTTTAAATAGGATTAAATACACATGTCTTATTTGTTTACAATAGGCCAAACCATATATAAGAGTTTATTTTTATTAAAAAATCTTACTGACATATATATTAATATTGCTGGTTTAAAAGACATTTAACGCAAAAAGGGATTATGAGGATAAATTCATTATCCTTATCCAATAACCCCCGAAGGAGGAGATTAAAATGACACAGGTTATTTCCGATCGAAGGGACATCGAATTTGTTATCCATGAACAGCTTGAAGCAGAAACCCTCGCTGACCTCAATGAAGACTTGGCTGATTTCAATAAAAAAACCATTGATCTGATTATCTCAGAAGCTAAAAATTTTGCCGTCAAAGAGCTGCTTCCGGCAAACAAAGATGGTGACCAGCAAGGCTGTACACTTGAAAACGGAAAAGTCATTACTCCTGATTCTTTTAAACGGCTATATGAACTCTTTAATGAAGGTGAATGGCTGGCAACCACGGAAGATCCGGAATGGGGAGGCCAGGGAATGCCAAGAACGGTTTCATCAGCAGCTGCTGAATATTTCAATGGTGCCAACTTCCCATTTATGATGTATCCGGGCCTCACCCAGGGTGCAGGGCATTTAGTTGAAAAATTCGGCACCCAGGATCAAAAAGAGATCTTTCTTAAAAATATGTTCACTGGAAAGTGGACCGGCACCATGCTGCTCACAGAACCGGAAGCCGGCTCTGATGTTGGCGCATTGGCCACCAAGGCGATCAGAAATAGTGACGGCACCTTTTCAATTATCGGCGAAAAAATCTTTATTTCCGGCGGAGACCACGACCTGACTGAAAATATCATTCATCCGGTTTTGGCAAGAATAGAAGGCGCCCCTGAAGGAACAAAAGGCATCTCTTTATTCCTGGTCCCAAAATTCCGTGTGAATGATGATGGCTCCATAGGCGACTTTAATGATGTGATCTGTACCGGCATTGAACATAAAATGGGTATTCACGGAAACAGCACCTGTTCTCTGTCTCTTGGCTCCAAGGGCAATTGCATCGGCACTCTTTTAGGCGAAGAAAACAAGGGCATGAAAGCCATGTTCCTGATGATGAACGAAGCCAGACGACTGGTCGGCTTTCAGGGATTTGCCTGTGCTACAGCCGCTTATATGTATGCCCTTGATTATGCAAAAAAAAGAAAACAGGGTAAAAATCTTCTTGAATTTATGAACCCGGATGCCGATTCTGTTTCCATTATTCAACATCCGGATGTCAAAAGACAATTAACTTTGATGAAAGTCTACGTAGAAGGTATGCGGTCCCTGCTTTATTTTGTTCAATATTGCGCAGACATTGCCCAATATTCACCAGATGAAAAGCAAAGAGAAAGATATCAGGGTTTTGTGGAAGTCTTGACTCCCATTGCCAAAGGATATGTAACTGATCGCTCTTTTGAAATCTGCAGCCAGGGCATGCAGGTTTATGGCGGGTATGGATTTATTGAAGAATATCCCATGGCGCAATTATTAAGAGATTGCAGAATCACGCTGATCTATGAAGGAACCAATGGTATTCAGGCCATGGATCTTCTTGGAAGGAAACTGGGGCTGGACAAAGGAAAGCCCATCATGAATCTTTTTGGTGAAATGCAAAAAACAGTGGCCAATGGTAAAGAGACACCCGAACTTGAAAAACATGCCATGAAAATTGAAGAGGCCATGAATAAACTGGCTGAAGTGTCCATTCATATGGGACAAACCGCCATGTCTGCAAAAGTATTGAATGCCTTTGCCAATGCACATCCTTTCCAGGATGCAACCGGCGATATCACCATGGCATGGATGCTTCTGTGGAGAGCCAATATCGCAATCAAAAAAATGGATACTGCCAAACGCAAAGACATACCTTTTTATAGAGGTATCATCAAATCCCTGCAGTTTTTTGTAGAAACATTACTTCCCATAACCATGGGGCGTTTAAATGCTTTGATGAATGTCAGCGGTGCTGCCATGGAGATGGACGACAATATGTTCCCCAGTTGATAACCTGAGTTACAATCAGGTTATTCATCAAAAGAACCCATTGTTTTAAATAGCCCAAGACTATTCTCTTTCATTTTTAAAAATGGTATAGGTATGTATTGTGTGACTGTTGATCCATACAATATACAAAAACTTTGAATGAAAGATAATAAAATGACAGATTTTAAAGCCAATGGGCTGCCGTTATTAATTGGAAGCCTTCCCATAGACAATCATACCAACGCGGTTAAGCTGGTATTGGATTATACCCCGGAAATCCCACTCTGGGTTCAATTGCCCGTATTCAAAGAAGAAGGAATGATTGATCAATTTCTTGAAGGACTTCCCGGGTTTACCGATGAAAACAAAAGTATTCTGGACACATCCTCACCCGGCTTTGATGAAGAAATGCTCGCTTTTTTTGAAGATTATATTTCATTATCCGGACCTGATGCCGATCTTAGTGACTCACGATTTGCATTGTCCGGTACCCGGGGGAAAGGTTTTTTTGAATTTTTAAAACAAGTGGACAAACAAAGTTTTCCTGTCACTGCTCTCAAGGGTCAGGTCACCGGCCCGATTACATTTGGAACAGCTGTAAAAGATCAAAATAATCGGGACATCTTTTATGATGACCAACTCAGGGATATGGCCATAAAGAAACTGGCCATGAATGCCCGCTGGCAGGCCAGGCAATTCTCAGAAAGAGGCGCAATCCCCATTATCTTTATTGATGAACCCGCCCTGGCAGGCTTTGGTACTTCTGCGTATATCACCATCACCAAAGAAGACGTCACCCAATCCATTGATGAAATTGTCCGGGAAATCCATGCGGAAAACGGCCTGGCCGGAGTTCACGTCTGCGCCAACACGCAATGGGATATGCTGTTGACTTCAAGCATTGATATTATCAGTTTTGATGCTTTTTCATTTTTTGACAGGTTCATTCTCTATCCTGATGTTATCCAATCCTACCTGAACCAGGGGAAAATACTGGCTTTTGGTATTGTTCCCACAGCAAAAGCAAGCATCATTGCTGAACAGACCACGGCAGGACTGGTCCGGATATTCAACGAACAACTTGATACCCTGGCAGAAAAAACAGGTATTGACCGGGCAACCATCCTGTCCCAGTCATTTATCACTCCCAGCTGTGGAACCGGTTCCCTTGACTTTGAGTCTGCCAGAAAAGTACTGGAACTGACACGGGATGTATCTGCCCAAGTTCGAAATCGGGTTCGAAAAGGATAGATTCATTTTCTAAATTCCCAAATCTCATGATTGTATCTGGAAACACAAATGTCCCAGCCATGAGACAAAAAACACAACAATGACACTCTTGAACTTTGCCTGTACAATCCAAAAACAGCCAAGTATTTGTATGCACAGGGTTGTTGCAACTCTGGCATAGTTTATGCTGTCAATTCAGTATATATAGACATTTAGATGAATAAGGGGTTCATCATGAATAAACCCTATGGACGAAAAACAAAAATTAGAGTGGGAGAAATCCTTGAAAGCATTCGCCGAGAAACAGCAATGGCCATGTTGAAGGATATCCCAAACGAACAATTGACCGGGCATCTTTTTTCACACTTCTACCATAAAAATGAATTGATAAAATTTCGTGCGACCGCGGCCATGGGCCTCCTTGGAGCCCGTATGGCCAAAAACAATATTGAAAAAGCCAGAGTTGTACTCCGAAGGATCATGTGGAATCTTAACGATGAATCCGGTGGTATTGGATGGGGATCGCCGGAAGCCATGGGAGAAATCCTCTTTCACAGTCCTGAACTTGCCTTGGAATTTAAATCCATTCTCTTTTCTTATCTGGGTCCCGGCGGCAATTTTATAGAACATGAAATGCTCCAACGGGGAGTGCTCTGGGGAATAGGGACATATCTTGAAGCCTTCCCCAATGATTTGAATGCAACTACTGAGGGCCTTTTATTCAGCCATTTACATTCCCAGGACGTTGTTAAAAAAGGATATGCAATTCGAGCACTTATCAATGCTAGACAGTTTGACTGCAGTCTTGTACCTGAACATATCATTGAAGATGATCAACGCCTTCTTATATTTGATGGTTGGAATCTTGTACCCTCTCGTATCATGGACATAGCATTATCCTGTGACGGAAGTAAAATATTTGCCTGATTTTTTTATATGGCTTGTTTATTGTGTGGTATGTTTATTGAATGGTAACATTAAAAAAGATTGGCCTTAGGATGTGTAACATTAAAAAAAAGAATAAAAAAACCATGCTTGATAAAGAATGCGATATCAATGTTGATCGGACCATAGAGATTGCTCAACAAATGATCAAACTAGCCCAGGTCGGATATGAACAAAGGAAAGATCCCAGTTGTGGTGTCCTCTACGGTATTCTTCTAGACTCAGGATACCGGCTGCTCAACCTTGCACAGAAAGAAAAGCATGCACACATGGAAAAAGGCTGGTGGAACCATTCAACTAACCATTCAATAAAGAAGGAGAATATTTAATGAAGACTTATGTTTGTTCAGTATGCGGTTATTCACAAGAAGGTGTCCAGGCTCCTGACGTATGTCCACAGTGTGGTGCGGCTCAATCCAAATTTGCTGCCCAGGAAGGTGACATGATATGGGCCGATGCTCATGCCATTGGTGTAGCAAGAGACGTTGATCCCCAAATCCTCCAGGGATTAAAAGACAATTTCATGGGCGAATGCACTGAAGTGGGCATGTACCTTGCCATGAGCCGCCAGGCAGACCGGGAAGGGTATCCGGAAGTAGCACTGGCATATAAACGAATCGCATTTGAAGAAGCAGATCATGCTGCAAAGTTTGCTGAACTTTTAGGCGAAGTGGTTTATGCAGACACAAAAGCAAATCTTTCAGCCAGAGTACTGGCTGAAAACGGTGCCTGTGCAGGAAAAAAACAGATCGCCACCAAGGCAAAAGAGTTGGGATATGACGCCATCCATGACACTGTTCATGAAATGTGTAAAGATGAGGCCCGTCATGGCATGGCTTTTCAAGGTCTATTAAATCGATTTTTTAAATAAATAATGAAACTATTATCTTCTATGAAAAAACCTGTTGTTGACATCTGTGGCTGTGTTCTTTGTGAAATATGCGTTGAACTGGCCCCCCATGCCTTTGCCATCAATGATGCCGGTTTTGTTGATGTTCTGACCATTGATGATTATTCAGATGAAGATATCCACGAAGCCATTAAAAATTGTCCCAAAGACTGTATTACCAGGGAATAATTTTTATCCAATAAAATCAGCTTCGCCGCCTGGGACAATCGTTTCGGGCGGGGGAGCTGGTGTCACAACACATCCGTCCTCGTAAAAAAAACCAAACAAAAAGATTGCATCTGATACACAAATGTGTCATTTACCTGTTCAATAGGTACAGACTATATATGTCTCAATAAATATTGAACAATAAAAATAATTGATAATTATTGGAAAATAACACCATGACGGATTTAACAAACAGCATACTTGATCACGATAATCTCCAACTAGTTCTCGATAATTTAAAGCTTGGTGTTATCGCCCACACGCCTGACAGGATCATCACTGTATTTAACACAGAAGCTGAAAAAATAACCGGCTACCTGAAAGAAGAGGTGATTGGCAAAGACTGTCATATTGTTTTTCAATCTCCTTTTTGCGGAGGAAAATGTTCTTTTTGTGATGACCAGCCCCCATCATTTTCTGCTGACACAAAAGAGTATCCTTTAAATATCATTACAAAAAACGGGGACACCCGTCAGCTTGAAATGACTGTGTCTGCCATTATCGATAAAAATAAAAATTTTAAAGGCATCCTGGCATCTTTCAGGGATGTAACCGAAACATTCAATCTCTCCTTAAAGGCAGAAACTCTGTCCGATTTTGCCGGGATTATCGGCAAACATAAAACCATGCAGGATATTTTCAGGCAAATCAGGGATGTGGCCCTTTACAACTATCCGGTTAATGTCTCAGGCGATACCGGAACAGGAAAAGAACGAGTGGCCTTAGCCATCCATAATATCAGTTCCTATGGCAATGGCGCGTTTGTTCCGGTCAATTGCGGTGCAATCCCTGAAGGAATTGTGGAAAGTGAATTGTTCGGTCATGTCAAAGGTGCTTTTACTGGAGCAATAAAAGAAAGAAAGGGCCGGTTTGAACTGGCACACAAAGGAACCCTGTTTTTAGATGAAGTGGCTGAACTGCCGTTGAGCACCCAGGTTAAAATATTACGATTTTTACAGGAAGGCACATTTGAAAAGGTTGGCGGAGAAAAAAAAGTCTCTGTGGATGTAAGAATTATCAGCGCCTCCAATAAAAACCTTAAAGAAGCAGTTAAAAACGGTACATTTAGAGAAGACCTGTATTACAGGCTCAATGTCATCCCCATCCATCTTCCCCCCTTGCGGGAACGCAAAAGTGACATCCCGCTTCTGGCCACCCATTTTCTGAAAGAAGCAGAAGGAGAAAGCAAGAATCCAATCCCCCAGCTGGCCGGCCCCGCCCTTGATCTGATGCTTGATTATCATTGGCCCGGTAATGTCAGAGAACTGAAAAATGTGATCCAGTTTTCTGTGGTCCGATCCAGGGGAAGCTATATCATGCCCAAAGACCTGCCCATGGAACTCACCCAGGGAATGGATATCAGCAGTTACACTAAAGAGACTCCGATATTAGAAACACGCATAGTTGTCCGGGGTAAACTTGATGTACAAACCGTAAAAGATGCAATAAAAAAAACCGGTGGCAATAAATCCAAGGCTGCCAGGGTACTTGGAGTTGGCCGGGCAACCCTTTACCGGTTTATGTCTCAAAACGCAGAAATAAAAGACTATGCTGAGCAATTTTAGCCCAATTATTATCATTGGTTAAGCTTTATTACATCCCTGTCTTATGACCGTTTATTGATTACAAGCTTGTCACTGCTTTCATTTAATTCAAACCGGATGACTTCATCTGGATTGAATTCTCCTTTTAAAATGGCTAAAGAGAGAACATTTTCAAGCTCCTGCTGGATGACCCGTTTTAACGGGCGCGCCCCAAAGACTGGGTCATACCCTTTTTGAGCAATATATTCCATGGCTTTTTCATCCAGCTCCATGGCCAGGTTACGTGCTGCCAGGCGTTTATTAAGCTTTTTAATCTGAATAAAAGCTATGGCTTTTATATTTTCCATGGTCAGGGCATGGAAGGTGATGATTTCATCAATCCGGTTTAAAAACTCAGGCCGGAATGTCTCTTTTAATGCATGGGCAATGGCCTGACCCACATCTGCATCTTCAAAATGATTGATTCCTGCTTCCTGTAAAAAACGGGACCCCACATTAGATGTCATGATGATAATGGTATTTTTGAAATCAACGGTCCTGCCATGGCCGTCTGTCATGCGTCCATCATCTAACACCTGGAGCAGAACATTGAACACATCTGCATGGGCTTTTTCAATCTCATCAAACAAGATCACTGAATAGGGCCGGCGCCGTACAGCTTCAGTTAAAAAACCGCCCTCATCATAGCCCACATATCCCGGAGGTGCGCCGATCAGTCTTGCCACGGAATGCTTTTCCATATATTCAGACATGTCCACCCGGATGATGGCCTGGTCACTGTCAAACATAAACTCAGCCAGAGATTTGGCCAGTTCTGTTTTGCCGACACCAGTGGGCCCCATAAAAATAAAGGTGCCGATTGGTCGATCTTCGGGCCCGAGACCTGACCGGGCCCGCCGGACAGCATTGGATACTGAATCAATGGCTCTTTCCTGGCCGATCACCCTTTGTTTAATGGTATCTTCCATGTGCACCAGTTTTTCCTGCTCGCCCCGCAGCATTTTAGAAACAGGGATGCCCGTCCATGTCGAGACCACTTCTGCCACATCTGACTCTTCCACATCTTCTTTGAGCATTCGTTTGTCTTTTTGAAGCGAATTCAATGCTTGTTTTTGAGCATCCAGATCCTTTTTCAATTGTTCAATGGTGCCATACCGAATCTGAGCCACCTTGGCAAGATCCCCATGCCGCTCGGCCACGTGGGCCTCGGTCTGGAACCGGTCAATCTCTTCACGGATACCGCTGATCTTGCTGATAAATTGCTTTTCACTGTCCCATTGAAGTTTTAACGGCCCAACCTCTTCTTTCATGGCTGCAATCTCTTTTTCAAGCCGGTCAAGCCGATCGCGCGAGATATTATCTTTTTCCTTGAGCAGGGCCTGGCGTTCAATCTGCGCCTGGGTAATCTTTCGTAAAATTTCATCAATTGCGCCTGGCATGGAATCAATTTCAATTCTCAACCGGGACGCACATTCATCAATGAGATCCACAGCCTTGTCCGGCAAAAACCGATCGGCAATATATCGATTGGACAAGGTCGCTGCCGCCACGATAGCGGAATCTTTAATCCGTATCCCATGATGAACCTCATATTTTTCTTTTAATCCCCTTAAAATAGAGATGGTATCGGCCACACTGGGTTCTTTGGCAAAAACCGGCTGGAATCGTCGTTCAAGGGCAGCATCTTTTTCAATATATTTTCTATATTCATTGAGCGTGGTTGCCCCCACACACCTCAAGGTCCCCCTGGCAAGAGCAGGTTTGAGCATATTGGATGCATCCACAGATCCTTCAGCTGCACCCGCACCCACCACGGTGTGCAGTTCATCAATAAAGAGAACCACTTCACCTTCTGCTCTTTCCACTTCTTTTAAAACTGCCTTGAGCCGTTCTTCAAATTCGCCTCGAAATTTGGCACCGGCCAGCAATGCCCCCATATCCAGAGCAATCACCCGCCTGTCTTTAAGGGAGCTGGAAACGTCGCCTTCAACAATCCTCTGGGCAAGTCCTTCAACAATAGCGGTTTTACCCACACCTGGCTCACCGATCAAAACCGGATTATTCTTACGCCGCCTGGAAAGAACCTGTACAATTCTACGAATCTCTTCATCTCGTCCAATAACTGGATCAAGTTTCCCTTCCCGGGCAAGCTGGGTTAAGTCACGGCCAAATTTCTCAAGGGCCTGGTATTTTTCTTCAGGATTCTGGTCAGTCACACACTGGTTTCCCCTGATATCTTTAAGAACATTTAAAATAGTCTCTCTTGTCACCCCATTTTTTTTCAAAATTTCAAATGGTACACCCTTTATTGTGGTAAGGGATAAAAGCAGATGCTCAAGACTGACGTACTGATCTTTCATTTTCATAGCTTCTGAAAATGAAAGGTCCAGCATCTTTTTCCCCTCCTGGGAAACATAAAGGCTTCCACCCCCTGAAACCTTTACCAGTTTTTCAACAGCAGCATTGATATCCTTTACCAGAGTCTCTTTCTGAATTCCGATTTTTTTAAGAATGGAAAGGACAACGCCTTGATCATCCGCCATCATGGCCTTTAAAAAATGGATGGGCTCAATGGCCTGATTCCCATTTTTTTGAGCAAGATCATGGGCAGCTTGAAAGAGCTCCTGGGATTTTACCGTCAATTTATCCAATGTCATAATTCACCTTTATATTATTTTTTGTTATTTGTCACATAAAGTAATGCAAATTAAATCTACGTCAAGCCGTCACCTTCTATTTTATTTACTCTTTGCTTTTAAAACCACGGGTTTCCATTGACAGCCCCCACCTTGTGGTATATCTTTAGCCAAAATAAGTTCAAATAATGATTAATCATCCATACACAAAAGAGTCTACAATGGAAAGCATTGATTTTAAAGAAATTAGAGCGAAACTGGAAAAGACGCAAAAAGAAATGGCGCAACTGTTAGGTGTGTCCATCAAAGCCATTCACAGCTATGAACAAGGATGGCGAAAGATCCCTCACCATGTTGAACGCCAGTTGCTATTCCTGCTATCCCGATTTACACTCAATACTGGTCAAAACCAGGATCAATGTTGGGATATCAGAAAATGCTCGGATGCCAAAATGAAAAAGTGTCCGGCATGGGAATTTAAATCAGGCGACCTGTGCTGGTTTATCAACGGCACAAAATGCAGCGGAGAAGCCCACAATTCCTGGGCAGATAAAATGGTCGAATGTAAAATCTGCAAAGTCTTTAAAAGTTTTTTTGAAACACAAAAGGAATCATAAAAATGGACGATATATTTAAAAACACCTTCTGCCAACCCTTAAGAGAGAACGCATCCAGTCATCGCAAAAAACTTTCAAATGCCATTACCAACGTCCTGTCCACCATGGAAGATGAGCGGTGCTTTGCTCATGTGGGCGATGAACCCATTCACTTTTCAACATCGGTTAAGGAAATGATCGACAAGTTCAGAGAAATTCTTTTCCCTGGATATTTTTCAAAAGAAAAAATTGATGGGGCAAACATTGTCTACAGCATGGGCCAGTCCTTATCCCAACTCTATGATATTCTGTCAGAACAGATCATTCATGTGTTGAAACATGACTGCCTCCGATATGGTAAAACCTGCTCTGAATGCGAAAGCAGCGGCAATGATACGGCCCTGAAAATCATCCAGTCTATTCCTGAACTGCGCCTAACACTAGCTGAAGATATCAAAGGCGCCTACGACGGCGACCCTGCCGCCAAAAGCCATGATGAAGTCATTTTTTCATATCCCGGACTCTATGCGATCACCGTATACCGGATTGCCCATGAACTCCATAACCTCAAGGTCCCCCAGCTGCCCAGGATCATGTCCGAACATGCCCACAGCCTTACGGGTATTGATATTCATCCGGGAGCAAAAATCGGGAAGCGATTTGTCATTGACCACGGCACCGGAGTTGTTGTGGGTGAAACCAGTGTCATCGGCAATAATGTCAGAATTTACCAGAATGTCACCATTGGCGCCCTGTCTCTTCCGCCCGATGCAGGAGAAAAGCTCAGAGACGCCAAACGGCACCCCACCATTGAAGACGATGTTATTATTTATTCCGGGGCAACCATCCTTGGTGGAGAAACAATTATCGGTGCCCGATCAGTGGTAGGCGGCAACGTCTGGCTCACTGAGTCTGTTCCGCCGGATACTAAAGTTTTTATGGAGTCCCCAAACCTTATCTACAAACACCAGCAAACTTAAAGGAGAGACTGCAATGAAACTCAACCCTGATATTACAAAAACCTGTGGCAACACACCATTGGTTCTGATCAAATCAGCAAGCCAAAACACCGGCGCCAGCATCTATGGAAAACTTGAATTTTTTAACCCGGTCTCCAGTGTAAAAGACCGGATCGGCCTTGCCATGATCGATGATGCTCTGTCGACAGGCAAAATAAATTCCGACTCCACCATTGTTGAACCCACCAGTGGCAATACCGGCATTGCCCTTGCCTTTGTGGCCAGGGTCAAAGGACTCAAACTCATCTTGACCATGCCGGAAACCATGAGCCTTGAGCGAAGACAGCTGTTAAAACATCTGGGAGCGACCCTGGTACTCACACCCGGTGCCAAGGGAATGAAAGGGGCAATCGAAGAAGCAAAAAAAATAGTCGCCAAAACACCCAATTCCTTTATGCCTGACCAGTTCTCCAATCCTGCCAACCCTGAAATCCATCGGCAGACAACCGGACCGGAAATCTGGGAGGATACTGACGGAAAAGTTGACATTTTTGTCGCTGGCGTGGGCACAGGCGGAACCATTACAGGCGTTTCAGAAGTTCTCAAACAAAAAAAAACTTCCGTTCAATCCATTGCAGTTGAACCGGCAGCGTCTCCTGTTCTTTCCGGTGGCAAACCAGGTCCTCACAAAATCCAGGGCATTGGTGCGGGCTTTATTCCCGATAACTTAAATGTGGATATCATCGATGAAATTATCACCATTGAAAATGATCAGGCCTTTGAAGGGGCAAAAGAACTGGCAAAAAAAGAAGGGATACTCTGCGGTATCTCATCCGGTGCCAACTATTATGCTGCAAAAATCATAGCTGCCCGACCTGAAAACAAAGGCAAAAATATTGTCTTTATTGTCTGTGATACCGGAGAGCGATACCTGAGTACAGCCCTGTTTTCAGACGATTAACCTCAGACCATTAACAATTGATTAATATTATCGCCCTTTAAATTGGGGTTCACGTTTTTCTTTCAACGCTTTTACGCCCTCAAAATGGTCCTGGGTTCTCTGGGTGATTCCCTGGTAGGCCGCCAATAGATCAAGATGAGCGCTGATTTCTGCTGTGCGGGCCTGGCGAATGGCTTTTTTGATCATGGACACTGCAACAGGACTGTTGTCTGCAATGGATTGTGCAAGCTTTTGAGTTTCTGATTTCAACACGTCCTCTTCAACAATAGTATTCAAAAGACCCACAGAAAGAGCTTCATCTGCTGTAATAATCCTTCCGGTAAGAGACAGTTCCATGGCTTTGGCATATCCGATCACTCTCTGGAGAAAAAAAGTGCCGCCATCGCCAGGCACCAGGGCAAGCTTGGCAAAGGTTTCTCCAAACCGCGAATGTCTGCACCCCATTCGAATATCGCACATGCAGGCCAGATCAGCAATCATTTCATCAGAAAACGCATTGGAATATTCAGGACGGTTGAGAGTGATCCACAATAATGATGATTCCTTTTCAACTAAAAGATCCGTGTAAGTTTTAGTAAGATAGCCTTCCATATTTATACCATCCTGTTTATCAGCTTAAAAAATATAACAAAGAATACATCAAAAACGCATATAATGCAAAATTTTCAATTCCCATGCCATGCCTGTAATTTAATTATAATTTGTTCGGGCACAAAAAATAAAGTACTATATCCAACATGACGCCTGTGACTGAAGATTTCCCGCTTAATAAAACAGATGACTCGAAAAACCGTGAATGAATACGAATATTCTATTTAGCACCAGAGTGACCCAATAATCTTTTTCAATATAGATTTCCGGAATACCAAAGCGCTGGAAGGCCGCTAAAACTGCATTCCTGAAAAGGTCTTTATTTTGGTGCAGTTCCATTATTTTATATTCCATTCCTCTGCTGTTGACTGCATATCCGGTATTATTCCCAATTTATATTCCGTCAGCGGATTTAAGCTTTGTTTTAAATAGTCAAGGTCCAGATCCGATATCTGTTTAAAATCTTTTAAAGCATCAAGAATTTCCAATAAATGGTAATTCATACTTGTAACGTCAATATAACTTTTTACTCGCCTGGTTCGACAATGCCTAATTCCCCTAAAGCCACCTTCTCACAGCTTTTTTGTAGTTTGAGTATTCATTGCCAAAATGGTGCTCCAAATATTTCTCTTCTCGAAAGATCACTCGGCGCAGAAAAACAATTAACGCGATAAGCAGTGGAACGAACCATAACGAATCTGCTAATATTCCAATACCTGCATAAAGCATCACCAGAGACAGGTATAACGGATTACGTGTCAGGCCAAAAGGCCCTTTGCATATGATTACAACTGTTGGCTTACTGAAGCTTATAGGGGTTTTCTGAGACAGCATAATTCTTCTCGCCCAGAAAGCTAATAATCCCGAAAAAGCAATAAGGATAATTCCACCGGCCATTACCCAATAAGATCGGCGGCTATCTTGAAATGAAAGTGGATAGTACCATTGTAAACCAAACCCCATAAGAGATAATGCAATTACAAATAGTGGCGGCGGCAACACACTTCCAATAACATGATTTTCTTTCTTCACGATGACCTCCTTTTATTTATTTTGGCAGTAAGTGCTTCGGACCACAAATAATAGAAGGTCATACTTTATTTGTCATTAACCTATGTTAATCCAATCTTGGCACGGATACGAGAAAGGGCAACGTCGGTTATTCCAAGGTACGAGGCTATGTGATATTGTTGAATCCTGCCAATAAGCGTTGGAAATTCTGCTAATAAACGGCGATATCGTTTCTCTGCCGAGTCAAGTAGGAATTCTCCCTCTCGTTTTTCTTTTTTTACCGCAACACGTTCAGCATGCAGCCTTCCCACTCGTTCCCATGCTGGATGGCGGTCATAGCAATTTTGAATCAAGCGAACCGGGACAACCAATGTCTCTGTTTTTTCAAGAGCTTGAACGGAATATCTGCAAGGAATATTAGTAACCAGTGAGCTAAAGGAGCCAACAAAATCATGTTCCATGGCAAAAGCTTTGTTAAACTCTTTTCCTCCTTCAGTAATGTAAAAATAACGCACTATCCCATTGATTATAAAGAAGAAATCATTCACTGGTTCACCAGCCCGAAAAAGCAAATAATTTTTGGGAAAATCCCTTCCCGTAATCTTCCCTGAAAAATAAGCCCATTCTTCTTCTGAAATATTGGCCAATTTATCAAAGAAATCTCTTAGTTTTTGCAATCCATTCATTGAAGCTTTCATGTTCATATCGGATGGTCGAACGTGCGGTTAACCAGCCGCAAAGGGGTTAACGAAAACTTTTTTAGAAGCTGATTTGTTAAACAAATTCAGAGCATTCACGAGTGACCAGGCCCTTGCGGTCTGGTTGAACCGATTGTTCGGCACTCAACCGTTAAATGTATTAGGAAGAGCCCTCACACCAGGAGCAACTCTAATCCCAACGTATTGTTGAATAAATGATAGATATTCCCTACCTCCTTGTGTTCTTCTTTGTATTGACCTGTAAACTGATGCGAAAACTTTTGTAACCTCTTCATGGTACGTGTCGGATAGATCAGTTTGGATTATTTGGCACATTTTTTCAAACTTGGCCTTTAACTCATAGTCCTCAATCTTTATTTCGGTATCTCCGAAATGGAATCTATCAAAAGCCAATTTTAAAAGCTTTAATGCTTGCTTGTCTGTAAATACATTTTCATCCTCTGTGTCAAATTGGCAAAGGATTGATTCAATTACATTTGCAATATCTTGAAGATTAGATGAATCGGACATTCGCTGTGTACTATAGAAAGGTACTTTTCGATAGTTTCTGATCAATGAAACATCTTTGTAGTATGAACATCCTGCACATTTTTCAGCCGTGCGAGATTGCCCGCAGCAGAGGCTACATACAAAAATGTTATCAGCCGCACATTTTCGTTTTCCCTTACGAAAATTACAGATTGAACATTTTGCCATAAGCGTATCCTTTTATTTGGCTGCCAAACCCCCAAACCCCGCGGTTAGCAAAAAATATGGATTTGTAAGGTGTAAAAATTATAGTAGAAGCATAGAGAACCTCCCAAACAGAAATTTTTCACTTTTCTCCCAAAAAGAAAGGAGATCCTCTATGCTGGAAATCAAGATAAAACATTTTATAGATTATTGTAAAGTATCAAATTTTGCAACAAGGTCCATTCAATCATTAGAGGTCAGGCTCAATGAGATTAACCGTTTTATTAATAAGGTACCTGTTGAGTCGGTTCAGGCTATCTCTTACAGGCATTTAAAAGAATTTGTTACCCAGTATCGAGCCCCTTCCATCCATGTTAAAAAAGCCCGTATCTGGAGTTTGAGACAATTCTTTCATTTCTTAAAGCTGAACGGATGGATAAAAACCAATGTTGCATCGGATTTTCCCTATCCCAGGATTGAAAAAACCATCCCCCATTTTTTGACCATTGAAGAGTATAACAGCCTTTTAAGTTTCCTTTACCGCAGGGCATCCGATAGTTCCGGACTCAGGAATCTTGTCATGATTATGATGTTGGGGCTCCTTGGTCTGCTGCTGTCTTCTGTGATTTCCCTGAACGTTGAAGATGTAGATATTGAAACTGGGTTATTGCAAATCACCGAAAAAGGTGGAAAGCAAAGGCAACTGATCATGCCTAAAATCTTATGCTATATTTTGAATCAGTATTTTGGCTTTCTTGAGAACAAACAAGGGCCTTTGTTTTTAGCCAAAAAGAACAAACGACTTTCCCCACGGACTTTACAAGATGTCTTTCAAAAGGCTGCAAATTCACTTGATATTGATAAACACCTTCACGCCCACCTACTCCGTCATACGGCTTCGACCCTTTTGAACAAGGTGTCTGATCCTGAAATCACCAGACATGTCCTGGGTCATATGAGAAGCAACAGCACCCGAAAATACACCCACCTTAATCCGGATCAATATGCGACTTACATGCAAATCCATCCCTATATGGAGGTGACCCCATGATTGCCATGCTGGATGAATACAAAACACAGTTGTCTGAAGTTTGTGGATACGCTCATCTAAAACAAAAAGGGTTAAGCTACAGCCGGATGGAACATCATCGGTCAGCTTTGAAAATCTTTTATGCCATGCTGGTCAAGCTGGATATCGTGACAACAAGTCCGGCCCAGGCATTACCAAAGTTAAAGAAAAACGGACCCAGCACCGTGATGCCGGTGTCAAAAGACATTGTGTTTAAATTGTTAAACAGTGTTGACCGGTCCACATGGATGGAAAACAGAAATTACCTTATCCTGTCCTTGCTGTGGGCGCTTGGTTTAAGAGTCAGTGAACTTACCCGCCTTGTAATTGGATCTTTTGAACCCGGGCATGGTCCTAAAATTGGCCTTTTACGGGTAAAAGGAAAAAACAAGAAACAGCGGGCCTTATTTGTGGTGGATATCCCTTTTAAACGCCTATTTTTTTTCCTGATGCGCAAATGCCTGCATGACATCATCAACAATCTTGATTCCTTGTACTGCCTTGCTTCCAGCTTCTGGGTGATGCTCAATATAAACAACGATATAAGTAAAATCATCATGAGCAACAACGCCGCTGTCAGCATGATAATCACGCCAGGTGCCTGATTTTCGATAAATTTCAATATTCTTTCTGCCATCCAGCCCCTTAACGAATTTATGCTTGATGGCAGGCTTGCCAAATATTTTGGCGAGCAACGGCCTGTGTTTAAGATCAATAATAGAGCCGGTAATGGCACCATAATAAAAACGAGCTGCCTGCATTGCTGTTGCACCGTGGGAAATGTCGTGCAATGGATCTCCTATCCTGACAGAACCTTTACCATATTCTTTTCCCACCCATAATCCACCGCCATATTCCGGGTCATAGAGTTTCCCATATCGCTCATCCTGAAGTATCTGGGCAAGTTGTTTCATTCCAACCAATCGTAATAGTTCTGTTGCATGGCGATTGGATGAGTTTCGGATCATGCTGATAAGCTGATTTTCAATGTTTGAATCCAGAGTGATGATACCCTGATCGATCTGTGCAAATACACCAACCACGATGGCTATTTTTGGCAGACTGGCTGCATAATACATAACGTCCGGCTTGTACCATGCAACCTGTGGGTTCTTAAGGTCGGTAATATCTGCCACAACAGCCCCCATCTGTCTATTATGCGCAGCCTTTTTAGACACAGGGCCGATGGATCTCATCGCCTTATTCAACATTTTTTGAAGTGTTGGATTATGGCATTCCCTAAGTTCCGGATAAATTGTGTTTGCATTCACAGAAACTGTCAGTACCGATATATATAAAAAAACTAAAAGTGCTGCAAAAACGTTCTTTTTCATTTTATCCTCTTAATTTATATATTCCATGATATTCAGGCGTGAATAATGCGATCTCCTAAATTTCATTTTTAACCATGTCCCGGTATTCCCGGCGCAATGCCATGACAATAAAAATCCAAACTCCGCAGAGAAATATGGTCAGCCAGCTTAAGTTTACAATTCCCACAGTCACTGGCAGCCACTGGGTGACCAGGAGGATGATAAAAGAGCCGAACACCTTGAACAATCGGTATCCGAGCATATCCAGCCATGCCTTGGCTTGGTAAATAAGCACCGGATCAATGGGCACATAAAGTAATTCCTTTGATGCCCGGTTGATGGAATAGGACAGGCCTCGATCACTGATCTTGGTGGCGCTGATGAGAAAATCAATAGGCATCATCATAAAAAATAGGGAACAGAAACTGATCATCAGGGGCTGCACCAAAAGGCCGTGTATGGTTCCAAACCTGCGGTGAATCAACGGGGTAATACCCAGATTTACGCCAATGGACACAAGGCTCAGAATACTGAAAAATAAGGACAAATAGGCTGTTCTGGCTTCTGTTTCCGGGAAGGCCTTTTCAATGGTATTTAAAAACTGGTATTCGATCAAGGGAGATGCCAGCTGGGCCAGTAATAATATGCCCCCTATCAGGACCAGGTAATGGTTTTTCATCAGGTTTCCCAGTTGTTTGCTGTCTGTTGACTTTAAAAAACTCACACTGGCAGACTCACAATAGATGCCCATGCGGCCCATAATCCACGTCAATACGAAAACCACCATGATGGTTGCCGAAGCTGTGAGCAACAGATCCGGGGTTTCAAGGGAAGTCCGGCTGATAAGGAAAGCGGCGATACCGCCACCTGTAACGCCGCCCACAAGGCCGCCGGTGCCCACAAATCCGTACCAAGACTTGCCTTCCCGTGTGGTATAAATGGAATTGGCAAGGCTCCAGAATTGTTCAATGAGCACCACACCGATGATGTCCACAAATACATAAAACCCAATGGCGGATGCCGGGCCCGGGGAATTGAGCACAAATCGATACAGTACCAGTAGAATTCCGATGATCAGGCAGGTCCCCATGACCACGTTAATCCGTGTGTACCGCCTGACCATCCGGTTATAAAAACTGATAAAGATTACCGTGGCTACTGCCGTGAGAATCCATACATAGGGGATTTGACGGGCGCCCATGGCTTCAAGAAACAGGGAACGGCTGGCTGGTTTCAACTGGTAATAGGCGGTGACAATCAGAAAAAAATCAATGAATAAAAATGAGGACCGGACACCCAGTTTCCGAAGGGCAATATATCTGCCATTACATTCAAGTTCCTCATCAGCTATTATTTCTTCTTGCAATATCTTCTCCTTTTTCGTGTTTTAGACAAATGATCAAATCAGCTTCACTTTAGGTCATTTTATTTTTTCTCTGTGTCTTCCCTATCTTTACGCAACCCCTTCCCTGAATTCGCAAGCCGTTCTGCATAATCCTTTTCCATGAGCCGATGCAGCCGTGTGGCAAACGTCTGGTGGGCCACAGCTGAATTTTTGTATAGCACATTGGACATCACCGCCACCATGTAATGAAGCACTGGCTGAGATACCGGATGCTCGACAATGGCAACGGAACACAGCTGGTTCAACAGATTCCCAATATATTTTTCGCACTCGAACCCTAATTCCGGCTTGCACTTGTACAGTGAACCGGACTTAAAATAGACAGCTGAACTATAAAGCGCAGGGGAGGATGCATACCTGATCCTTTTTCCAGTCATGTAAAGAAGTCGTTTTATTTCCCGGCTGGAAAAAGAATCCACCAATTGCCCCTGTTCCAGTTTCAATAAAAATTGCACCAGCGCTTCAGGTGTGGCATAGCTGGTAGTGCCGGGCACCTTTTTCTTGCCGCCCCAGGTAAAAAACGAACCCTGGCGAAACGCGTCCAGATCCAGCCCATTGCGGAGAACAGTTTCCTGTATGCCTTTGGCAAACCCTTCCCCCAGCTCTTTTTTCGGGGTTTCTTTAAAGAAAGCTTCGGCAGCCGCTTCTGTCACAGGATAGTCCCTGCCGAACCGGACCATGAGCACCAACTGCTTTTGAACCATAGCAGCGGCTGCATTGGAACTGGCCGACATCATCCAGTCCAGATAGGTAAAAAGGCTTGCCTCGTCCCCCTGAAGAATGGGCCTATACTGAATGTGGCTTTGTCCCGGGCTCCAGAACGGAACCTTGTGGTGATCGGCCTGGATAAAGGCATCAGCCCGGATCATTGTGGACCGTAATATATTGAGCCGCTTTTCCGTGTCATCGGGATAGATATCAGCCAGGGTCTGAAAAATACCCAGAGCAACAACAAGCTTTCCCACACTGCCCGGATTGGCTTTATAGGAACCCTTTATGGCTGCATACCTCGGGGCTTTTGTATCGGTCATGTCCAGCACGGCAATCCCGTAGTTGTCAGCATCTTCTCCCAGCAAAGCCTGTATCCGGGCGACAAGGTCAGGGTCAGGCGCCGGCATGGTAAAGCTTTTGAGTTGTGTCAGACGTAGATCCACTTGGTTAATGGCAAGCTTGGCACCTGCGACTCGTTTGGGTCCTGAAATCTTACCCTGACTTACCTGAAGCAGGCCTTCCAGGCGTGAAATTCCGGTATGCCCATACCCGTCCATGGGGTAGGACCATAATGTTTCCACCCATACCAGCATCAGGGCCGATATAAGAATCAAATACACCGATTTCATGGACTCTCCTGTTCGGGAATCCTGTCTAAATCCACCATCATTTCCTTTTTGCCCTCAAATTGCCTGTCCAGCTTTGAAAGGAACAGGTCATGCTGTGTATGAAAATCGTCCAGAAACGGCCGGATCTGGAACAGCACCAGTTTGTCTTTGTAAAACCCGAACTCAACATCAGCCGGAACCGGCCGGCCCTGATCATCTCTAAGTTTGGGAAACCGATCCGGCAATTGTTTTGCAAATTCGACCAGGCGCGCTATCTCGCCGGAACCCAATAACGCATCCCTGCCACTGGCATCTGCCTTGACCATACCGCCCTGCTCCAGCACCACCATTTTCAGCGGTTCCGTGGCCTGGGACAGAAGGGTTACTTCCCCGGTCCGGGTATCAATCTTAAGTTCCTCGGCAGTCTGGCCGGAAACTGCTCCTCCGACCCCTTCATTGATGGCAAGGGTGAGCCACCCGGACTGACCGGTGTCAATATCCTTTGTCACCATAACGCCGGATTTTTCAACCGGCACGGTTTTCATCAACAGGACAGAGGCATAGACATGTTCCGGATTTTCCAGAAAGGCATGGCGCCATCCAAAGGACCGCTGGGTAAACGGAGATGCCCAGACCCGACGGATGGCCGCAAGTATATTATCGAACCCCTTCACATGGGGTACGGTCAGGTTCAGACCGGCTCCGGTAAACCCGGGCAGGTCTTCCACATTGGTGTCACTGCGGACAAAAACCCCGTAGCTGCCGTCCGGCCCCAGGGTCTTTTCAAGGGCATCTCGAAGGTCCTGGCGAAACTTCTCCCCAGGATCGATTTTAAGTATCCAGGTCCGTATGCGCGACAGGGTCGCATCAATTACGAACTTCTGCTCAGAAGGGTTTTCTCTCAGGGCATGGATCACCATGTACTGATCTTTCATCCAGTCAAACATCGAGGAACCGGAAGGTTCAATCGGCTGGTCCAACATTTTTCTGAAAAGGCCGAAGGGGATCACTACCCCTTCAGTAACCAAATCTGGGAAGTGGTGTTTCAATTCTCCCAGATTAGCTGCCTTGGGTCCTGCAATCCGGCCTGAATCTTTTGCCCGGATCTCCCGAAGGGTAATAAATCCGGCCTGGGTAAGATCCAATTTCCCAACATCTGCCTTTAAAATAGACCGTTTGCCGGAAACCTTACGGGCAAAAATGTCATCCCATCCCGGATGGTCATCTGTCATCTGAACAATGCCCTTTGGGCTAACAGCCAATACCACCTGCCTGTTTTCCCGGGATTTTATTTCCGGTAACAGATTATTGTCCACAGCCACATTGGGAATACCCAGGTTTCGGGCCAGCAATTGTACATGGGATAGGATATTTCCCTTGCCGGCCGTGATAATACCGGCTACAGGCGGCAAATCAGACGTGGTGGCTGGCAGCAGCAGGATGCTGTCCAGAGAAAATTTTTGCAGATCATCTCCTGGTTTGGGTTCTTTGAGCACTCCCCGGGCCAGCCCGGGATTCAGACCATTAATCCCAAAGGATAGACTGCGGCCCCATATATCGTTAGCAATTCCCAATTGGCGGCTGTTGTCCGTCATCAACCTTTCGAGCACACTGGAATAAACGAGTAAGAGGCTTGTGTGAAGCCGGTCATGCACATATCGACGGGAAATAGGTTCAATTCTTTGAAAATGGTCTATGGTCCGGGAAAAATGAAATTCAAGGTTCTGCTCTGCCCAGTCAGATGCCCGGGCGGCATAGGAAAGGTCATCGCGGAATTGATGGAGATCCTGCCTGGTTTTTAATTGTCTTTCAAACCGCTTTTTCAAAGCATTGTGCTGACGTCCGGAAATCAAACCGGTTCCATAAAGGATATCCGTACTCTGACTCAGCCAGTCAAGTGATTGACCCAAAGAAGCTTTTGGCAGCCTTTCCAGTAGATCTGTTCCCAGGCGGAACGCTTCATCTTCCAAAAGGATACCGACATCCAGAACCGCCAGCATTGCTGCTGGATCGCCAGCCCGGGATAGATGTCTGCGAAGTAAAACAATCAGGTCACCTGCAATTTCAAACCGGATGAAGGGGTCTGTTGTCTTTGCCAGTCGATCTGCTCCCTGTTTGAGTTGTCCGATCAATTCCTGGTTCCTGATCTGCCTGGATAATTCAAGGAGTCGCAAGGCCATATCTTCTGGTCGGAATACGGCATCTATAATCTTTGCCAGATGTTCATAGGAATTCCCAAGTTCGGTTTGGCTCCTTTTTCTGGCATATGCTCTCACACGGTCAGCATCTCCTGATTCGGGTCTGACATGAATTTTAATACGAAGGGATTCAAAATTTTTGTCTGCCGCCGCAAGGGCCAAAGAAACCTGCCGCATCTCGCTTGTGGGGGCATTTTTTTGATAGTGGGGCAACAGCCGGACCGCTTCCCGCAACAACAGAAACTGCTCCTGTGATGTGTGGCGGGCGTTTAAAAGTCCCTTTAAAAGCCTCTCACCTCCCCTGGCCTCGTCTTCGGACTGCAATGCACCCCGGTAATACCGGGCTCGCCTGAATATCCAGCCATCATCGGCTTTCATTAGGAATTGCTCCAGAATCATCTGTTTCAGGATATCAGAATGCAGTGGATTTTTTATAAAAACATCCGGAACTACATCAGCAAATACGTTGGCAATATAATGCCCCTGGTCCCGCATGATGGAGATCTGATCGGTCCATTCCCCATGCTGAACCCCGCCGCCGTGTTCCCTGCAACCATATGCAGTTGGTGCCTGAACAGTCCCGTCATTGCAAAACCACCGGATGCGGGCAAAGGGGCCCCGGGGTTCTTTTTTCATCTTCTCAATCCAGGATTGGAACTGGCCTGTTTCACTTGCAATTGCCGGATGGAAGCCTAAAAACAAAAAAGCAACTATAATCAGACAGATCAATTTCATTGCGTATTATCCTTTACCGTATTCAGATCATCATGAGACTGTTTTCCCTATTGCATAATCATAAGCATGTTTTTATTGTTTTCCAGAATGAGATTAATTTTAACTTGAAAATCTGCAGCTTGCCATATTGAAAAAAAAATGGACTATAATAGACTAAATATTTAGATTGTTGTTGGTCTTCTTTGGAACCGTAAAAATTGTCTAATCCCATAGCTGTGTTTGGATAAAATATGGAAACCATATGTAAAATAGCACACAAAACCGCAACAAATGTTGAAACCAAGACTGAAGCCCAGCCAGGCAAAGAGGTCTTATGTGCGGTTTGCAGCCATCCGGTTACGGATATGTCCAAACAGATTATTGTCAGCAATGCCCATGAGCATACGTTTGCTAATCCCCATGGCCTGGTTTTTGAAATCGGGTGTTATGGTGACGCCCGGGGTTGCATACCTGCCTCAGCAGCATCTTACGAATTTTCATGGTTTCCAGGGTTTTCATGGAGAATGGGGGTTTGCCGTACCTGTTCAGTGCATCTTGGCTGGCTGTTCTCTTCTGATAATGATGTGTTTTACGCTTTGATACTGGACAGATTAATTTTTCCATAAAAATATTTTGACAATGGTTTTTAAATTTATACCATTTGTGAAAAAGCATATATCAAGTAAAATCTTTGCCGGGACAGGATTGATCCTGTGGATCATTTTTTTCTTTGGTCGGGTCATAGGGCATTCCCAAACAAGTATCATTGCCGGTGTGTTAGAATTTTTTGGAATGAACTGGATGGCGATTTTATTTCTTACGTTTCTTTCTATCCTCGTAACAGACCTCATTACTTTTTGGGGTTTTCTCATGCCTCGGGTATCACCCTGGTTGCGAGGGGTTGCTTTGATAGTCGGGCTGGTGCTCTCAATGATCGCACTCTGAAGAGCAATTGATCGAACCGTTCACAAAACTCTCTCCTCCATATGGTCTCTGGGCCGTGCCCGGCAACCATGAATTTTACGGTGGGAACAAAATGATCCTGTTTGAATCAGCAGGGTTTAAATTACTGAACAACACATGGGCCCAAGTAAGACCAGGGCTTCTCCTGGCAGGAGTGGAAGATCTCACGACTATAAGCAGAAAAGGTCAGAATAATATAGGTGACCTCATCTCACAAGCGCTCACGGGTCGTCCGCCTGGGGCTACTATTCTACTCTCACATACGCCGTGGCAAGTTGAAAAAGCAGCCACGAACGGTGTGGGATTGATGCTGAGCGGCCACAACCCAATATAGATAAACACTATAGTCGTTTTTGATTTACCAAATTTTTTATAAAATTTTAATATTCAAAACCTCTCTAATAATTTTGGCAATTTCTCTAATAATTACAGGTTTCATTACATAACCTTGAATGCCCAGTTTTTTGCTGGTTTCTTCATTTATCTGATCGCTGAAACCGCTACAGATAATTACCGGGATGCCAGGCCTTATCTTTTTAATTTCATTGCAAAGCTGAACGCCTGTCATGCCGGGCATGGTCATATCTGAAATAATCAAATCAAATTTACTTGGATTTGCTTTGAATGCTTCAAATGCTTCGGTGCTTCCAGTTCTGGTTGTCACATGATAACCCAGTCGCTCAAGCACCTGTTTTTCCATTTTAACGATCATCTCTTCATCATCCACAAGAAGAATCCTTTCTGATCCTCTTTGAATCGGCTCAAACGGATCAGCATTATCAATTTCTGTAGCTATTTTGATAATTGGCAGGTAAACATGAAATTCAGTGCCCTTACCCGGTTCACTATAAACATGGATGTCACCGTGACAGTTTTTAACGATCCCCTGAACAACTGAAAGTCCCAAGCCGGTTCCTTTGCCGGTTTCCTTTGTAGTAAAATATGGTTCAAAGATTTTATCCATTATTTCTTTTTTAATACCTTTTCCTGTATCGGTTACTTTCAGTAACGCATACTTGCCAGGGAGCAATTCTAAAAATCCTAAAGGGGTGGAGTCAATTTCAGTCTGTTTGAGAGATATTTTTATTTGACCGGCTGATTCCTGCACAGCGTGATAGGCATTTGTGGCAAGATTCATAATAATCTGGTGGATCTGGCTGGGATCGGCAACCACCATGCCGCAATCGGGATCAATATCTATCTGAAAGTTGATTGTTGTTGGGATTGAAGATTTAAGCAGCTTGAGCGCTTCTTTAATTATGAATTGAATCCTGACCGGTTTAAGTTCCTGATCACTTTGTCGACTGAATGCCAGAATCTGTTTAACAAGATCTTTTGCCCTTAACGCTGCATGGAGAATCTCAATAATCTTTTTTTGTTCCGGGCTGTTTTGAAGGAGATCGTCTTGAAGCATCTCAACATACCCGATAATGGGAGATAAAATATTATTAAAATCATGGGCAATGCCTCCAGAAAGGGTTCCAATAGCTTCCATTTTTTGAGATTGCTGGAGACGAGCCATCAGTTTCAGCTTTTCTTTTTCTGTGGATAATTGTTCGGAAATATCCTCAAATATACCTATTGCACCCGCTATTTTACCATTATCCGATATGATTGGCGCAAATAGAGCACGAACCGGAGTTCGAACGCCCCCGGTTACGGACAAATATTCGCCTTCATGCTGGCTTTTATGCCCAGCCAGTGCTTTGGAGATGGCGGATAGCATCCCCTCATCTTTTAAATTTTTTTTCGTATCAAAACCAATGCTTTTGTAGATTCGTCTATTTGATCAGGATTAGATTGCATATCAATGAAGCCAAAATGATTCTGCAACGTTGCAATTTCAATAGCTTCACCGATTGCTTCATCTTTTTTTGCAACAAAACGCAATTGGAGGTGTTCACCGAGAGAATTCATGGAATCAATAAATAGCGTCTTAATTCGTTCTTCACCTCTAACCTGTGAAAGGTTGAGCAGTAAAAGAAAAAGATCGTGCTCCAAGTGAAGGCTATGCATTTAAAGTATCCTATTTTAAAAACTGGGGAGCATTTTCTTTGAGCCAAATATCCGGTTTCTGGTAGAATGGATTTTCAGTGATCACTCCCTTGCTTATCGTATAGGGATGTGTTCTAAGAACCTGCATAATGGTTGCGCCGTCAAACTTGGTCAGGCTGTATAAACAGATACTGATCCAGGGTTTATTTTCAATAAAGTAATTCAATCTGGATTCATATGCCATGAGATGCTCTATTCCTGGTACCGCTTCCAAAGCCCAGACCATTTCAGCGGTTGCCCTGATATTTCTTGGGCCTGATTTTTGGCTCTCTTGAAAAAAGCTATCCAATCCTTCATCCATACTAATGGGAGAAAATACGCCATCCGGGTAGTACAGGTCTTTTATCGAGAAAAGTTGAAAACAATTTTCATCATGGACGTGCTGTTCACAACCATCACAAAGAGTCGCATACTGTTTTATGAAATCTTCTATGGTTCTTTCTGCAGGAACGTAAAGCTGGAGATCACCAGCGATATCTCCTTGTCGTAAAAAACCAAAAATAATTTCGTCTCTTTCTTCTTCGGTTTCGTAGAGACCGTAGATATGCAACCCCCAATTGCAGGAATAGTTACCAAAACCCAGATCTAAGCTATCCTGCTCAGATGTGTGGATATGCATATTACCTCCTAATTTAATATCTGATCAAGTAATAATACGACTAAAAAATTGTCCGTTCTATCAATTGGGGCGCATGCTTTTGAACTGTTCAACTTGAAAATTAATTTTAGGATACAGAAAAAAATGATAAAAGGCAAAAAAAATATCAAATTGAAATCGGTTCATTGCGCGAGTATAAATGGTATTTGTGACAGTCATTTTCATATTTTACAACTGCAAGATCCGGCCAGATCCGAAGTATATCAGGGTCTATTAATCTTGGCTGACAAAGTTTTTCATCCTTCCCCTCCTCTGGCAATAACATTGGCTGTGTGATAACCATAAAGCATGGCAAAACCCAATAGACTGCACTTAATAAGAATCCAGACAGTGGCACTGCTTCCATTCATCATTCCAATAATGGTGACACCAATTAAACCTGCGACTACAGGGATTGCAGTAAATAAAAGTACTGCCTTGCGTTCAACTGGATTATTTGCCGCCCAGACCAGAAGACAGGTCCACCCAGCCATCAACGATGCTGCTATTCCCATGATCAGCCGGGTTGAAAGATCCGGATTCAAGTCTGCGTTGCCCGTTACCCATACAAATAGCGCTGGCCACAATAATGCAATCGTCCAGAATCCATCTGCAATCGCCCCGATCCAGCAAACTGACTTTAATACGCTTAATTGTTTTTCATTTGTCATGATTTTCTCCTTTATTTGAATAAAGGATAAAACCTTTTCAAAAACAAATCTTGTCCATTGGCACAAATTAATTGATCTTTTACGCAAAATTACCCTAATGTTAATATTGTTCCTGGAGATCTTAAAGAGATGGCAAACAAAAGAACCAATACTGTTTCTGTTGGAATGGTAAGAATACTGAAATCCTATGCTCACAATGCTGGTGCAGACTTCAATGCTGCTGCCCGATCACTGGATTTCGATATTAAACAATTACAAAATGAAGATGCCAGGATACCTGCCCATCTGTTTGATGCGTTATGGCAAAAAATTATAACTTTAAGCAATGACCCGACACCTGGGTTAAATTTTGGCCGGCAGATGACACACCAATACCCTGGTGGCAGCCTGCTTTTCACTTTAATGATCAATTGCTCTACCATTGGTGATGCAATTAAGATCTCCAACACAATTGACGAAAACAGAATATGGTCTAACAAGGTATTTAATGTTCTCAGCAAAACCCTGCTCTCTGGTGAAGAAACCGCAGTAAAGACTGACATTTCCCATGTGGCAAATATGCTGGCTGTCGGCACAAGAAGTCTCCAGGAAAAACTTAAATCAGAACAAACCAGTTTTAGAATTCTTCTTGAGTCTGTCCGAAAACAAATCGCCTTAGAAAGCCTTGCAACCAAACAGCTTGCAATCTGCGACATCGCATTTTTACTTGGATACTCGGATCAAAGCGCATTCAACCATGCATTCAAACGCTGGACCGGCAAAGCCCCAAAAGCCTATATCACAAAGACAGAAGCTGAGAAACAATTCAACTTAAGAGATAAACAGATATACCGGCCCTGAATTTTTAACCCAATATCAAGGAAACAGCCATGGTAGTCGGAACAGGCAAAATCAAATTTAGACTGTATGATGTCAGTTCCTTAAAAGGGAAACGAAGCATTGTAAAATCCATTATCAGCCGGATTAGAAACAAGTTCAATATCTCCATTGCAGAAACCGATTATAATGACAGCCATTCGTGGGCACAAATCGGCTTTTCAATCGTGGGTAACGACTCACGGGTAGTGAATTCAAAACTGGATAAGGTATTCGATATGGCTGATGAGCTTGGCCTTGCACAGATTGTGGATACGCAAATGGAGATCATTCATCTATAAATTATTGTCATTGTATGAATAATACTTATAAAAAGAGTAAACAACAGGTAAAATTAATGAAACGCGCATACTATTTTCAATAGCGCGATAATGGAGATATAGATGGAACAAAGACCGGCAGTCGGTGTGGCAGTCATTGTCATTAAAAATGGAAAAGTATTGTTGGGAAAGCGCAAAGGTGCACACGGTTCAGGATCATGGGCTTTTCCCGGCGGGCACCTTGAGTTCAATGAATCCATTGAAGATTGCGCTGAAAGGGAAGTTTTTGAAGAAACAGGCCTGTCTGTTAAAAATCCCCGGTTTGAGACGATCACCAATGACCTTTTCCTTCAAAGCAACAAACACTATGTGACCTTGTTTGTTGTCTGTGACCACAAAAAAGGGTCCCCCCGAATAAAAGAACCGGATAAGTGTGAAAAGTGGGATTGGTTTTACTGGAATGAATTCCCAACACCCCTGTTTTTATCTTTAAAAAATTTATTGGACAAAGGATTCACTCCTCCGGGCATAACCGAGGCATTTAACCCCCCGGATAAAATTGATAAACTGCACGAAATGACAGCCGCACAGGTAATTTCAGACAATAATACAAAGGAAATAAAAGACTTTAGCCATTCAGAACTGATGGATGCCGCATTCATGTTTGAAAACCAGTTAATGGCGTTACTGGGGGATAAAAATCCCATCCCCTATGAGGCATATACCGAACTGTCCCCTACCCAATTGACCGACATTATAAAAAATTGTGCCCAACAGATCTGCAAGATCGAGAATAACGGATAAAAGCAAATCGGGTAATCATTGTTACCGGTGCAACCAGCAGAATTCTCACGTCATTGTAACAGCCACCCACCCGGGATGGACAGCAATAAAACGGCAACGCCTATAGATTTCATTAAAATTTACTTGTCGTTATAAATTTTGATCCGCTTTGAGATCTAAAATAATAAGATCGATGACTTCAGCAAGTTTTGGTATGTCTTCTTTACAGGTGTTGAAAATTTCTTCAGCATCAATGTTGAAATAATCGTGGACAACGATATTCCTCATCCCTTTTATCTCGTTCCAAGGAATGGCAGGATATTTTTTTAAAAGGGTTTGATCAGTTATTTTGTCTATTTTTTTGACAAGCTCGGCGATCACAATCAATGGCATGCACAGCAAATCAAGCCGTTCTATTCCTTTGGGAGAATTTGTTAAATCTGAAGCCGTATCTATGGATTGGACTCTCCGTTGAATTTTATTTAGACTTTCTTTTATTTTTTTAATAAATCAGATATGATTTCAGAGTCATACATAAATAACATCCCTTGTTATTCGCTCTTTCAAAAGAGGACTCAAATCCTCCCGATAGGCAACAATATCAACAGGGGCTCCAAGGAAATTTTCCAAGCTCATTTTCAAACCGATTCTGTTTAACAGATTTCGTTTGCTTAATTCAACAACGATATCGATATCGCTGCCATCATTAGCGGATCCCCTGGCAACCGATCCAAAAACCCCCATTTTAATAACACCAAATTGTTTGGATTGTTCCTTTTTATACTTTTTCAAAAGGGCTATGATGTGTTCTTTAATGATCATTATCCTTATCCGTATTTTATTTTAGATACTCAAAAATTATAGGCTTTTATATCCGTCCCGTCAAATTGGATTTTTATATGTGGAACGAATCTGGCAGCATGTCCCGAAATATTTTTTTTTATCAGACAAAAGACTCACAAAATTTTTTATCGTTTAAAACAGTTTCTCGGTAAATATTTGGTACTGTATATTTTTGATATCCATTACAATCCCGGCGTCTGAAATCTCGTAACAAAGAAAAATTCGAGACCGAAGAAAATATAAATTACTATGCCTACAAGGATTTTTTGCAGGCGGAAAGGAAGTATATCAAATTTGCGCTTGATGGTCACTGTGATACAAATGCAAATTTGTCATGTAACCCTCCCCAAAAACAGTACTATTGAAAAGTAAAATTTATTGGACTTGATCTGTCTTTTCAATCCTTGCCTTTGATTCGAAGCAATATGGATTTTCTTTTCCCGGTAAATGACCACCAAGGTGAAGATTCTCCACCCTCCATAAAATCAACCGCAGACATGAAGACATCAATCACACATGGGTCATGCCTGCTTAATTCAACAAATCAACTGGTACCTTTCAGAATAATTGATGTTGTGAATGTGTGAGAGTTTTTCAAGCTCACTCACGCACATTCATGACTCAATTATTCTGGGGTAAACAGTTTCGCTTTTTCAAAATAATCTAAGCTGAAAACTGAATTATTTTTTATTAAAAAGGGTGAAGCTCCCCTTGACTATGCGAAAAAAGATCATCTGGCCATGCTTTGTGATGGAAATGGGAGGATTATTCGAAAACCATTTTCGGTAAAAAATTCACCGGAAGGCAAGGACTATTTGGTTGATCAAGTTAAAAAATCTTGCCATCATCATGGAATTAGCCTTCAGCATATTGTTTTTGGAGGTGAAGATTGCGGGTCTTATACTGATAATTTTATATCTACTTTACGTTCAGAAAATTGGCTGGTGGCAGGGGTAAATGCCCATGACGCAAAGACTCAACGTGAAAATGTGCAGGCAAGCACTGATCGTTTAGACTTATTGGGGATTTGTAAAATGATTCTCAGTTGCAGAGCTAACTGCTCTCCAGCTCAATCTGGAGATTATTTAAATTTGCGGACACTTGTGCGGCAAAGACGAAAAATGGTCAACATGACAACCGGAGTGAAAAATAGAATTCACACATTTGTTGATCAAATTTTCCCTGGTTTTTTAAACGAAAAGAATAGCGGGATTTTACCATTTTCAAAATGCTCATTACTATTGATGGAAGATCGATTTAGTGTGCATCAAATCATTAGGCGTAAACGTTCGACATTAACCAAACTCCTTACTCGCTGTGCAATTCATCAACCAGATAATTGCGCTAAAAAACTTCAGCAGTATGCTGCCCAGGTTCTCAAACCACCAGAAAATCATCTTGCAACATTACAAATTTCATTAAAACAACAAGCTAAACTTTTTAATTGCCTGCAAGAAAGCACTGAGCAACTGGAGAAGGAAGTCGCTGAAAGTTTAGCCCAAACCCAGGGAGCTTTTCTATCCAGCATCCGAGGTATTGGAATCATTTTAGCCGCCGGTGTATGTGCTGAAATTGGCAATCCCAATAAACAGAAATCTTTAAGTAATTTGGTTTCATATTCTGGTATTATTCCAAGAGTTAAACAAACCGGTGGAATCCAAGGAAAACCCCAAACTAAAAAAGTTGGAAAGCGTTGCAATCGTATCCTGAAGGACTACGTTGTCCAGTCAGCTTCCCACATAGGTTTACACGGACCAGAAGATTTGATGTTGGATTACAAGAGACGTGATACACAAGGGCAACATGCAGATTTTGGTATGGGCAGAAAATATCTGCGTATGGCAATGGGCCTGATGCGAACTTCTCAAACTTATCTACCAAAAAGTTTGAGAGGTAAAAAGAGTAGCATGAAAGGACGTGGCCAATATTATTTAATGACCTGGCCAAAGCTACGCGAAAAATGGAGAAATGTGAATGCATTGGATATCGCATTCGATAAAGATATGCCCTTAGGCCAGTGGCGCAACATGATACAGGAGCTTTATGAAATAGAACTTAAATTATTAAATAAACACAGGCTGTATTTATTTTTTCAGTTTAAGGTTTTATAAATTTTGCGGACAGGATGGCTAAAATTCAATTGTCGCAGTACTCCGAATATAAAGGATGTAATGACGGCTTCGTATAGAATGTCTTACCGTGTCCGCTCCAATATAAAAATTATGGCTCTAAGGTGCTTTGATCCTTAAGTTTATTTTAAGAGATCTTGTATACCAGTATGTCAAAATTGGGCATAAGGGGCATGGTGTTTCCACCGGTAACGCGAGATTTTAAAAACCTATGATTTTAAAAATTAAATCAGTCTCACACATTTTAAAAAAACTGATAAGAATCAGGAGTGTGGAGTATTGCCTAAAAATAAATTAAAAATAATGCTTGATTTTTGCTTGGTGCTCTATAGTGGAAAAATAATGTATTCAGAAAGGATATCCCAGTACGGTGGTCTACGCTGGTCCCCAAAAAACGAACAATGTGTTAAGCTAAATCAACACCGACAAATTCTTACCCGGCAAAAATAGGAGAACAAATATATGGCACAACCAATATGGAACAGCCACAATATCAGTGATCAAACCGACCGGATAGTCATTGTTACCGGTGCAGCCAGCGGACTTGGACTTGAAACTGCCACAGTCCTGGCAGAAAAAAACGCAAATGTTATCATTGCTGTAAGAAGCCAAAAAAAAGGAGAACAGGCGTTATCCCAGATAAAAACAAATTTCCCCAATGCAACAATCAAAACAATGGCCCTTGACCTTGCCAGTCTGGCATCAATTAAATCCTTTGCCCAAAATTTTAAACAGACCCACTCTCGTCTTGATCTTTTAATCAACAATGCAGGTGTTATGATACCACCCTATCAGAAAACCATGGATGGCTTTGAATTACAGATGGGAACCAACCACCTGGGCCATTTTGCCTTAACCGGCCATTTAATCAGTCTATTAAAAGACACGCCCGAAAGTCGCATTGTTAATGTCAGCAGCATGGCGCACAAAATCGGTAATATCAACTTTGATGATTTGCACTGGGAAAACAGAAAATACAAAAAATGGGATGCCTATGGCGATAGTAAACTTGCCAACCTCTATTTTACCTTTGCCCTCCAGAAAAAACTTGACCAGCAAAATTCTCACGTCATTGTTACAGCCGCCCACCCGGGATGGACAGCAACAAAACTGCAACGCCATACCAATTTTTTTAACCTGCTCAACCCCATATTTGCCCAGACCATTCCCATGGGAGCACTTCCAACCCTGTATGCTGCCACAGCAAAAAATGTTAAAGGCACAGACTTTTTCGGCCCTTCCGGCTTTATGGAAATCAAAGGCTACCCCAAAAAGGTTGAATCCAATTTAAAATCCAAAGATCCAATTGTGGCAGAACAGCTCTTTCATATTTCAGAAGAATTAACAGGGGTTTGTTTTTGAATAAATATCCAGATTACAGGGAATAGTCTGGATGTTTTAATTCCGGTATTGGGGGAGATAAATTACAGGGAAAGTCTGGGGTATTTTTAAATTCTGAAAGGCCCGGACAATAGCCAGTATTGAACACCATGGAAAAAATCAATTTGTTAGGAAATGTAAACAGTGCGTTTCACGTTATAGTGTTCACCCCTTGTAAACTATGGCATTATAGACAAAAAGATCACTTTTATTCGGGAAAAAGTATCTGGAATATGCTTTTTCGCATCTCCTGCTGGGGCAAACAACAGGCAAATCATCTCTGCCACTGTGGTTAGAATCAATTATTGAAAAGTGAAGAGGCCGGGC
>JBDRQO010000063.1:0-3009 GCA_043826275.1 Pseudomonadota bacterium
GCCCAAATATCTTTGTTGTCAATATAGAATTTATCCGCCTCGTCAATAGATTCTAATTTATCTATTTCCTCAACGTAACGCCCCTTGCCTTCACTTATCATATCATCGTTACGGGCAAGCATATCTTTCCATATTTGAGCCTGAATTTCAGTTAATCCTTTGCCGTTACGGATATTGTTTATGGTGTCACGTACTTCTTTTTTGCGATAATTTGCCATGTCGTGCTGAAAGAAATCACTGGGATCGAGTTCTCTACGCTTTATGCCCTCATAGTCTGTGTCGGCTTCACCTGTCCAAATGTGTTTAACATATCCACCCTGAACCGACCGGCCTTCGTTAAATTTTTCAAACATATCCAGCATGTCGGGCTTGGCTTCGGGAAGTGTCCGCCCTGCCATAAGTTCAGTCTTTACGGGCTTTTTGAGTTTGCGCTTAGGCTTTTCCGCTGCAAGCGTTCTCGCCAATTCGGGATAATCGTTCTGCCAACCTTTATAGGGTATTTTGCCTTCGGAGAGGGCTTGTTGAATAATATTTTTGTGATTTCTTGGTATAGTTTCTAATATTTTTATTGGCTTAACTAAATGAGCAGTTTCTTGCGGATTATATCCTAAATCCTCAGCTTCAAATATAACAATATAATCGGATAATGTATTTTCCCAACCAAATTCTTTTGATGCTTGAAGCCCTTCTAATTCCGCTATTATTTCACCTTTTTTATTTACACTTATATTCTCTTTTGGTATATCATAATTATCTGATATTTCATTAATTAAATCATCATTACTTACTTTAATATCATCTTTAGATAATTCGCCATAACTTTCTGCTATTTTTCTATTAATAATAATGTCTTTTATCGGGAGAGAGGAAAATATATCTTTAGATATTTCTTTTAAGTCTGGTTTGTTAGTACCACGAATATAAATATCATCTGTTTTTCTTTGATTTCTATAATATTCTATTTTTTTATTTATGTAATTTTCATCTACTTTACTTATAGATTCCTTTTTCGTCATTTCCCATGGTTGCTTGGAAACGCCGGGAGTAGGCTTAGCACCTACCCCAACGTCTGCTATAGGTTGCTCGCCTATAGGTTTTTTAAGTTTACGCTTCACGGCTGGCTCGGGCGATACAACTTCCCCACTAACAATTTTGGCTTTTTGGGGTTGAACGCCCGGCTCGCCGGATTCTAATTCTTTGTCTACCTGCGCCCTGTTTTCATTATTAAGCATTTTATAAGGCAATCCGAATAATTCTATCGCCTTATCGTACTGCTCTTTTGTAACTTCGAGTGGCGCTATTTGTTTTTCGCCTTCCAATATTCGACTTGCCTCAGCCGCTCTAATGCTGCCTGGTAACTTACCGGCTTGCTCAATGGCTTCCCTTTGTGGCTCACGACCTGGTACTTGTTCCGCTTCAATTTTCGTATCATCTTTTACCTCTTTCGCCGGCGCCAGTTCTCGTATCTGGTCACTAACTAAGTCTAATTTTTCTTCCAATTCCGCACTTGGAGTGTCTTTATACTGTTTATATAGGTCAGCACTTAGCCGATATAGTTTTTGCAGATCGGTCAGATTTTCCTCACCGGGTATGATAATGGGCTGTTTAGCGGCTTCTAACGGCACTTTCTGCCCGATTAATGTCCCAGTACCAATTACTCCCCGTTCTTTCACTGGCGCTTCTATTTCGGGCTGTTGTGCGGCGTATTGGTCAAGATAGCGGGCGTATTCATTGACAAGCAGTTCGTTAAGTTCTTCTTCTGTGTGTGTGTCTAATGATTCGTCGGTAATATTGGATTGATCAATAAACTCATTGAATGACATCGCCCCTTCCGGGAGTGTTGCTTGTGCTTCCGGGGTGACCTCCGGGATGGTTTCGTATTCGTCCAATAGGTCATTATACAGTTTTTCGGTTTGTTTTTTGTTTTTGCGAATCTTGCCCCAGTCAATATTCTTTTCGGCAACAAAATCATTGAAGGCTATTTTGTTTTCAGGCCTTAACGTCCCGGCTTTTTCGTGAAATTCTTCTAGTTTAGGCTGGATAAATTCTTTAGCGGCTTTCTTTTCCCGTATTGGTTCTGTAATCTTGCCATAGACTTTTGAAGCGACAGCCCCACCACCGGCCATAACGGTTGTCAATAGCACGGTTTGAGGGAAAACCTCTTTAAATGACTGAGTTATGTCGAGTATATCGTCAAACTTGCGGATATGTCCATCTCCAATACCGGATTTTACTTCAACGTTGTGTTGCCCCATTTGAGTAATTGTTTCGGTTAATACCTCACCACCATAAACATCTAATAATTTTACAAGAATCTTTAGTCCGGTTTTTTTGCCAAACATTGCAGAATATAAATCTAACATCAAAAGATTCCCTACGGTTTCCGGTACTGCCTCCCAGATTCCGTATTTATCTCCAAGTTCGTCAACTTGTTTTTCAGCCTTTTCCCACAACTCATTTACTTTGTCTTCTCCAACAGTTTCTTTTAAAGTATCATATACCATTCTCTTATAATCGTTTTTAGATAATCTTTTTGCCGTAATTAGAGAAGTAGCACCCATTATTACTTTCCCTACAATTGGATTACCATACGATGCTGTCGTCCCTGCCATTCCGGCAATTATAGACGATCCTAAGTTTACTAATGAGTATGCAAGATTAGCAGGGAGTTCGGCAATGTCCTTCGCTTTTAATGGAATATACGGGAATACCTGTTCTCCGTTTTGCCACCTGTCTTGAATTGCTTTTTCTTGTTTTTTTGTTTCATTTATATATTGATTTATCCAATTCTCTTTTTCCGCCGGATCGAAATCGCCACTTTGTACTAATTGGAGCGTTTTTGTTACGACCTCCCTAAGTAACATTCCGGCAGATTCTAATAATACTTCTGGATGTCCTTCGGCTTTCGGCTTTTTATCAATTTGTGGATAAATCCCCTCTCTACTAATACGTGGGAAGGCAATTTCGCCCATAACTGTCTGTTTGGTGTCTTCTTCCGTTAATCGATTA
>JBDRQO010000064.1:0-32900 GCA_043826275.1 Pseudomonadota bacterium
TGTGAGAGCAAGCGAAGCACTACGCCTTTTATTTGAAGGCAAACTGCCGGAATTTTTAAACGAGTAATTTTTTGATTGCAAAAGTGAGGTAAATTTCTTACCCATTCTAAACGAGCACAAAAATAGATGCTGAATAATTACTAAAAAAGAACATATAGGAGAGTTTTATGAATACTGATGCAGCAAAGGCTGTTTTTGCAAATGATCGATATGCTGCCTTGACAGGAGTTGAAATAGTCGAGGCAAAAATTGGGTATTGCAAGGCCTGTCTGACGATTGAAGACAAACATATGAATGCAGCAAATGTTGTCCAGGGAGGAGCGATTTTTACTCTTGCTGATCTTGCTTTTGCCGTTGCTTCAAACAGTCATGGTCAGCTTGCCCTTGCCATTAATGTCAATATTTCCTTTCTGAAAGCTGCATCTGGAGGAATCCTCTATGCTGTCGCGACCGAAGTCACAGAACCAGGGAAGCTTGGTGCTTATGATGTACTGGTAACTGATGACGCGGGTGAGGTCGTTGCAAGATTTAATGGAATGGTTTACAGGAAAAATAAACAAATAAATGTATGAAGGATAACGCTTTTCAATGGCAAAATAAAAGAATGAATAGCACGAATAAACACAAAAGGGTTTATACTGATGTCTAATAAAAAAACAATAGCTCTTGCAGTTGCCGGTGGAGGATACCGGGCAACATTATACTTGATCCCCATATACCGGATCGTCTGTTGCATCAAAATCCAACACAATTTCCTTGGGTGGCTTTTTAAAGGATTCTATGAACACTTCAACAAATGCTTTGTTAATGTCCCGGCATAACTGTCGATCTGCAGCATTTTCAAACCGGCACAGGGTGGCACTACTGGCAAGGTCTTTGTCTCGACCAACAGCTGTTTGTATGGCGGTGTCTTTTCTTAGAGTGGGCTGAATTATATAATATTTTCGGAGATTTTGCTACCCCTTTACTGAATTTTATGAAATTTCCAGGTCAGAAGCGTTTCAATGGTATATTATTATAAACCTGTAGACAAAACCTATGGACTATTCTACACTTGTAGACAAAACTTGTAGACTATTCTACATGTATGGCCTGGATTGATTGTTGCTAATAAATAAATTGTTAATCATATCAATAAGTTATTGTATCTCCTGCCTTGTGGCACATCTCGTGCAAATAAGATTATCCAAGGCCTTGAGTGCATTATTGGCTGAATCTACTGAAAATCTTTTGGAAATGGCTGCATAATTTTCTTGTTTTTTTATGATAGAAGTTCAGGAGTAAGGCACTAATGGGCGAACCAAATCGGTGTCCCAGAAATAAGAATGGTGAGTTTTGTTAAATGAAGAAAAAGGCAATAATTATGAATCGAGTGAGTTTGTGGGTACTCTTTTTTTATATCGGGTTTGGGTCTGTTTTTCTGTCCCCAGTTTTTGGCGATAAGATAAAAAACCATGAAGAGATTGAAGCAAGGTTTTCAGAAAAACTCTATCTGTCAGACCTGTTAAAATACGCATATCTAACCAGTCCAATGATTGAAGCATTCAAAGAGTCCTGGAAGATAACCATTGAAGAGTATCGGATTGGACAAAGTTATCCTGATCCCCAGTTGATGACAACCTATTTTCCTGCTCCCATTGAAACCCGCCTGGGTCCCCAGGACTGGAATCTGACCCTTTCCCAGGAAATTCCCTTTCCGGGCAAACTGGGCCAACAGGCAAAGGTGCTTGAAGCCGAGACCCGGATTTCAAAACTGCAACTGGATAAAACCATTAAAACCATTACAGCATCCATTACCAGCTCTTTTTATGAACTTGGATATATTCAAACCGCCATTCAGGTTGCAAAAGCCAACTTCAACCTGAATCAATCGCTGCTGCAAATCGGTCAGAATGCGTATGCAGATGATAAAGCCCAGTTTTATGACGTGGCCAAAGCCCAGGCCCAGGTTGCCCAGATTCAATATGACATTCTTCTGCTTGAAGAGTTGCTGCAGGCTGAAAAAGCAAAAATTAACGGGCTTTTAAACCGGGCACCGCAAGCGGATCTGGGCGTTGCCCAGGAGTTGATGTTCAGGCCGGTGCAGGTTGATATCAATGAGATATATCAGCTTGTTAATGAGCACCAGGAAGATATCCTAATTGCCCGGGAAAAAATTGAAAAATCCGATGAGGCAGTGGCACTTTCAAAATTTGATAACCTTCCCTCTTTTAAACTGGGGTTGTTTTATGCGGCAATTGGCGAACCCGATGTTCCATCACCGCCAAAGAATGCCGGAGATGATGCCATTGGAATTCAGTTCGGTTTGAACATCCCGCTCTGGTTTGGGAAAAATAACAGTAAGGTATCAAAGGCACTTGCAATCAGACAAAAAGCCAGGGCAGAGAAGCAGACTATCGCCAATTCGACCAAAACCCGTATCAGCCGGCTCTGGTTCAAACTCCAGAATGCAAACAGACTGATCACCCTGTATGAAGATCAGTTGATCCCGCAGTCTTTAAAATCGGTTCAAACGGCTGAAACCTGGTATCGTCAGGGAGAGGGCAGCTTTTCCGATTTTCTTGAACTCCAGGCAACAGCGTATAATTTTCAACTCTCCCTTTCCCGGGCCAAAGCAGATTATGGCCAGACCCTTACCGGGCTGGAGCTGTTAACCGGCGTTTTGCTGGACAGGAAAACAGATATCACAAAAGGGGGTAAATGATGATGAAGATTCAACTGACCCTTATCCTCTTTTTTTCCTCTATATGGCTGACCCCGATATATGCTGATTACAGTGATCTTAAGGAGGCAATGAATCGATACAACCCACCTGTGTCCTTTGAGCAGACCCTTGATTTTGAAACACAAAAAGAGTCAAATGTTTTTTCCGATCAGAGTCTGTTACCGGTCACAGCCGGGATTGAAATCTTAAAACAGGTCTATACAGTCAAACTTGAAGACGAGCATCATATTGAATTTTTAAACGAGATTGATCCGGCGCTTTTTGCAAACCTGCTTGAATTGTCCAAAGATAACCAGGCCGTTCAAGGCCGTATCCAGGATCGTGTGGTATTGAAAGATATTCAAATTTTAGCCGCACTGAGAAATCCAGCCATCAGGGCTGCGCAAAAAAGTGTAAGGGCTGACATTGAATCGTTTAATCAGGTTATGAGTCTGGATGAAAACTTAAGACAATATTCTGCATTTACAGAAAGCCTGACCAACAAGGTAGGCCCTGCGAAAATGCAGGAATCCATCGCATTCAAATACCCTTATCCCGGACTGACATCCCTGAAGGGTCAGATTATAAATCACCAGGCAGCCATTTCAGTACAGAAGATGGAAATTGTTACAAAAGAGGTGATTACCAATATAAGAAAGGCATATTGGAATTTTGTGTATATCCATACATCCCAAACCATCACCATGGAAACCATTGATGCTCTGGTCCGGCTTAAGGATGTGGCAACCGCTTTGTATAAAAGCGGAAAGACCAGTTTTCAGGATGTGATCAAAGTGAATATCAAAATTGCCATCCTCAAAGAGGAGTTGCAAACCCTTGAGGTACAAAAGAAAAATATCGGGATCAAAATTCTGGAACTTTTGAATCTGCCTCCGGGCACTGTTGTTGGTAGACCTGTGAATCAATCTGTGTCCAAAGAGATCGGACTGCCCCAGGATTTATATGCTCTTGCCAGGATCCAGCGCCAGGAACTTAAAGTGTTGAAAACAGCTGTCAGCAAAACCGAAAAAATGATTGAGATGGCTGAATCAATGATCTTTGCCCCTTTCACGCTGAACCTTTCGGTTTATGAGGACCAGGCCGTGCAAATGGTTGGAACCGATGCCGGCAAGGCAGCCTTTCCGGAAAAAACCATGGCTTCCATGAAAAACAGCAGACCCATTCAGGCATGGGTTGGCCTGGATGATCCCTGGCTGAATCAGACAAAGCAAAAATTATTGGGGTTAAAACAGACCCTGATCAAAGAGGAAAATGCCACAGACAGCCTGGTGCAGGAAGCCTGGGTTGATGTGGATAAAAACAAAAGAGAACTCAAATTGTATGAATCATTGATTTTATCATTGTCAAAGTCTGCCCTGGACGTGTCCACCCGGGAGTATGAATCCGGTTCCACACCGTTTTCCGAGGCCATCAATTCATATACATCCTGGTTAAATGTAAAACTGAGCATTGCCAAAAAACAAAAAGATATGGGTATTGCCATTGCAAAACTCGAACTGATAATCGGTAAAAGCTTTTGAATTTCGATTGATAAAGGAAGTCACCATGAACAAAGAAAAGAAGCAAAAAATGATATTGGTTCTGATCCTCTGTGTAGCTGTCATCACCGGTTTTGTATTAACCATGGGTATGAAATTCTTCAGCTCGATTGCCAAGAAAGGTCCGGCCAATCCTGAAATATCCAATTTGCAGAACGCTGATAAAGGTCCCCATGAGAGAAAAATTATTTATTGGCGTGCCCCCATGGACCCCATGGAGATTTATGACAAGCCCGGTCAAAGCAAAATGGGGATGGATCTGGTTCCGGTATATGAAGATGATGTTTCTGATGACACCAGTGACAAGCAAAGAAAAATCGTATATTGGAAAGCACCCATGGATCCAACAGAGATCTATGAACAACCGGGCAAAAGCCGGATGGGCATGGACCTTGTGCCGGTATATGAAGATGAACTCATGGGCGGGGTGGATATCAAAATTGATCCGATTGTTGAGCAGAACATGGGACTTAAAACCGAAGCCGTTCAAAAAGGGTTGTTGCAGCACACCATCAAAACCTATGGCAATATCACCTTTGATGAAACCAAAAAAGGGGTAGTCAGTCAGCGGTTTGGCGGATGGATTGAAAAACTGTATGCCGACTATACCGGCTTTTATGTGGAAAAAGGGCAGCCCTTGTATGAGATCTATTCTCCGGAACTGCTGGCCGCCCAGGAAGAATATCTGTCTGCTTATAAAAATTATAAAAAAAATCCTGTGGGGATCAACCATGAACTTCATTTGTCAGCCCGGGTGCGGTTAAGCTATTTCGGGATTGCAGACCAGGAGATCCTGGCCATTGAAAAAAATGGTCAGGTCAGGAAGAACCTGCTGGTCCGATCTCCGTTTACCGGTGTGGTCACACACAAAAACGTCACACAAGGATCTTATGTCAAAAAGGGTGAAAGCCTGTATACCATCGCAGATCTATCCCATGTCTGGGTAGAGGCCCATATATTTGAATATGAACAGAATGTTGTGTTTAAAGGTCAGGCGGTTGAGATGACCTTGTCCTATAATCCTGACAAGGTTTATAAAGGAAAAATCGCTTATATTTTTCCCTATCTTCAACAGAAAACAAGAGATGTCATCATCCGGATCGATTTTGAAAACAAGAACAATGAACTCAAGCCGGACATGTTTGCCAAAATAAACATAAAAACCGGCCGGGAAAAACAGGGTCTTTCCATTTCATCCCAGGCTGTGATCCATTCGGGTGAGGAAAAGATTGTCTTTGTATCCAAAGGGAAAGGAAAATACACCCCCCGGAAGATTACTCTGGGCCTGTCCCTGGATGATGACAAGGTTCAGGTATTAAGCGGGCTGTCAGAAGATGAAATTGTGGTGACATCCGGTCAGTTTTTACTGGATTCTGAATCAAGGCTCAAAGAAGCGATCCAGAAAATGATTGAATCCAAATCAGCGCCTGAAAAAGAAAAAGATGAAGACGAAGCATTCTTTAACGACATGACATCTGAAAAAGATGGCTCAACCATTCAAAAAGCGCAGGATCCATCATGATAGAAAAAATTATTGAATGGTCGGTTCACAATAAGTTCATGGTAATACTGGCCACTGTTTTTATTATTGTGGCCGGGATTTTTGCCATGATGAAAACCCCTTTGGATGCAATTCCTGATCTGTCTGATGTCCAGGTGATCATCTATACCGAATATCCGGGCCAGGCACCCCAGGTGGTGGAAGATCAGGTCACTTATCCGTTGACAACCGCCATGCTCAGCGTGCCCTTTGCCAAAGTGGTCCGGGGGTATTCCTTTTTCGGATACTCTTTTGTGTATCTTATTTTTGAAGATGGAACCGACATCTACTGGGCAAGATCCAGGGTCATGGAATACCTGAATTTTGTTTCCGGCCGATTGCCCAAAGGGGTGACACCCAGTCTCGGACCTGATGCAACCGGCGTGGGCTGGGTGTATGAATATGTATTAAAAGATACAACCGGGAAAAATGATCTGCAAAAGCTGCGCTCCCTGCAGGACTGGTTTATCCGCTATGAATTGACGGCTGTGCCGGGTGTGTCTGAAGTGGCCAGCATTGGCGGATTTATCAAACAATACCAGGTGGAGGTGGATCCCACAAAACTGGCCTCTTACAACATACCTATCCAGAAAATAAAAAACGCCATCCAGCGGTCCAACGCGGACGTGGGTGGCAAGCTCATTGAAATGGGAGAAACCGAGTATATGGTGAGGGGGCTGGGATATATCAAGAGCCTTGAGGATATACAGAATATCGCAGTTGCCTTTGATGAAAAAGGCACCCCGATTCTGCTCAAAGACATTGCCAATATTCAGACCGGCCCGGAACTTCGAAGGGGTATCCTTGAATGGAATGGGGAGGGCGAGATTGTTGGGGGTATTGTAATTATGCGATTCGGTGAAAATGCCCTGGAAGTGATTAAAAAGGTTAAACTAAAATTAGAAGAACTTAAAAAAGGTCTGCCCGAAGGCGTTGAGATCGTAACCGGATATGACCGGTCTGCCCTGATTGAGCGGGCTGTGGATACCTTAAAAGAGAAACTCACCGAAGAGATGGTTGTGGTGGCCCTGATCTGTATTTTGTTTCTTCTTCATTTTCGATCCGCCTTTGTGGCTATTTTCACCCTGCCGGTGGGCATTTTGATGTCCTTTCTGATTATGTATCCCATGGGGATCAATGCCAATATCATGAGTCTGGGCGGAATTGCCATTGCCATCGGGGTGATGGTGGACGCTTCCATTGTGATGGTGGAAAATGCCCACAAACATCTTGAGCGGGACCGGGGCAGAATAAGCCATACCCGGATCATCATCAATGCTTCAAAGGAAGTGGGGCCGGCACTGTTTTTCAGTCTTCTGATTATCACGGTCTCTTTTTTGCCTGTGTTCAGTCTGGTTGAGCAGTCCGGACGGCTTTTCAGGCCTCTTGCCTACACCAAGACCACAGCCATGGCAGCATCTTCCATCCTGGCCATCACCATTATTCCGGTGCTTATGGTCTTTTTTGTCAGGGAAAAACCCATTAATCCAGCGCTTTCCAAACAAACAAAACAAGGTATCTGGTTTGCTGCCATTGCAGGGCCGCCCTTAGCGGTTATTTTCGCTGGTCTTGCTGGTGTGAATCTGCCGGATTTAAGCCTTGTGATGGCTTTTGTGGTTTCCATATTTTTGTTTCTCTGTCTGTCGTCTCAAAAAATCATACCGGAAAGCAAAAATCCATTGAACCGGTTTCTTATCCGGCTTTATCTGCCATTGATTAAATTTGTTCTGGAATGGAAAAAAACAACTGTGATTGTTTCCATGCTGGCCATTGGTGTGACATGGTATCCTGTCACCCATATGGGCAGTGAGTTTATGCCGCCTTTAAATGAGGGGGATATCCTCTATATGCCTACCACCCTTCCGGGGATTTCCATTACCAAAGCAAAAGAGTTGCTGCAGCAGACCGACAAGATCGTCCAGCGGTTTCCTGAAGTTAAAACAACGCTGGGAAAAATAGGACGGGCTGAAACATCTACAGATCCTGCGCCCTTGTCCATGATTGAAACCATTATTACGCTCAGGCCACAGGTTGAATATGAAATCATCAAAATCGACCGGTTTTTTTCTGACTGGCCGGGCTGGGTGAAAAAGCCGTTGACCTGGATATGGCCGGAACAAAAGAACGGTAAGATCACCCATGAATGGCGAAAGAAAAAAATCAACCGGTTTTTCTCTGACTGGCCAGGTTTTATCAAGCCCATCTTTACCTGGGCATTGCCTGAACAGCGGTATATCACCATGGCTGAACTCACTGATGACCTTGATCAGGCTGTTAAATTTCCCGGCCTGACCAATGCCTGGACCATGCCCATCAAAACCCGGATTGACATGCTGTCCACAGGGATTAAAACCCCGGTGGGGATCAAGATCATGGGGCCGGATTTAGAGACCCTGTCTCAAATCGGAGAAAATATTGAAGGCGTTCTCAGAAATCAGGAGGGAACACTATCGGTATTTTCAGAACGGGTAACAGGCGGCAATTATCTGGATTTTAAAATTAAACGGGAGAATATTGCACGGTACGGGCTGCTGGTTCAGGATGTTCAGGATATCATTTCCACGGCCATCGGCGGGATGAATGTCACCTATACCATTGAAGGACTTGAGCGATACCCGGTTAATTTAAGATACAACCGTGAGTTCAGGGACAATATTGACATGATCAAGCGAATGCTGGTTCCCACACCATCCGGCGCCCAGATCTCTCTTGCCCAGCTGGCCGATATTTCCATCCATAAAGGCCCTGCCGGGATTAAAAGCGAAAATTCAAAACGCACGGCCTGGGTGTATGTAGACATTAAAAACGTGGACATTGGCAGCTATGTAAAAGCGGCAAGACAACTTGTGACTGAAAAGGTTGATCTTCCCACAGGTTATTCCCTTGTCTGGTCCGGCCAGTATGAATACATGGAAAAAGCCAGGAAAACTTTGAAAATCATTATTCCTGCAACCCTGCTGGTGATTTTTATTTTATTGTTCATCCATTTTGGCAATATCATGGAAGTGTTCATTGTCATGGCAAGCCTGCCCTTTGCGTTGCTGGGCGGGTTCTGGCTGGTTTATCTGCTGGATTACAACATGTCTGTGGCAGTGGGGGTCGGGTTCATCGCCCTGGCCGGGCTTGCAACGGAAACCGGTATTGTCATGCTGGTTTATTTAGATGAGGTATTCAAGCGCAAAAAACATGAAAACCGGATGAATTCTTTCCATGACCTTCAGACCGGTATTATTGAAGGCGCAGTGGACAGGGTTCGTCCTAAAATAATGACGGTAGCCACGACCCTGATCGGTCTTTTACCGGTAATGTACGGCTCAGGTGCCGGATCACAGATCATGAAACGGATCGCAGCACCCATGGTCGGGGGGCTTATCTCCTCAACCATTATGACACTGGTCATTATTCCGGTAATTTATTTTTTATGGAAGTCGTGGGAAATTAAATCAAAAACCAAATAAGAGAAGGATAGTAAAAATGAAAAAAAATGTGAAATTGATATTGAGTATTCTAATGGTGTCTGTTTTCCTGACCATGGCTGCAATTGCTTCCGACATGAAAGGCCATGATATGCCAAAATCAGATAAAATCGGGGACCTGATTCATGAATCTGTAATTGACGGGTATACCCTGTCCTATTATTTTATGGACTTAAGAAACCAGAACGCCAAGGGCCACACAACAGGCTCCCATAATGCCAAAGACATGGAAATGGATAAACCCCATCATCTAATGCTTTATATTGAAGATGCCAACCATAAACCTGTCCTGAAAGGCAAAGTGGGATTTGTCATAAAAGATGCCAGCGGAAAAGATCAAAAAGCCATGGCCATGTTTATGAGCAACGGATTCGGTACCACTGCCAACATGAAACAAAAGGGGATGTATACCATTGTGGCCAAAGCCATTGTCGGCGATAAAAAACTGATGGACAGCTTTGATTATGAAATAAAATAAATAAAAGGGCCGCCTGTATTCCGGGCGGCCCTTTCTTAAATGAGTATGTGAGTCTTTTTTATTTGAGCTCACTCACTCTGTTTCGATAAAGTGAAGGATCAGCAATTTTTGCCATATGTTCAATATCAAGATCACGGTCTAAAAATGGGCAAACCTGATTTACACTTCCAAGGACGTGAAATCCAGAAAAGTCTTTAACGCGCTGGACTGGCTCGCCAGGCGGGTGACACATATTCCCAGCAGATATGAGCATACTGTGCGGTATTATGGTTACTTTTCCAACAAATCCCGGGGGATGAGAAAGAAGGCTGACACTGATGATGCAATTCCGGGAGAAACCCCGGCCTGATTTCTGCCTTGCACTCCTTTAAAAGTTCCAGCGCCCGCTTTTCTCCAAACTCTGCCACCATCTCATCCCACATGGGAGTATCCTTGATGCCCTTGATAAAATTTTGAGTAGCTTTCTCTAAAAAGGCCTCTTCGAAACTCTTCTTTTTCTTTTCTCAAACGCTTTAGCCTCTTGGCTTTTCTTATGATTCAGATTCCTGATGGCTTGCCATCATTCGTACAACCCCCAAAAATAACCGGTCACACCCGGTTCATTTTTTTGTTTGAATTGAATTGTTTAAGCGTTCTACCCGATCTTTTTTTTATCGCAGCTATGATATCCTCTAACAGGCTGTTTGGTTGATATCTGTTTATAAAATCCGCGTAGGTACTGTCAGTTTTAAGGGCCACTTCAAGACAAAAATCCAATAATCTTTTCTTGAGAATTGGATGACTTACTTTTATCTCCTCTGCAAATCTTTTCCAGTGTCTTTCCATTATCCATTCGGATCTGTTCTCCCCACCTATTTTCATAGCAAGTTTTTGTGACAGGTTATCATATATGTCTGTACACAACATGTCATAAAAAGGTGCCAATCGAATCTGTTTAGTCTGATATATAAAAGACAGGTTTTTTGCATGCCCATCCATATTCCCGATCAGGTAATTAAAAAACACCCATTGCATCAGCTGCTGAAAATCTTTAATCGGATTAGCAGAATATATTCGAACAAGATCAAAGCATGCTTTCAGACCAGGGCCACCATCAGCTTGATATTTCAGTTCATGTGAAAGCCCCATGGCCTGACAAAAATCTTCCTGGTGAAGACGCTTGAGAATATCATTATCCAATATTCTATCATACCTTTTAATTAGCAGAACCTTTTGATCTTCTTTTCGCTCAATCATAACAGGCGGAACAGTCAGACCAACGGCATTGGCAAGCATCATACAAAAGCATTCATTTTCAATGGAAAACTGAAAATGTGCCATATTCGGTTTTAAAATATAGTTACTTGGTGCACCATTTTCCGGGATATAAAACGAAGGGTCTTTGTAGAAAAGTGCTATCTTTTCCTGTGCCCCTGCAAGCGATATTCGAATACCTTCCTGGCCTGCAAGTAAAGGACGTCTGGGAATGTCCTTTATCAAATCTGCCAATTGCTCGTCTGATAAAAAACGATATTTGTATTGATCCGGTGATTCAGGTATTTCTGCTTCAGGTAGAATCGTTATTGCTCCGGCGCACTCTCCCCCAATAAGTTTGAGAAGCATAAAATCATTTTTATCTGAAATCCCGAGTTGCTTGGCTATTAATATTCTAACGGCAGACTCAGGTAATAGATTGGAAAAAAATGATTTTACTTTGTCATGCGAGATAAAATCTTCCTGCATCGGCAAAGAAATGGATATTTGAAAAGCATCAGGTGATGCCAACCATTCCTTAGAATATTGAAATGAAAACAGTCTCCTGTCATTAATACTTAAGGAACCGACTCTGGCTTGTTCAAAAAAAACATTTAAGGCCTCCAAGATCAGCTGTCTCCGCGTTTAATGAGATGGAGTTCAAGACCAAGGCTGTTCAACAATTCAAATACTTTTCCAAGCTGAGCCGTTACCTTACCTTTTTCAATCTCTATAATAAATTTTCTGCCGACATCACTAAACTCAGAAATTTCTTTTTGAGTCAGTTTGAGACGTTTACGCTCTTCAAGGAGATGTTGTCCTAATTCTTTAGGGTTATTAATTTTTATTGAAGGTTTCAATTTGCCTCTCATGTAAAAGTTTCTGATCAGATACTTTTAACAGCTTTGAAAGCGAAATGCAATTAAAAGTTCTCGTTCAGGGACTTTTTGATTCTTTTTGATAAAATCAGCTTGAAGAGTGACCGATCGGAAACTTTAGAGGTCAAAACTTAAAGTTGCATTTTCTCCATTGCTGCTGCGGCAGCAATTCCGGACCTATTATTTTCCCCACGAGAAAAGAGTTTTCGAAGCCATGGAGGCAATGGGTGTTCTGTCCTGGTTTAAAAGGTAAAGCCAAGGCATATCAAGTGAAACAGGTGTTTTTGGCAATAAAAAATTTTAGTGGGAAATTTATGGTCCGTGTACCTCCTGATGTTCATAGGAAATTGGCTATTCAAGCTGCTGAGTCAGGCGTGAGCCTCAACCGAATTGCCAGTTCCAAATTGAGTCAATAGCTACAAGCTGAACACAACAAGCCGGGTGCAGGTGAGATCCAGGCCAAAGACTTCTCCGATCCTGAGGCCGCATAAATACATCAAGGCATATATGGCATAATCCCTGACCCCAAGGCATGTGCTCCTGTCTATGGTATCTAAAAGCTGTTTGATCTGTTTGGCTGTCAAGGCATCCGGCCTGTTGATATATCCCTGCCGGACCTTTAAAACATCATGAAACGGCAACTTTTCAGCATCATCAACCTCTTGGAGCCTCAAATAATGGGAGTAGCTTCGCAGGGTAAACAGCTTTCGATTGAGTGATCCGCCGCAATTTTTACGCTGGGTTTTCAAATAATACTGACAGGGCTGCTGAGAGCTGTTTTCCGCCTTTATCCCCGTTCCATCGATTCTGCTCGGCAGCCCCTGAACGCAAACAACTGAAAATTGTTTTTATCTTCAGGAAAACTGTTTTTTATTCTCTTGTAACCAGGATTCAAAGTCCAGGGTGATTTTCTCAGGCTCAGGAACAACTGGCCGGGATGGTTCTGGTTCTTCTATTGGGGTGATGGATTGGGCTTTAAGGATCTGCCGAATCCGGGCCACTTGATCCGCCAGATTGTCCAGTTTTGACTCTATGCGGGCAATGGCCTGCTGAGTCTGCATGTCATTTTTCGAAATACTCGCTTTAGGTATATTATTTTCCTGGTCATCTGAATCTTGCCGGCTCTCTGTTTGGAGGGTCGGCTTTTTTTGTTCAAGCTCATTGGTTTTTTCAAAAAATGCAAGGCACTTATCCCAGAAGATCTCCAACGGCATATCCCCTGCCGGGTCTGGCTTATTAATCAATTTTTCGGTGATGGCCAGAATGCATTTTGATGCCAGGGAATTCGGGAAAAGCATAAAAAATGGTGTCTGAGAGATAACCGCCATTCGGACACTCTTATCCCATCCCACAATTCCAAGCGGTTCCACTTTTATGGTTAAAAACCGTTTTACCGTATCTTTTAACTGGGCATACGTTGATTTGGCTGCCTTACCGGTCTTAACCTGATTGATTAAAATTTTTACAGGATTATCATAACCGTGCTTTGAAAGGGTTTTAAGCATGGAATAGGCATCGGTCATGGACGTGGGTTCGCAGGTGGCCACCAGAATGATTTCATTAGATGCCATACAAAAGGCAATAACCTGGGATGAGATACCGGCGGAGGTATCAAAAATAAAATAGTCATACTCTTTAAGGTCTAAAAACGCATTGATCAATCTGCCGGTCTGGTCCCGGGTCAAATCTGCCAGCTTTTCCACTCCAGAGCTTCCGGGGATGATATCAACGCCTTGAAAATCCTTGATCATGATATCACTCAAGCCGGCCTGCTCAAAAATCACGTTGGCCAGGTCTTTTTCCGGATAGATCCCGGTGAGGATATTCACGTTGGCAAGGCCAAGGTCTGCATCAAACAAACAAACTTTATATCCTTTTGATGCCAGGGACAAAGATAAATTCAGGCTGATGCTGGTTTTTCCAACCCCGCCTTTTCCACTGGTAATGGTAATAATTCTGGCCATGGTATTTACCTGTCCTTTGCCTCTGGTCTGCCTATTTTATTGGAAAAGCAACCACACTGACGTTACTGCCTTCTTTTTTTAATGAATACTGGATGTGGTCAACTTGATATTCCCGGCAAATCTGTTTGTGAGTTTTTTGAATAAACAGATTAAATTCATCCTGAAAATTACCCCGCCGGGACTTTCCGATCAAGCGGCGCAACAACTCATATCTTTCATACAATATCCAGACTGACTTTTTTTCCATTTCCGGATCTTTGATGGTTGAATTAAAATTTAAGAGTAAAGAAAGGTCAACCGGTTTTTCATCCAATCTTTTTTCCAGGTAACTGTCTCCATAAATAATTTTGGAAAACCATGAAAACCCTGAAATAGGAATAAACAAGGCTTTAAACCGGTATTGGGGAAATTGTTCATTCAACTGCCGGACCACTAAAATATTATCAGGCTCGGTGATGCCGAATAATATGGTGTTATCCTTTACAACCAAAGGAATTATTTTTTGCTCTATGGAGCGCTGTTTATCCATGACCTGGGTCAGTGTGGCCCGGTCTTTTTCATTGAAAATAAAATCACTGATAGATCTGAACGGGATATGAAACAGACCAAACAATAGTTTCTGCATCTGGCTGGTGGTGACATGGCCGGATTTAAGCAGGTAGCTGATAAAAGGAATATCCTGCTGCCTTGATTGGTTTACAATCTGGGTTAATGCCTGGTTTGAAAGTATTTTTTTAGACAGCAGGACAGACTCAATAGTGAGCAGTTTGTTGTGTTTATGCAGGATATAATAATTATCCAATGGTGTGATCAGGTTCAAGTCACACAGGAGCATTCCAATCAGACGTGGTTTTTTCAACTCTGGAGAATCCGATTCTTTTATTTGCAGGGAAAGGGCTCTATCAACATCTTCTTTCCGAACCAAACCTTCCATGATCAGAAGTTCTCCGGTTCTCATTGATGTTTCAAGGCTTGACATGGCTTTCTCCGGTTGATTCACTTTTATTGCCCTTTATCTATAGTAATATTTTTTTAGATGAGCTCACGGGCAATGTAATAACAAAACGTGTCCCCTTGCCTCTTTCTGTGTGACAGACAATGCTTCCATTCAATTCTTTGACAATAGAGTGGACAATGGAAAGCCCCAGCCCTGAATTATTGCCGCCAATCTTGGTGGTGGTGTACGGCTCAAACAAGGTATCTTTTAAATTTTCATCAATCCCCGGCCCATTATCTGCAATAATGATCTCAATGTTACCCGGCAGTCTCTTTTTTTCATCAATCATGATTTTGGCCGACTCTGACACCAGGCGGGTTTTAATCGAAATCTTGCCGCCCTGTTCCATGGCCTCTGCCGCATTTTTAACCAGATTGATAAAGACCTGCTTTAAACCATCCTTATCCGTTTTCACCTTTGGTATTTCAGGATCAATGGAGATGGAAGCCTCGATCTGTTTTGGCAGCAGAATTGATTTTTTTAATATCTCAAGAATGCTCTGGCACAGCTGATTGATATCCACGGGTTCAAACCCTTCGATTCTGGGCCTTGAAAAGCTTCTCAATTTATCTATAAGACTGGAAACCCGACTCATTTCTTCACCAACAACGGTTAGCTCATCCTGGGCCGGATGCTTGTCCGGCAGTTTCAATCTTAAGGTTTCAATATAGTTTTTAATAATGGCGATGGGGTTGTTAATTTCATGGATCACCTTATCGGTGAGCGTTGAATATGCTTCCATCTTTTTTTCATGAATATCAACTGCATATTCGTTGTGGAAGCGAATACTCTGAATACAGACACCTGTCTGTCGGGAAAAAAGGCTGACCAGGCCGACATTTTCATCCAGATCTTTTGCAATTGCTTGGTCCACTCCCAGTGCCATGACACCGAATGCTTTTTTTGTGGAATATATGGGCACGCAATAGACCCCGGCAGCATCAAGCAACCGGATGATCTGCATGTCGGAAATGGCTTGTTTTTCGCTGGTTTTCTGTTTTAAGCTATTTTGAATAGTCTGGGATTTGACACTTTTCACAAGGATACTGGACTTGTTCGACATTGGCAGGGCAATGCTCTTGATTATTTTATGAGATTTATCGTTACTGGAACAAAACCCGGTTAAAATATTTTTTTTCTCGTCCAACAGAAAATAAAAGATACGTTCCACATTAAAAATAATTTTAAATCCGTTTTGGGCGACATCGAGAACAGAATCGATATCTTTGGCATGAAGCAGGTTCTGCAGTGTGCCGTAAAAAAGAGAAACGTCCTTTATTTCTTCGTTCAAGGATTCCTGGCAGGAAGTATCATCCAGGTTGTCCATATTAAGGCCAAGGGTTTTGGCCATCTCCTGGACCTCTTCTTCTGCTTGATCTGCAATCTGTTCAAGCCGGCCTTGGGAAAGATCTGTCAGAGAAAGGATATCTGGAATTTTCTCAAGAGTATTGTTTGCCGCCAAAATATTTGAAATAAACACCACTTTAACATGGGAAAGTGCCCCTTCGATCTGATCAATGGGTTCATTGATGAAAAGAACTGCATCTGAAATCAACGGGTTGAGGTTCCATTGGTTGAACAGCCAGGCACTGACCTGGGGAGTATCTATACCAAACAGCTTTATTTCCGAGTCGATCATCTGTTTTTCATCCAAAGCTGTATCAAGGATAGTCTTGTAGTCTTCAGGAAAATTATTCATTAATACCAGGCGACCAATATCGTGGAGCAGTCCGGCCAGAAAAAACTCATCTGAATTTGAAAAACCATTTTCACTGGCTATTTTCCCGGCAATAACGCCGCATTTATAGCTATGGTACCAGAAGTCTGCAATTTCAAATTTGTCCACCGGCTTGGTAAACTTGAAAAAATGCATGGCCGAGGTGGAAATGGCCATATTACGAATGCTGTCAATACCCAAATAAACCACCGCTGTTTTAATGCTGTTTACAGCTTTAGGCAGGTTAATATATGCTGACCCCATAATCTGCAGAAGCTTTGAAGACAAAGAGGGGTCAGCCGAAATAAGCGTGGTCAGCTCCTCAATACTTGTTTTTTCATTATTACAGGCCTTGATCAATTTGAACAGAACCTGGGGGAGCTGAGGTAAATTTTTAGACTGTTTTAATTTTTCAAAAATATTATTTTTCATTGCCCAAACATATACTAAACCGGTTAAAAAATTACAAATCCTTTTCGCCATAAACAAGCCTTACTTTCTATAAAAACTTATCACGCGAAAAGCAATACCTTTTGAGCATTTATTTAAAAAAAAGAACCTTTTTTACATAAAATTTGTATAAATGGTTTTATTTTATCGTCCTTTGTTACTCTTTGCTTGAAAGAACAAATTCGCATTGGTATGAGTCTTTATAACAATTGTCATTGAAACATCGATGCAAGCAAAGAGATATCATGGAACTTAAATGGCTTGGAACAGCAGGGTTTGAATTTAAAACAGGAAACCACACTTTTTTTGTGGATCCATTCCTGTCTCGAAACAAAGAGGCTCGCCCAAAACAAGAGATCTGCCCATCAGAACTTGCGCCTGTTGACCAGATTTTTTTATCCCACGGCCATTTTGATCATATTCGTGATATTCCTCAAATTGCTTTACAGACACGTCCAGGCATTTATTGCTCCTCTTTGTTGGCCAAGCGTCTTATCAATAAAAAGATAGATTCATCACAGATTGTTCCCATTACTCATGATCAAATCACATTTGACTTTCAAGTGTTCCAGGCCCAGGCTTTTTTCAGCACCCATATCCGGTTTGATTTTCTCCTGGTTTTATCAACGCTTTTAAGAATAAATCTGAAAATATTAAACTATCTTCCTTTATTGCGAAACTATCCCTGCGGCCAGGTTCTAAGCTGGCGATTTTTTATTGAAGATAAAATCATCCAGTTTTTTGGCAGTGGCGGATCAACACTTAGTGAGTTAGACATACTCCGTGATCCGCCCATTGATATTCTTCTGGTACCATTACAGGGTCATTCAAATATCTGTGATATTGGCCTTGAATATGTCAGGGTGTTAAAGCCAAAGATCGTTATTCCCCATCACTTTGACAATTTCTTTCCCCCGATATCTCAACAGATAAATATTCAGGCATTTATCGAAAAAGTGCAAGCCAATTACCCCGACTCCCTAGTTGTTACGCCCCGGATGAATAAATCCATGACCTTTTAAGGTCAACCCATTGAGTTGATTACCATAAAAAATATTTGGATTGATAACAGGGGACAAAAAGAGTTTTCTGCCAATAGATCCGGGTGAAAAGAATCTTTGGGTTTTCAAGAACCTGATCCGGTATCAGATGGTACCACCGATACCCTAAGTCATGATAATAATCTCTCAAGTCTTCGACCATTCCAAGGTCTGCCGCCGCAACTTTAACCGCTTCTCTCTGGCATCTTGAAGCAGCAAAAAGCTTGACAATCCTTTTTTTAAACCGGTTTTCAAAAAAAAGATCTTTGGCTTGTTTATAGTTTTGAAACCGGCAAACAGCATCTTTTTGTGCAAAAAAAATCAACGCCTGGCCATACAGACATAGAGACAGATAACAAATAAAACCAATTCTCTGGTTTTGTTCAAGTGTATTTAAAGCAAGCCGGCCAAAACCAAAAGAAATGAAAAGTCCAATAATGGATACCAGATGAAGCAATTTTGCAACCATAACAAAACGGATGACCCGCTTAAAAAAGGCATAAAACAGGTGGCTCTTTTGCGTTGTACGATCTTGTACCATTATCATTGAATCATCCACCGGCTACGGCTTAAATTGACTGCAGCAATCAATCAAACAGACCTTTGAAAAGCTTTCTGACTCCTTGCCTGACTTCCTCTTCTGTACTTTGTTTTGCCTCATCCCTGGCAACCTCACCCACGTCTTTGGCATCTTTTTCAAGCCCTGATTCTGCTGGTTGCTGGGACTGGGGCACGACGATCGGCTGATCAGGTGCTTGCGGCTGCGTTTGAACCTGAGGCGGGTTCGAAGGAGTGGGCTGTGAGCTGGAAGTGGTGGGCATGGCTCCCATTTCAACCATTTTTGATCCTTGGGGAATTTGATAATATGACAGGTTTAAATTCATTTTTCTCAGGCTGTGCAGTTTCATTTCATCGCCATACCTGAGCATGCCGCCATACCCGGCTTCCCGGGCTTCTTTTGTTGCTTCTTCAAGACTCTTTGACATCTCCTGGCCCATGATTTGACCCATTCTGGATGACATGGTGGTCCATGCTTCATTGACTTTTTTCAAATCAGAATGTGAACCGAGCACCACTTCGTCCCGCCGGACAATCTGACCGTTTTCTGTGGTTTCCACATTATAAACATAGCCGGTATATCCTGCAATTTTTTCCTTCTGGCCGGTTTTCTCATAGGCTGCTGAATAGCTTATTTCCGGTTCCGGCTTGGATTCTCCACCACCAAACAGGCTCATAAATCCCTGGCTGGATGACATGCCTCTCATCTGATCCATGTCCATGACCATCCACTGACCTGTATCATCCTGAGATACGGAATAGACCTTGTCTTCCTTGAGCAGCATATAACTGGTGGGAGATGTCTCCATTCTTACATGCTGTATATCTCTGGTAACAATCGTAATTTTATTACCATCCGAGTATTCATACGTGGCAACAATATCTGTGGCCGCAATAGCTGTTGAAGCAAAAAACAATAGACAGACAACGAATATATGACGCATGATGAACCTCCATTAATATTTTCTTTTCCTTTTTCACTATTCAAATTCTTAAAAAAAGTCAAGAAGTCCGAAGGTATTACCATTTAATATGGAAGGGATCAACAGCAGATATAACAAAGCCGAGCCCTGCACAGAGTGTGCAGGGCCCGGAAATAGTTTGTCTGGGTCAGGATGCGATTTCGCGGCGGTCTGACATGTCCACAAGGGTTCTTTCCCTTGCCTTGTCAATACCGAGTTCCTTTCGTTTTTTGTCAATATGGGCGATCATCATATGGGCAATCTCTATTGGGTCGACTGCCACGCCCCATTTTCCATACCCCTGTTTTTCAAGACCGTCAAACATGAGGTCATCAAACTTTGTGCCTTTAATGGATGGAAAACCAATACCAAAGATGGTATAGACACCGGATGCCACAAAATACTGGCCAATGGCAAGGGCTTTTTCGCTCATCCATTCGGGTGCACATCCGGCTACCGGAAGATCGGCAAGGCTGTTACCCAGCCCTCCTGCTGCGACCATGGCAGATGCAGCAATCAGAATCCGGGTATTGTCCACACAAGACCCAAGACCCAGAACCGGCGGCATGCCCACGGTTTCACAGACTTCTGAAAGCCCAGGTCCTGCAAGAGGAGCTGCTTCCGGAACCAGAAGGCCGGCTTTTGCCAAGGCGATCTGTGAACATCCGGTCTGGAGAACAAGTACATCGTTTTTAATCAGCTCTTTAACCAGTGCCACATGAACAGAATCCTGTTTCACTTTTGGATTGGTACACCCGACCACACCGGCAACGCCTCTGATCCGTCCGTTAATGATATTGTCGTTTAAAGGTGAATAACTGCCCCTGAAGGTTCCGCCCAGCATGTATTCGATATATTCATGGGTAAACCCGTGAACCCCTTTTTGAACAAATTTGGGGATCTCAATGGGCATCTTTCTTGACGCAAACCGGGCAATGGCCTTTGACAGAATCTGGTCTGTACATTTACGTGGATCAGGCTCATCAAATTCAATGTGTGTCGCGCCTTCAATATGACATCTGGGATTGGTGGTAATCAGATGGGTATCATAGCATCTGGCCACTTCAGCCAGGCCCTGTTTGATACACTGGATATCCACAACCATGGCATCCACTGCACCGGTAACCATGATTGCTTCTGTAGAACCAAAGTTACCTGCATGGGGAACCCCGTGGCGGGACATCATCTCAGCGCCGGAACAGCACATGCCCACAAGATTGATACCTGCCGCACCCTTGGCTTTGGCTTGTTTAATAAAAAAATCATCGCTGACTGCCGCCAGCATGCCTTCAAACATGGCTGGCTCATGGCCATGGACAATAATGTTGACATGATCTTCTTTTAAAACACCCATATTTACATCTGCAAGGGTTGGAGACGGTGTTCCAAACATGATATCCGACAGCTCCGTTGCCACCATGGACCCGCCCCAGCCATCTGCAAGGGCAGTTCGACTGATCTGTTTCATCAGGTTGTTATAATCCTGGTCACACCCGATATGGGTCCGGCTCATCAGCTCCATGACTTCAACCATGGCTCCCCTGGGCATGATCCCATTTTTACGCCACAACTCACGGGTGGCTTTTGGTGCCCGCCGTGTAAACGGCATTTCACCCTCTGTGTTTGAAAATGTTTTTTCAAGTTCATCAGCCAGCTCAGTAGCCACTTCTTTAACTGATTTGCCTTCTACTTCAATACCAATGGATTTGGCCACTCGTTCAAGCTTTAGAGTATCATCAATGGCAAAATCTTTGATTTTTCCCTCGATAATGCCTCGAAACAACCCCAGAATATGGCGTCCATGATCATTGTGTGAGGCTGAACCGGCTGCCACATTTCGCCCAAAATTTCTGGCCTGTATGGTATCGATGGTGGCCCCGCAAACACCTACTTTTTTATAAGGATCCCGGGGATTTATCCGGCACGGCCCCATATAGCAATGCTTGCAGCAGGCAGATTCTACGCCAATGGGACACGGCTTCATTTCATAGCCACGATCCAGGTCAATCTTTACACAGTCTCTTCTGGCCTTTGTAAGCATCTGCTGTGTGGCTTCACACATGGTGCGATCCTTGACATCCGGCAGAGTCTGCTCTTTTATTTGTTTAGCCATTATGATCTCCTTATAATTTATTTGTTTTTTGTCGGCACATTTTTTTGACAATAAGAAATGCCGTGACTTTGGTTTAGACAAAGCAATCCTTTTTGTACATTACGTCGTACTTAAAAGAACTTAACTATAAGATATGATTTTATCTGGTTTTATTCCGAACAATCAAAAAAGACCGGTTATCAGCCAATACTCTCCATGGCCGCAAACCGCGGTTCATGCAAGGGAATAAGGATATCCGCCTCTTTTTGCACCTGCTTCATGATATCATAGGCCTTGTAAACATCCACATGGGTGCCGGGTGGAATAACATCCATTTCCATCCCCTTGATTTCAAGAGGTGGGTCATAATTTTCATCAATCACGCAAAAGCCTGTGATGGCTGCTGTTCCCTTAGCTGTATCAATAAAAACAGTGAGGCCGCCTTTGGTGTGAACCGGTGTATGGACCACACGAATACCATCTGCTATTTCGCTGTCCTGGGTAATGATTTTAATCTGCTTGTTCTCTTCAATATCATCGATATAGTCTTCAAGATACCGATAATCCAATGGATGGGGGTTATGAACTGACTTTAGCTCGAGTTCATGAATGTAAAAAACGGCATTTTCGCATTTATAATCATTTTCACAATGATCCATATGAAGGTGGGTATGGATCACGATATCAATGTCAGCCGGTGTCAACCCATGTTTTTCAAGACCCTGCTCGAAAGTATATATTTTTCCGCCAATGGCCTCTTCTCTGTCCTTTGACTGGATCGGGCTCATTTCACCGGTGTCCACAAGGATATTTTTATCACTGCCTTTGATCAGCCAGGTGTAAATGGGAATGGTATATTCTTCTCCATGACCATATTGATACGTCATCATGCTTTTATCAAAGACTTTGGTTCCCATGACAATGGGATGAATAGTATATTTCATGTTCATTCCTCCTTTTGAAAGTTTTCCACAGCCTGAATTATAAAATTATAGCTTTTCCAGGTTTAAAAGCGTTTGTTTAACATCCAGACCACCACCAAACCCGGTCAGACTGCCATCTTTTCCAATCACCCGGTGGCAGGGAATAATTATAGGTATCGGGTTTTTACCATTTGCCATACCCACGGCCCGTGATGCCTTGGGATTGCCAATCCTTTTTGCAAGCTCACCATAAGAGATGGTCGTCCCATATGGAACCTTTGCCAGTTCTTTCCAGACTTTTTTTTGAAACTCGGTTCCTTTTAAATCCATTTCAAGATCAAAGTCTAAACGATCCCCTTGAAAATAGGCCGTAAGCTGGGAAACAGCATCTTTAAAAAAACCGACATCCTCTTTCCAGTCTTTTTGGGGTTCACGCCATCTCTTGGATTTGGGAAACCGGATGGCTTCTAATTTTTTTTGGCCGGTTAAAAGCAGGGAACCTATTGGAGAATCAAGATATGTATACTTCATCATTCTTGTAACACCACTTCTCTCTTGTTAATAAACAACTTCCCATCCCGGGTCTGGGCTTCATGCGTCAGCATGTCTCCATCTTTTAAGAATAAGCCGGTCTGCATACCCGGATAAATAGGATTTAGCAAAGATGGGTTATTGCCCACCATTTGGGCAGGCAGGGTGAGTTGAGAATGAAGAGAAAAAATATCCAGAACTATTGAGTGCTGCATCATGATTGGAATAAATCCTGTCATTGTCATGTCTTTTTTAAGACTTAAACTCAAATCGCCTTCAATCTTCCCTATTGGCAATACTGCCTTTAAATCTGAAATCCGGATTTGAAAGTCTTTTTTTAACAGTTTTTCAGCTTCTGCAATGATCTGCAACCCGGAACCGGCCATCTGTCTTTCAAACAGCTGTTCCATATGATCCGGATCAAAGCCGCGTTCTCCCATGGTTTTGATCATATCATTGGCCATGGCAGTGACCATTTTAGCAAAATTTTCATAGCCCTGGGCATCCATCTGATTAATTCCGATTCGGACAAAGGCCTCTTTAAGTTTTTCTTTTCCATGTTCTGAAAACAGGTCGATTCCAAGCCCTATACCGATTGACTGCCGATTGGTTTTCTCATTATAATCCAGAGTGTTTTCCACTCTAATATTTTTTGCCTTTGCCTGATTTTGCCCGTCTTTAACCCAAAAATCAGCAAGGATAAAAGAAACCTGACCATCCCATACATAGGTGGATATCTTTTTCATTTCAGATGCCAGGGTGATTTGATCCAACTTAAGTTTTCCTAAAATGTCGCAACCCTTCCAGACAAGATCGGAACTAAACTTTTTCAATTCCTTATCCACGGAAAACGAAAATAGTGCTGGTTTCACATCAACGAGAATTTCCTCTTTTTCCATGGAAAATTGATCCAGGGCAACGGTAAAAACAATGTCGCCTTTAATGGGATATACGGTTTGAATATGTAATGGATTTTTTCCTCCTAAATCTGAGATTAACAGATCTGAAAACCATTGATTTTTTTCCAGACTGGTCTGGGAGACAACGCCTTTATAACCATGTTTTGCTTGTTCAAAAAAAATAATTTCATCAATCCCGTAGAGGTTGGAAAGTGTGCCAAAATCAATTTGCCATTCAATGATGGACGTGGAAAAGCCTCTCTCATACGATAGTATTTCAAGTTTTACATCAGACCCTGAGTCTTTATACATCTGATTAATATCGGCTGTAAACCGATTCACCACTTTTTCCATCATCAGCCCATTAAAATAGGGCATCCCGATTCCGGCAAGGATAATGAGCAAACCAAAAATGATTGCCAGTTTTTTCATGATATTATCCTTTTTTCTTAAAAACAGCTTCTACAAGCTTGATGCGCTTCCATTTAAAATTATAATTCATTGTTTTTCCAAACAATGCCGCATTTTCACCAAAAACCAGGTGCGGGCCCAGCACCTTTTGGGGTTCTTCCTGCGATCCAGCAACATTTTTCACTTTTTCCCACCAGGTTGCCGCACCAGGTGTACCATCTATAAAGTTTTCCTTCTCAAAGCCTGTATTTTTTATCAACATTTCCATGGCATCCCATGGTTGCAGATAAGAAATCTTTTCTTGATCAGCCCATGGCACAGGATACATGACGGGATCATTTTCTCCTTTTACAATTTCATGGAGAATCAGCTTGCCGTTACTTCTGAGCACCCGGTTAAATTCTTTAAACGCTTTTTCTTTGTCCATAATATTCATCAAAACATGCTGGCAGAGAATAGCATCAAACGATTTGTTTTCAAATGGCAACTTTTCAATAGATCCTTGCTTGAAATAAACCTGATCAGACAGGCGCATGCTACCTGTAAGGGCTTGCGCTGCAGTAACAAACTGATCAGACAGATCAACCCCGGTTACCATATAACCAAAATTTTTAGCCATCAGCCTTGATGATCCACCAAGGCCACAACCTGCATCCAGAACGTCGGAACCTGATTTAAGATGTGCCTGTTCTAAAAGAGCAAGCGTTGCCTTTGCGCCACCCGTATGAAGCTGATCAATGGGAGCCAGATCTTTTAAACTAAGGCGATCCAGATTTTTTTTGGCTTTTTCTAATGCATGGTATATTCTTGTAATAAGATTTCTTGTATTATAATGTGCTTTAATCTGATTTTCCATCCGGGTTCTTCCTTTTATTTAGGAAATAAACAGACATCATATTCACGTTCACATCCATAACATATCTTAGCAGTTAACAAAAAGAATGATTTTGTTTTTTTTAACCCTTAAATCACAATAATAAAATATTATACAATCTGGAAGGTTCAACACCATGCGTTTTCAATGGTATCGCACACAGGTTCCATCTCCTTTAATTCGCGGTCCAGGGGAAAGCCTTTAAGATTGTTTATAAATATTGAGCGGCTGTCTGGCAGTCGTCCGATAATAGAATGATTTTCTAAAGCCAGGCTGAGCTCTTGATCAACTTCCGGGGTCACCCTGTTGAGAATAAGAGAAACCGGCAGGTTTGCTTCAGCGGCTATGGTTCTAACCTTTTTGGCCATCATAATGGATTCATAAGAAGGGTCAACCACGCAGAGAATGTGATCGCACTGACCATCAAGGCTGCGTCCGAAATGCTCAACTCCGGCAGCTGTATCCACGATAACCAGGTCATCCGGCTCAAGACAAAGGGATGAAAAAAACATACGGAACAGTTTTCCCATGGGGCAGGCACATCCTTCACCAAAATGGTGAATCTTTCCCATTGACATCACCCGGATACCTCCTGATGATGCAATGCAATTATCCGGTATCGCTTCTATTTTCATGTTCTTCGGGAAAAGCTGGGGACCAATGCCCGGGCTGATGCCTGATGTGTTCGTTTTATCCCGGAACCCTTTTTTCCCGCCCAGACTGTCCATCAAGGGCTCAGGAATATCCAGTCCCAGCATGCGGTATAAACCAATATTTGATTCATCCGCATCAATGAGAACAATCGATTTACCTCTTTTTTCCATGGCAACAGCAAGAAGGGCTGCCACCGTACTTTTACCACAACCGCCTTTCCCACAGACAAGTATCTTCATAATGATAAAAACCGCTCCTGTTATTTTTTTTCAACAATTAACAATTAAGGGTATAAAACTGCAACATGCAACATAGGACAGGAAATTGGTCTTTGTCAACTTAGCTAATACAAATGTCTATGCCCTTAAAGGGGGATGGAAGAAATGGTTCCGTGCAAAATTCTCCGTAGAAAAAAATATTTACAACCTCTCTTTAAAGAAAAAAAAGCCCTGACCATCGTATTGAAGATCAGGGCTTTTGCACGTTTTGTTATCCATGGGTCAGGGCCAGTTTTTTAAACATCGTTGCCAATCCCGTACCCAGAGTATAAATGTTTTCAACAGGCAGATTCTTATCGGCAGTGGTATCAAAAAAAAGATTCAGATCCGATTCCAGTCCGTCTTCGGGATGATTGTAACAGATGAGCATGGGCAGCAGCGGCAGCGGATGGATAATCAGGGAGATATCTGCATCATAATGATTTTCAACCGGTTTACCATTGAACAATTCAATAATATCTTCAAAAAAAGTCGGGCTTGAGTCAGCAACCTTTTTAAACAACCCCACGCATTGATGCTCAAAAAACCTAACCCAGTCCTTGGATGTTTCAAGTTCCCGGAACGGAACCCAGGTCCGGGTCAATGCGAGCCCTTTGCTGGATATAATATAATTGAGCACGGGCGGGGTAATCCAGGGATTAACATGGATATCCGTGAAAATCTCACCATTTGTATCAACACTGAAATCTTTTCCAAAAATCTTTAAGGTCAGCCTGTCACTTACATATTTCCCCCCCAGCAAGTCGGCCCTGGACGCAAGATCAATCTGCCGGATACGTTCTTTCAATTCAGCCATTTTTTTAATATAGCCCTGTTCAAACACAGATTCATATTGATTTCTTCCACTGCCATAGGCGTTCAGAATTTTTTCATCAATAAACGGGCATTCTTTTAAAGAAATCTGGCCCTGGAACACTGCAGCAGCAAAGGCAAGACAGGTGGGTTTATTGCATTTGCGGCAATTGGTTTTCTCCAGCAATTTAAATACTTCCATTGTATTTTTGAATTCCGCCATATCAAAATAACTCCTATTTTTTATCCTGGTTGACAAGTTTGAATGCACCCACCTTACCTTGATTCACCATGGTAAACCATCCCCCATTCGGGCCATTTTTTAAAAAAACCTGCGTGTTTTAATTCTGTGGGCTGCACCGTTGACATTTTATATCATCTGCCCTATGGTTTATTAAATATATTTCAAATGATGGGTATCATGAATTCAAATATTGCTTCTGCAACCATTTCAACCATTGGGTTTCATAGTCTCAGAGTCTGTTCCATGGGCCGGGGTCCGATGACCCGACCTGCTCATGCCCTTAAAGGCGGCATGATGGCAGGTTTTGACCTGTCCATGAATATCAAGTTTTTATTCCCCTATATCAATGCCGTTGCCCGCAAGGCGCAATTGTATGAGAACCCCTCCCATATCCGGTTTCATTTTGACCATATCCTGTGCGTTCTTTATCCGAAAAAGGGTCTTGCCTCACCCCTTGATGACACTGAACACGCACGATCTTTTATGACTCAGTTTTTATCGTTTCTAAATGATATTAACCATTCAAAAGACAATATCACCCCCCGTTATAAACTTTTCAGCCAGACCGACGTCACCCGGATTTTAAAACTGCTGCCCAAGACAAACTGCAATGCGTGCGGATTTAATACCTGCATGGCCTTTGCCGCCATGCTCAGCAGGCAGCAGACCATCCCCAGCCGCTGCCCTCACATCGGTCAACCCGTGCAGGAAAAAGCAATTTTCCCCATAAACGACAAAGACGGCAACCTGCTTTCCACCATTGCCCTGGACATAGATTATTCTGAAAACAGGTCTGCTTTAAAATCTGCAAATCAATATATCCAAAACCTGGAACAAAAAATTTCAAACTTAACCCAAACCAGAAAAGAAAAACAGGAACTGGCCAACAAAACACTGCCAACCCCCCTTACCAAACGGGAAATCCAGGTGCTGGAGATGGTGGCCTGCGGGACAACCAATGTGGAAATTGCCCTGACCCTTTTTATCAGTCCTCACACGGTAAAAAGCCATATTGACCACATATTTAATAAATTAAACGTGAACAGCAGAACCCAGGCCTCGGTCTGGGCCTCCCGGCATCATTTTGTTTGAATGGGAATTGTGCCGCTGTACTTTTTCGAGCCCCGGATTTAATTTTTAATTGCGGTGACATCTATCCTGACACAGGGGGTTATCCCTTTACGTGACAGACCTCATTAAACTACAATCAACCCAAAAAGTCTATTTTTTCAGGCCATTTGGAAAATTTTTCCGACAAATTCGATATAAAGGAAACCAGACAACTTGATTTTTGTTTTTGAACTTGTGGAACACTTGTTCAATAGTATAGTGCAAGACCTTGCTCAAATTGTTCGAACGGAAGAATTCGTTCAATGATATCTGCCTGCAGATTGTTCCAATCTGCAGGCGGCTTTGACCAATTGCTGATACCCTTTATATATGCCGGTATCTGGTCTTTGATCAGAATGACTCCCTTTTCACGGGCCTGGCGTTCCACCACCACTTTTTTCTTTTTGTTTAAAAAAACTTCTTTGAACGCATGCCTGAACGAGACCACCGATTTGAGCACAGCGGAATAATATGCGATTTTCAGCTGAAGATCAGAACCGGCAATGGCTATCAGGTCTATGTCCGGCAGCAGCGCTGCGGAAAAAAACAATTGATCTTTGGTCTTTTTCATTTCAAATAGCGTCTGATCTTTGACCTGGGACTGCAATTGCTGATGAATAATATCCATCGTACCAGGGGAACCCAAAAAGCTGAGTGCCCGGATATAGCCGTTTTCAGTAATATCTTCATGGCCTGCCTTGATCTGCCCGGCAGCCCGCCGCAGTGCTCCGGCTCTCTGAAACTGATGACGGTAAGTAAATGAACAATAATTTACCGGAAGGGCAATCTGATTCTCAAGGCAGTGAAGAATCAGTTCAAGTGCAGCAAGCTCTGTTTCCGGAACGGTCACCTTTGGGCCATGAACAAAAGTATACCCGCGCTGGGCCAGACGAGGCTGGTTGAATTGCGTGCAGCGGATCTGATGAAGATTCAGGTGTTGAACCCCCTCCTCATAAAGGATGTGCACCAGTTCTTTTGTTTTTATCAGGTCTTCTGGAATCGCCGGGATTTCAACGGTTACCCGGGGAATTACCCCCAGGGCCTTTCGTATACCGTTCAAATTATACCCCACTGCGCTTAAATCAAACCGGATTTCATCCAGGCCATTATCAGCCAAGGTTTTAAGCTTATCTGAATCAGCCAGAATTCCATTGGTGTACATCCAGATGTACAGGGGATGTGATATCTGTGTCCGAAGGATTTTTAAAAATAGCAGGACCCGGTCAAAACTGATAAAGGGTTCTCCTCCGCTGAAGCTGACACCCTTTATACCAAATGTCCGGACATAATCCGCATATTCCTTGGGCGTCCTGAATTCAATGGAATTGCTCATGGGCTGAACCTGGGCATTCTGGGTAGATGGACAGAAAAAACAGGTGGCATTACAGATATTATTGATAAACAGACAGGACCAATCGCCTTGGGCGCAAAGGCGGCAACCGGGCGAAAGTGCGCCGGTAGACAGTTTGGTATCAGAAAAGATCAATTCTGATTCCGGGAATTGTAAAATTTTTGTGAGCAGACAATCCCGCCTGATTTGAGCGTTCACGGCAGCTTCCGCACCCATAAAGCTCATGGTATCATAGGCAGAACCGTATTCTTCTTTATTATGAAGAATCTGGCTGGAGCGTTGAAACGGGGTCTGTATCATATGCATCCTTTCTGTAAATAACAACAGATGTCAAGAGTTAGAACGGTACTATAAAAGGCACAAAGCCCTGACCATTGCAAGAATAATCAGGGCTTTTGCAAGAATAATCTTGCCCGTTCTACTCTCCCAAATTGTCAATCTTATTGCCTACCATCGCACGCTAAAGACCAAAAACATATAATCCGGCCTTCCGTGTTCGAGATGGGTACGGGTGTGACCTCTTTGCTATAGCTACCAGATTAAATCGGTTGGATCCTGAACTTTTGATTGGTTGCTCTTACTTGTAAAAGAAGGCCCTTGTTTTTGTCCTCAGATCTGGTGTAAGTCATGAATATCCCCTTTTGGGTTTGGATTTGAGCTTCGGAACTCATGACTTAGCGCCTATCGGTGCGAGAGTCAACTTCAGGCAAAAGGGGATTCTTACATCAAAAAAGCGGGCGGGGTAAGCGGGGTATTATTATTTTTGTATAGGCGGGATATGCTGGGTATATGAAAGCTTTATCCTTGGGAACTTGGGCCAGATATTCTGGGAGTTAGCACCTATGGCGCAATAACAGATGCGGATCAAATAAAAGAAAACTTTGCATTACATTGTATCCCGGAAGGGATGGAAAATAAAACAGCCGAACATTATGAGGACTTTTTGCAGGAGCGCAGAAAACTCATGGCTTCAAAAATAAAAGACTATTACTGGAAGTTATAAAAACTCTAAAAGCAAAAAGTATGGACACCGGTATTGAAAATATTTTGAAACCATCTTAAATCAACTAAATGAATGAAAAAATAAAATATAAAACTGAATTTTCATCTATTTCCCAAGTCTGTATCCGGAAAAATGCCCCGGAACCCTTACTTGCAGAAGTTTTCGGGCAATACCAAGGAGGGCCTTTATGATTGTTGATCGTTCAAATGAGTTTCTTATCAGTCTTTTAAACGAACTTAGAAACCTGCCCAAAGAAACCGAGTGGGTTGAATTCAAACACGGAAATGACACTCCTGACGACATCGGAGAATACCTTTCTGCACTGGCAAACTCAGCTGCGTTGACCGGAAAAGTCACCGCCTACATGGTCTGGGGGATTGACGATAAAACTCATAATATCCTTGGAACGACATTTTCACCTTCCATCAAAAAAATTGGAAACGAAGAGCTTGAAAGTTGGCTGCTCCGACTGCTGTCACCTAAAATTAATTTTCACTTTCATGCGCTGACCATAGATGACAAACAGGTTATAATCCTTGAAATTGGATCAGCATTCAGGCATCCGGTTCAGTTTAAGAAAACAGAATTTATACGGGTTGGCTCTTATAAAAAAAAGCTCAAAGATTTCCCGGAAAAAGAACGTGAGTTGTGGCGGGTCTTTGATAAGAACCCGTTTGAACGGGAAATTGCCGCAGACAATATTCCTGCCGAGGACGTATTGAAATATATAGATTATCCTGCCTATTTTGATCTGCTAAAACGCCCGTTGCCCGAATTTCGAGAAGGGATTTTATCTGCTCTTGAATCAGATGAAATGATCTGGAAGGCAAAGGGCGGCAAATGGAATATCACCAATCTGGGTGCTATTTTATTTGCCAAACAATTGTCTGATTTTAAAAACCTTAAAAGAAAAGCTGTCCGGGTCATTTTGTACAAGGGGGACAGCCGTGTACAAACCCTGAAAGAGCAAGAAGGCACGAAAGGGTATGCTTCCGGTTTTGAAGGTCTTATTGGTTTTGTGTCAAACCTTTTGCCGGGAAATGAGATTATTGAACAGGCTTTCCGGAAAGAAGTTCCCTTGTTTCCAGAGCTGGCCATCCGGGAGCTGGTGGCTAATGCAATTATCCATCAGGATTTTCATGCAACTGGCACTGCCCCGATGATCGAAATCTTTGATCGGCGGATGGAAATCACCAACCCGGGTCTGCCGCTGGTAAAACAGAACGTTTTCTGGACAGCCCGCCAAAATCAAGAAATGAGGTGATTGCCTCTTTCATGAGAAGGATAGGGGTTTGTGAAGAACGGGGTAGTGGGGTGGACAAGGTTGTTTTCCAAACTGAATTGTATCAACTTCCTGCGCCAATTTTTGAAACAACAGAAGAACATACCCGTGCAATATTATTTGCTCACAGAGATCTTAAAAACATGGATAAAGAAGAAAGAATCCATGCAACTTATTTACATGCTTGTCTTAGATATGTTCAGCGTGATTTTATGACCAATGCGACACTGAGAGGTCGATTTGGTATTGATAGTAAAAATAGTGCAATGGCATCAAGAATTATTAAAGATACGCTGCTTGCAAATCGAATTCGGATTTATGATGATACCGTTGGGTCTAAAGCAAAAAAATATTTGCCCTGGTGGGCCTGATTTATTTGTTTGACTGTTGTTTGACTGGGGGCCGGTTTTAAAAAAAAATAGTAATAAAAATCTTTTAATAACAAACGGTTATCTTTTTCTATTTGTTTGACAGATATTTGATAAAGGCCCAAACCATGGCTTTTTGAAGAATAATCTTGCCCGTTCTACTCTCCCAAATTGCCAATCCCATAGCCTACCATCGTACGCTAAAGACCAAAAACATATAATCCGGCCTTCCGTGTTCGAGATAGCAGAACAAGTGCTCAAAACGCAAAAGGCCCAAACCATATTGCTATGATCTGGGCCATTTTAAGAATAATCTGGCGGCGTTCTACTCTCCCAAATTGTCAATCTTATTGCCTACCATCGCACGCTAAAGACCAAAAACATATAATCCGGCCTTCCGTGTTCGAGATAGCAGAACAAGTGCTTAAAAGGCAAAAAGCCCTGACCATTGCAATAATAATCAGGGCTTTTGCAAGAATAATCTGGCGGCGTTCTACTCTCCCACACAGTCACCCATGCAGTACCATCGACG
>JBDRQO010000065.1:0-4232 GCA_043826275.1 Pseudomonadota bacterium
ATGCGGATAGCCTATATTTTTAGCAGCTTTTTGTCACATAAATGATTTTCCTTGAGGGGTCTTACGTGTTGAAAAAGCGAAAAGGCTTGTTAATCAACGGTTTTGGGCTTTCAGAAAGGCTTATCTCCGAAACTCCTGTTACACTGTCAATGATCTCAACTTATTTTCTTTAACAGGTTACCGACTTTGTCATAGTCCGCCCTGGCAAATTGAAAAGATGTATATGTAAATTCTTATTAAAAAATTTTAATCAAGAATCTAAATTGGATTCAACTTTGGAATTACCAATAACTGAATTTCTCAGATACTGTTCGTTGCAGGTCAGACCTCAATACCCTCCAATATATGCCAAATCTTTTTATAAATTAACGCGTTTTCTCCAAGTGCCTCGGTGTTTTGGTCAGGTTGTTGTTGCTGTCATAGGCATAGGTGGTTTCTTTGTCCATGACATCCTTGACACAGGTAAGATTGGTGCCGGAATAGTCATACCTGACTTCTCTGGCCTCTGCATCATAGACCCTGGCAGGGTTGCCGCTGGTATCGTACTCCAGCCAAAGAACCTGGCTGCCGGTTTTATCCAGGATACCGGACGGGTTTTTATCATCCAGACTGTCATAAACAAGGGAGGCAATGGTGCCGTATCTGTTGCCGTAAGACATCAAACGGCCGGAATAGTCATAATTTTTCCAATTACCGGATTTGTCCTTGAATACATATTTATCTTCCTGGTAATCATCGGCAATACCGGTCATGCACTGGCCCCATTCAGGCGTGCCAAGGTATTGATCGCAATCTATCTTGCGCTCTATGGTATGGGTGCCCTGGGTATAGATTCCTGTGCTGGTTCTTTTATAGGGAACACCGTCTTTGGTGATATAATCCGGGCCGTGTTCGGACAGGGTATACCCTTTGTTATCATCAGGTTTGCCGTCAATGATATTTGATAAATGATCCCACTGCCATTTGCCGGACTGGTAGACTCTGGATACTGGTATGCTGCCACCGGGCACCTTAACCACAAGGTCGACGCTGTCGTCATTGTATTCTCTTAACGCGGTATTGACGCTACAGCCCACGATGGTAATCCCATCATTGATCAATTCTTTGGCCTTGCTCCAGCCCTGATTTAACAGATCCCACAAGGACTCCTGCCGGTCCGGTTTGGGCAGACATTTTTGATCTTTGGATGACATGGCTGTGCCTATAGGGGCCGAGCCTGATGAGCTGCCGCCTCCACCGCCATAGATGGAGCCGTATGTGGTCCAGCCACCACCACTACCACCGCCACCACCACTTCCACCTCCTCCGCAGCTTTTCCCGCTTTTATAAAAGCAGTGCTGGGTGGAACCGGTTGACCTGTCTCCATTGGCGCAGGTATATGCGTAAGATACCGGGATGCAGTTTCGGTAGGTATAGCATCCACCACCGGTCTGGTCCTCTTCTTCCTGGTCAAGGGATTTTAAACAGGTGATACGGTAGGGTATGGTGATCCGCTGTTTGGCTTCAAGGCTGTCAGGTATGCCGGACAGGATCTCATACTGGAAGTTTTCATCACTTGCAGGGATGGGGATACTTAAGTTTTCTGCACGGACCAGGCCGTGATTGACAAGCAAAAACTCTCCATGATAAACATCCCCTTTTTCCATATCCGGCAAGGTGATGGACAAGGGTTCTGCCACCACCACGGCGGCCGGGACATCGGTCTCAAATGTGGCGGTTAACAGGATCTCGTATTTATCCTGGATAATTATTTCGTTGACTTCCCATTCAACGGTCACAAGATTATAGTCTAAAAAGATATCACGACTCACGGTAATGCCGGGCTTGATCCAGACGCGACCCGTGTATTCCTGGTGATTGTCTGCGGTTATCCTGCATTTGTAGGCCCCGGCGGTGAGATCCTCAAACAAGGCTTCACCAAAGGTATCTGATGTTGCAATGTGATCAGACAGGGTCAGTTCATTCTGCAATCTGATTTTGGCGTTGGCAAGCCCCCGGATCAATTCATTTTTAGCATTAAAGGTTCCCGTGTAGATATCAGAGAGTTTAAACAGCACATTGCCAATGCCCGACTGGGTCACAGTCGGGTAAAGGCCGATATCCGTGGTCGGATAATTGGAACTTGTCACGGTGAGATAAAACACATGCATGCCCTGGTCATTATCCGGGGTGGGTGTAAAGCTGATACTGACCTTGCGTGATTCACCAATCGCCAGGGTGCCAATATTGGGCGAGGTGTTCAGCCGGACCCAGGCCGGTGCCGGGCTGCCGCTTTCATCTTTAAGCTCAAGACTGACATCGCCCATATCTGCCAGGCCCTGGTTTTTAAGGGTAATGGTTTCTGTGATCATATCGTCATAGGCCACGCCTGTTTCTATATGGTCAGGGGTAAAATAAAGGACTGGTTTACTCGCTGAGAACCGGGCCTGTATAAACACTGATCCCCATGGGGTACCTGATGCCTCATCACTTTTTACAGCCAGTTCTATACTGCCCATTTCATCGGCGCTGTTGTCTGCCCACAGGTTCATGTTCAGGGCAACGGTTTTATCCGGTGCCACAATGGGGATGGGGTTTGACAGATCCAGGTGGATGCCCTGGGGCAAATCTTTGACCAGTTCCAGTTGCAGGTTGGTCAGGGTGGTGCCTTCTTGAGTATTTACCTTGATGCTGATCTTTTGTTCATAGTTTTTGGGTATGCTCAATTTTATTTTGGACGGGTTAATGCTGACCTGGTTGATGATAAATGTACCCTGGTCCGGACGATCCAGAAGATCCGGGTGAATGGCATGGACATGGAACACACCGGCTTCGTTTTCTAAAGGTTCAAAAATGTGGGTGAAGGTACCGGTTTCGTCGGTGGTCACCGGGATTTTACGTTCAAACCCGTTCACGCTGATGATCAGGTTTAAAGGCGCATCAGCCAGAACTTGCTGTGTGGCCCTGTCAACGGCCCGGCCGGTAATAATAATATCCTCATCGCCTTTTGATACTTCAGGCAGGGTGGATATGATTTCGCCATAATAGGAGGTGTCTTTTAAACTGATCTGCTGCCGGGTTCTTGTCCCGTCCATTTGGACTTCATCAGATTGACCCAGATGATGATAGATATATTTGATTTCTAAACGCACATAAGCGGTGTCCGGCGCATTGGTCTGAGCTTCTGGCGCAATTGAATCCGAGACTTCAGAAATTTTAAACTTTATCTTGAATCCGACTTGTTCGCATGATACTGACAAACCATGAACGATAAACTTCAAAATTCCCATGACAGCCTTTTTAAGGAAACCTGGAGCAATAAGGCCAATGCCAGGGCTTTCTTAGAAAATTATCTGCCAAAAACTGTATTGAGCGTTGTAACTCTGGATTCTCTTGAAATCTGCAAAGATACATTCATAGAAAACGACCTGAAAAATTATTATTCAGACATGCTGTACAAGATAAATTTTAAAGGAACACCAGGATATATCTATTTTCTGTTTGAACACAAAAGTTATCCTGACAAAATAGTACACCTCCAACTGCTTGAATATATGCTTAAAATCTGGAGACTGGACTTAAAACAGCATAAAACCAAAAAACTGTCCATTATTATTCCCCTGCTTTTGTATCATGGCCCTCAAAAATGGAAAACAAAAGAAAGCTTTTCTTCCATGCTTAAAGGCCCGGTGGATATCATGAAAGATTATATCCCTGATTTTCGTTATGTGTTGTATGATCTTTCAAAATACTCTGACAATGAAATCAAGGGAACCATAACAGCCCGTGTGGTCATGCTGATATTCAAGCATATTTTTAAACAGGACTTTGCCCAAAAACTACCTGGAATATTTTCTTTGTTAAAAGATCTGTCTGAAAAAGAAACTGGTTTGCAATATTTTGAATCTCTGATAAAATACATATTCAGCAACGTGGAAGATATTACACCTGAACAATTTCAAACCATTGTATCAAATACGTTGTCTGAAGATAAAGGAGGTATGATTATGACATTGGCTGAACAACTTGAAAACAAAGGGCTTCAAAGAGGACTTGAACAGGGACTTGAACAGGGACTTGAACAGGGACTTCTTGAAGGAATTGAATTTGCGGTCAGCATAAAGTTTGGTGACACTGATGATTGCAAAACCGTTATTACCAAAATCAAAAGCATTAAAGACATCAACCGGCTGAAAGCCTTAAAAGGCATAATTAAATCCGCAAGCACAGTTCCGGAACTGATCAGGTTTATT
>JBDRQO010000066.1:0-23339 GCA_043826275.1 Pseudomonadota bacterium
TGTGAGAGCAAGCGAAGCACTACGCCTTTTATTTGAAGGCAAACTGCCGGAATTTTTAAACGAGTAATTTTTTGATTGCAAAAGTGAGGTAAATTTCTTACCCATTCTAAACGAGCACAAAAATAGATGCTGAATAATTACGAATTAAATTGTGAAATACTGGTGAGTTATGAGGAAGTTGCCTTTCCGCGAATCGGTTTTGTTCAACGCCAAGCTCACCTGCCGGGGTTCAGCGCAGCGGAATCCCGGTCAGGTGGAGCCGATTGGTCGGTGATTAATTCAGGGATTTCAGCTGAAATTTTACCATTCACCCAATAAGGTACTTTATAGTTGTTCATTTGGGCTTCCCTGGCTGCCTGTACTGTAGCTCTTTTTAAAGCCTGAAAACCTAATAATGAATATTCATGATGTTTTTTCATCATTCATCCTTCTGATTCGTCTAATATTATAGGGAATTTTTCTGAATTATCAAAAACCGTCCAGACATCGGCTAAATGCTTATATATCTGCTGAAAATTTAGCCAGCTTCTTCCATATCGACGTCTGATAACATCTTCGGTTATATTATGGCCACCTTTAGATACTCTAAGCTTTACACGCTCAATTGCCAACTCAACCGATTGTAATTTCAGGTAATAGACAATAATATAATAGCCCAATAATTTCCAGTTATTGATTCTGCTAATATAATCCTTGCTGCTGAATGTGGTTTCAACTGCAAATGATTTGCCTTTTGAAGCCAACTCATTCATCTGTTGAACCATCAATTTACCAGCCTTAAGTGCGACCTTATCAGGCTGAAATGGAGAAAGACCTTTTGCTATTAAATCAGCATTGATAAAATTGAGGCACTCCCCTTCAATAGGAAGAAACTCATTGGCAAAAGTTGTCTTGCCTGCACCATTCGGACCAGCAATTATATAACATTTTTTTTTATACATTGGTCATATTTTTTTCTTTTTCATTTTTTTTACCAAAAAACGCCTGGCTTCACGGGAAGCCGATGTCTTGTCAGGCTTTCCGGTGAAAGCCAATAGTTGCATTTAGTGAATAATATTTAACAATGGATTACATAAGCTACGAGTAAGTTTTTTAAGTTTGAGTGGTTCCTCTTCCTTAAACTCATAATTGTTCTCTGGGTCTCTTATATATTCAGCAGGTTCACACCAGGCTACTGTTTCTGTTAACTCACTTTTATTCTTAAAAATTTCAAGATCGCGAACTTTCCTTGCATAAATAAAAGAATTCTTGCCAAAACAAATATTTGCTTCATTAACTACATGATTACTGAGGTATCTTCCTTTTTTTCTATTAGCCATAAAAGCCATTTCATAAGCTGTATCACTACACATTTGATAAAGGGTATCGACTAAATCTTCTATAAAAGACCCACTCCGCCTATAACTAATAATTGCTATAATTCTGTTCTCTTCAGTAATTTTCTTACTGGTACCTTCCCAAGTAATCAACCATGCTTTCATTTTAATTTTGCTCTCTTTTAGCATTGGCATGCTCCCAAATTATACAAGCAACTAACCTATTATACGTCATGACGCAATTGTCTATTTTTCTAATATTCATAGGACTTCATATTGTATAACATATTGTAATGTCAAAATAAACTGCCCATAAAAGAATATACATCATGACGTATATTCAATATATTTTGGTTACAGAGGATTCAAAATTCAAAAAGAATAAAAGCTCACAACATAATCAACAGCATTCACCTATATTAAAGAATTCATATCAATAATTATAATGTCTGTAAAACTATTTTAAGAATTAATCTAAAGTGAAAATATAATTAATTCCGGGCGAAGCTGCCAAATTCAAGATAATTGGAGAAAAGCATTATTATTCTGATCCAGGAAATAATTTTTATTTTCAGATTGTAATCTTAAAAATTATCTTCTGACAATTTATTTATCTTGATTTTTTTTATATGGTTTGTAATTAAATTCATATACGTTTACATGATACGTTAAAGCAACGCTTCAACAGCACAAAAAAATAGGATTTGCAAATGGAAGCTCAAAAAGAAAAAAGGCGTTATCCAAGATACGAGTATACTAGTCCAATTCATCTGCACCGGATGGATAGCCAGGATCAATACTATAATGCTGAGATGATTGATTATAGCCAGGGAGGCTTGTCCTTACTGGCCAATGAAAAACTTGTTGTGGGTCATTTTGTTTATCTTGAGATGGAAAATCATGACGAATATGCAACAGGTCCTGAAAAATACAAGAGTTATCGTGGTAGTGTCAAATGGGCAACTCCTTCTCCACGATCCGATGCCAATGCTAAAGGTCCCTATACTTACGGGATTGAATATAATAAACCTGCCTATGATCCGTATTAGCTGGAGAATAAAAAAATAGCCGGGATCAATAAATACTGATCCCGGCTATTGAAGAATATTGCTTATCTGCTTATTTGCTTAAATTCTTTTTTTTAAGAGCATTCTGCGCAGATTTTAGAGTATTTTTCATGAGCATGGCAATGGTCATTGGCCCTACACCGCCCGGAACAGGTGTAATTTTACCAGCGATCTCTTTGGCTGCTTCAAAGTCCACATCACCTTTAAGAATAGCTTTTCCGGTTTTCTCATTCATACCGACTCTGTTTACGCCTACATCAATAACAGTTGCACCCGGTTTGATCCATTCAGGTTTTACAAGATCAGGTACACCGGCTGCAACGATCAAAATATCAGCCCGTTTACAATGGGATGCCATGTCTTTTGTACGGGTATGTACAATAGTTACGGTGGAATTGGCACCAATCCCTTTTTGAGCCATCATCATGGCAATGGGTTTACCAACAATATTGGATCTTCCCACAACAACAACTTCAGCACCAGATGTTTCAGTACCGGAGCGAACGATCATTTCCTGGATACCGGCTGGAGTGCAGGGATGGAAGATGGCTTCGGCTCCACCGATCATCAGACGACCCACATTTACCGGATGGAATGCATCCACGTCTTTGTCCGGGTTAATGGCATTCAATACTTTTTTATCATCAATATGTTTGGGTAATGGCAATTGAACAAGGATACCGTGAATATCAGGATCATTGTTGTATTTGTCAATCAGGCCTAAAAGGTCTGCTTCTGAGATATCTACAGGCTGATCATCCTGGATTTCATGAAACCCAAGACTGATGGCTGTCTTGACTTTAAGTGTAACATAGCTGATTGACGCCGGGCTTGATCCTACAAGGATGGTTACAAGCCCTGGAACCTTGCCGGTTTCTGCTCTCATTTTATCGACTTCCTCTTTAACTTCTGCAAGGATAGCCTTTCTTATTTCAGTTCCGCTAATTATTTCAGCAGTCATGTTTATCTCCTATCATTATTTTTTTTAACAAAATTTAAAAATTTTCTTCGAATATGAGGCAGGCTCAAACTTTCAATGAAAGTTCGAGCCTGACCAAGTCGTCGCTAAAATCAATAATTTTCGATTAGAATACGCCTTGAACCTTACCTGTCTCAACATCAACATCAACTCTCTTGAATGCTGGGTTGGAGCTTGTACCCGGCATCAGACTGATAGCACCTGCAACCGGAACGATAAACCCTGCGCCACCGTATGTGAGGACTTCTCTAATGGTCAGTCTCCAACCTGTTGGTACACCCTTGAGTGCTGGGTTGTCAGACAGGGATAAATGGGTTTTAACCATGCAAAGCCCAAGTTTGGCCAATTCAGGATCAGCCTGAATTCTTGCAAGGGCGTTGTTGGCATCTGCGGAATAATCAACACCGTCTGCACCATAAACTTCTTTTGCAACCAGTTCGATTCTTTCTTTAACCGGCATGTCAAGCTCATAGAGAAATTTAAATTCTGATTTTTCTTCACAGGCTTCAACAACCGTTTCTGCAAACTCAATGGCACCGTCGCCACCATGTTCCCAATGACGGGAAAGAGCAACTCTTGCACCCTCAGCCACACAAAGTTCACGAACTTTTTCGATTTCAGCATCTGTATCTGTATAGAATGCATTGATACAAACAACTGGAGAAATACCGGCTTTTCTGACGTTTCTAATGTGATGGATCAGGTTAGCGCAACCCTTTGCAACCCAATCCACATTCTCGGTCAGGTATTCTGCAGGCATGGCCTTACCTGGTACGGGAACCGGAGCGCCGCCATGGCATTTAAGAGCGCGGATGGTTGCAACAACAACAGCACAATCGGGTTTCAAACCTGAATAACGGCATTTTAAGTTCCAGAATTTTTCAAAACCAATGTCTGCACCAAAGCCTGATTCAGTTACATGGTAATCCGCAAGTTTAAGACCTACCCTGTCTGCAATAATTGAACTCTGACCAATGGCGATATTGGCAAAAGGCCCTGCGTGGACAATAACCGGCTGGCCTTCAAGGGTCTGCATTAAAGAGGGGTTAAGCGCATCCACCATCCAGGCTGTCATGGCGCCTGCCACCTGAAGATCTTCAGTGGTAACTGGTTTTCCCTTTTTAGTATAGGCAACAACAATCTTGCCCATTCTTTCGCGCATGTCTTTAAGATCGGTTGCAATGGCCAGGATAGCCATAACTTCTGAAGAAACCGCAATACCGAATTTTGATTTCATCATGAAACCATCAGATTTACCATTTACGCCGTCAATACCGATAATGATATTTCTCAATGCCTGGCAGCAGAAATCCATAATCCATCCCATTTCAACTTTTGTGGGATCGATATCGATTCTTTTCATGCCGGACAATCTTTCAAGCTGCTCGTCTGTATAATTTCTTTCATGCTGTAAACGAGAAGTTAAGGCAACCATTGCAAGATTATGTGCATTCATAATGGCATTAATGTCACCGGTAAAACCTAAAGAAAAAGGGGTTAGAGGAATGCATTGTGCCAAACCGCCGCCGGCAGCTGACCCTTTAATGTTCATAGTTGGTCCGCCGGAAGGCTGACGAATGGCCGCACAAACATTTTTACCGATTTTACCCAGACCTTGAACAAGGCCCATGCTGGATGTGGATTTGCCTTCGCCCAGAGGTGTCGGAGAAATAGCTGTTACATCAATGTATTTTCCATCAGGTTTATCCTTGAGCCGGTTAAGTACTGCTCTAAAATCTATTTTTGCAATATAGTGACCCTGGGGAAGAAGCTCTTCTTTGGTCAGCCCCAGTTTTTCGCCTATTTCATAGATTGTCAGCATTGTTTTTTCAGCATCTTCTGCAATTTCCCAGTCTTTGTGTTTGGTTGGATCTAGTGCCATGATTTACTCCTTATAGTGATTTGGACTCTTATACTGAGTCGTTTTAAAAAAGTAACTATTAAACCAATATATACATTTGGATCGTATTAATCTTAATTTGCCTAATCTATAAAATAAAAAATAAAAAATCAACTTTTTTAAATGAACGGGTTGACTTTATTAAAAAATAAAAAAATCATCCATACCACATTGTAGCCAAAGCCTTAAAAAACCTTGTTATTAGAAGCCATTTCAAGCTTTGAATATATGCGTATTAAATTCACACAACTATTGACAAAATGGCCATTATTTCATAAGAGATATTCTGTAATTTTAGAATTTTTTAAGATAAAGTAAGGATACTTGTATGGAAAAACAGAGAATTGTTGTTTTGCCGGCTATAATTAATTTAGCCCTTCCATCTCGGACCTTTTCTTTTCTGATAGGCAGCCTATCAGTTCAATCTTATAACACCCCCCAACTCATAACTATCTTTAATCTTTAGGAGGTAAAAGTGGGCTTTGAAATAACCAAAGAAAAATACGCAGGCAGTATTAAAAGCATCACCATTGGAAATGGTGCTAATGCCCTTACTGTAGGCGGTCAAACCAGCTATCCATTTTACCAGTTTGAAGGTGAAATGCCCAACAAACCCGTCATTGCGATGGAAATCTGGGACATGGAACCAACTGACTGGCCGGAATCTGCAAAAGCACCATTCAGTGATGTACTGACTGACCCTGCAGCCTGGGCAAAAAAATGTGTTGCAGAATATGGTGCACAAGCCATTGTTCTACAACTCAAAAGCACAGATCCGAATGACAAGGATGCAAGTGCAGATGAAGCAGCTGCCACAGTTAAAAAAGTTCTGGCAGCCATTGATGTCCCTCTGATTGTCTGGGGTTGTGCTGTTCCTGCAAAAGACGGAGAGGTTTTAAAAAAAATCTGTGAAGTCTGTGAAGGTCAAAACCTGACCATCGGACCTGTGGAAGAAAAGAACCATAAGGGGATTGGTGCTGCTGCCATGGGATATGGCCACACAATCATCTCTTCTTCTCCCATTGATGTCAACCTGGCCAAACAGGTTAACATTCTTCTTGAGAACTTAGGTGTTTCCCTTGACAAGGTTATTGTTGACCCCACCACCGGTGGCTTGGGATATGGTCTTGAATACTCCTACTCTGTTATGGAACGTCTGATACAGGCAGCCATGACTCAGGGTGATGATAAACTCCAGAACCCCATGATCAACAACCTGGGAAATGAAGTATGGAAATGTAAAGAAGCCAAACTGACTGTTAAGGATGCCCCTGCACTTGGTGATCCAGAAAGAAGGGCGATCCTCATGGAAGCTGTCGGTGCTGTAGCTTACATGCTCGCAGGTTCAAGCATACTGATGATGCGTCATCCCGAGTCCATCAAGCTTGCCAAAGCATATATCAATCTTCTGAGCGATGGTGGTTCTGCAATGGATATTGCACCAATAACAAAAAGATTAGACGATGTTGACATCGATTTTGCCAGTATGTCACCAGCAGTTGATCTCACCATTGAAGAAGAGAAAAAAGAAGCTCCTGCCAAGAAAGCAGCTCCTGCTAAACCAGCCGCGCCAAAAGCGGCGGCAGCTCCTGCGGCTAAAGCGGCTCCAAAAGCTGAAGCAGCACCAGCAGCTAAAGCAGCAGCACCTGCTGCAAAAGCGGCTGATCCCGCAGTGGAAGCCAAAGCCAAAGCCGATGCGGAAGCCAAGGCCAAAGCTGATGCCGAAGCCAAGGCCAAAGCCGATGCAGCAGCCAAAGTCAAAGCTGAAGCTGATGCCAAAGCCAAAGCCGATGCTGATGCAAAGGCAAAGATTGAAGCAGGCAAACAGGCTGAAGCTGATAAAGCAAGCAAACGCCAGGCAGCTGAAGCTGCTCTTAAAGAAAAACGGGCTGCAGAAAGAGCAAATGCAGCAGCAGTAAGCGCGGCAGCACCCAAAACAGCTGTTAAGAAAACAGCTGCCAAAATTAATAAAACTGAACTTGATCGGATTATTGAAAACCTTAATCGGATTCACAAACGCGCAAGTTAATTGCAACGGTACGTGCATTTATTTATTTTTGCACCACCATTATACATATATTTTAAGAGGAGGAACCTCTAATGGCAGAAAAAATGATCAAAGAAGCCAACGAATCAAAATTGGCTGATCCAATAGAAGCATCTGTTGATAAAGCGTCACAGCAGATGATTACCCGCTCTCATGAACTCGGAATAGAGACGATTTTTGACAGAGCGGTAAACATGAAACAGTGTAATATCGGAATCCAGGGAACCTGCTGCAAAAATTGTGCAATGGGTCCTTGCAGGCTTCCACTCCCCAAAAGCGGTATTGAGGGCGGAGATGACAGAAAAGGTCTTTGCGGTGCCACAGCCAATACCATTGCCGCCAGAAACTTTGCGCGCATGATTGCAGCCGGCGCATCTGCCCATTCTGATCATGGTAGAACCGTTGCTGAAGTCTTTTTGGCAGCCGCCAGAAAAGAGACTGATGACTATAAGATCAAAGATCCCATCAAACTCCTTGCTATCGCACCGGATTACGGTGTTGACACTCAAGTTGAAGTTGACGGTAAAATGGTTGACAGAGACATTGATGAAATTGCACTTGAACTTGCTGAAACTATTCTTGGCGAATGGGGCAAACCAGAAGGATTACTGATGGTTCCCAAAAGATTCCCAAAAGCCAGATATGAATTGTGGGAAAAAGCAGGTATCCTTCCAAGAAATATCGACAGAGAAATTGTTGATATCATGCACAGAACCTGTATCGGTGTTGATCAGGACTATAAAAACATCATGAAACAGGGTGCCAGAGCATCTCTTGCAGATCTCTCCGGATCATGGATGGCAACCGATCTTCAGGATGTCATGTTTGGTACACCCTCTCCTCTGATTTCCGAAGCCAATCTGGGTATCATGAAAAAAGATCATGTCAATATCATCGTTCATGGTCATGAACCTGTTCTTTCAGAAATGATCGTAGCAGCCTCTCAGACAGCTGAAATGCTGGAACTTGCAACAAAAATCGGTGCAAAAGGCATTCAGCTGGGCGGCATCTGCTGTACAGCAAATGAAGTGCTCCAACGACATGGCGTCCCCAATGCCGGTAACTTTCTACAGCAGGAACTTGCCATCATAACCGGCGCATGTGATGCCATGGTTGTTGATGTTCAGTGTGTCATGCAGAATCTTGCCAATGTGGCAAAATGTTTCCATACAAAACTGATCACCACCCATCCTATGGCAAAAATGGAGCAGGCCAATGTTCATCACATTGAATTTGACGAGCACCATGCCATGGAAGATGCCATGAGAATCGTTACCATGGCCATTGAAAATTATAAAAACCGTGGTGATAATGTCCAGATTCCTCCTTATAAGGAGTCTCAGGTTGCCGGTTTTTCTGTTGAATCCATTAAATATCATCTTGGCGGTACCTTCAGAGGCACCTACTATACATTGAATGATAATATCATAAATGGTCGTATCCGTGGTGTTGCTGCGGTTGTTGGGTGTAACAATGCCCGCCAGAAACACAATGAAGCTCATCTGGAAGTGATCAAAGAACTCATCAAAAATGATGTTATTGTTCTGACCACGGGTTGCGGCGGTATTACTGCTGCTACTGCAGGTCTTCTCCAGCCGGATTCAGCCGCTGCCTATTGCGGTCCGGGTCTTGCTGAAATTTGTGAAGTTGTAGGTATTCCACCGGTTCTTCACATGGGTTCCTGTGTAGATAACTCGCGGATCATAAACGCAGCCATCCAGGTTGTGAATGCAGGCGGCATGGGTCAGGATCTTTGTGACTGGCCGGTAGCGGGTTCCGCACCTGAATGGATGAGTGAAAAAGCCATTGCCATTGGACAATATGTTGTTACCTGCGGTATCTATACTGTATTTGGCGGCAAATTGCATTCTTCCGGCGCTCCGGTTTTCCATAAGCATTTGACAAAAGACATGGAAAAACTCTATGGCGGCATGTGGGATGTTGAAGCAGATCCAATCAAACATGCACATCTGATGATTGCTCATATCGATAAAAAGAGAAAAGAACTGGGTATCGATAAAGCAAGAGAAAGAGTCATGATGGATATGGCTGATCGCCAGAAACTTGAAGGCTGATATTTTGTTGGCCAAAGGTATTGTTGAAAAACAAATAGATTATAATACAATAAATCCTCAAAGAAGGGGGAACATAATATGTCAAAATTAATCGCATTTGCTGCCATTCAGGGTGGATATAAAGTAGTTGCACAGGCTGAAGGACAGCTGAATAAAGCACTCCAGACCTATGACGCCGCTACAAAAGTCGGATTCCCGAACACAGCATATTATCTACCGGTTATTTATTCAATTACCGGTATCAAAGTTGAAACTCTGGAAGATCTTAAAAAACCTCTGGCATTTGCCAAGGGACTGCTTCCACCTCATATCAGACTTAAAAACTGGCTTCCGTACCTTGGACCACTTCTTGATGCAGGTATGGCAGGTATTCTTTGCTATGAAATCATAGAAGCCTTAAGATATCTCAACGAACCTGATTTCTACATTGCCCAGGAAGACCCGGATATCGAAAACGGTAAACTATGGGTAGGTGCTGCTGATGATACAATTCTTAGAAAACGTGGGGTTGAATTTGTTGATGGTTCAGCTCCTGGATTTGCCGCAATGGTCGGTGCTGCACCAAGTCCTGAAATTGCAAAAATGATTGTTGAAGATTATCAGAAAAAATCTTTGTATATCTTCTGTGCTGCCAATCATAATGGCAATACAATTATCCAGCAGTGCCTCGATGCAGGTATGCAGGTAGGATGGAACACCCGTATCGTTCCTTTTGGTCCGGATATTTCTTCTGCTGTATTTGCTCTTGGCTTTGCCAACAGGGCTGCCATGGCATTTGGTGGTGTTAAACCGGGTGATTATAAAACCATTCTTAAATACAACAAAGACCGTGTATTTGCGTTTGTTAATGCCCTTGGTGATGTGGGTACTGAATGGGGTGTTGCTGCAGCCGGTTGTGTTAACTGGGGTTTCCCGACAATCGCTGATACACCGATTCCTGAAATATTGCCCACAGGTATCTGTACTTACGAACATGTTGTGGCACCGGTTGCCCATGAAGACATGGTTGCAAGATCTGTTGAAGTCAGGGGCCTTAAGGTTCAGGTTGCTGAAATCGACATCCCCTGTTCATTCGGTCCTGCATTTGAAGGTGAGCGCGTAAGAGGCGCTGATCTTTACGCCCAGTGCGGTGGTGGAAAGACCCAGTGTACAGAGCTTGTTAAAAAAGCAGAAATGAACGAGATTGAAGACGGAAAGGTCGAGGTTGTCGGTCCTGATCTTGCCGGTATCAAAGAAGGCGGAACCTTCCCATTGGGAATCAAAGTTCAGATCGCCGGACGTGAATTCCAGGAAGATTTTGAACCCATCATGGAAAGACAGATTCATCATCTGGTCAACTATATCCAGGGTGTCATGCATATCGGTCAAAGAGACATTGCCTGGGTAAGAATTTCTAAATCAGCCATTGAAAAAGGATTTACACTCAAAGATATCGGTGTGGTTCTCCATGCAAAATTCCATCAGGATTTCACCAAAATTGTCGACAAGGTTCAGGTTACGCTTTATACCAACCCAGAAGATGTTGACAAACTGACAGCCGTAGCAAGGGGGAATTACCTGACCCGTGATGCCCGCGTTGACACCATGAAGGATGAAGATGTTGATACCTTTTACTCCTGCACCCTGTGCCAGTCTTTTGCTCCCAGTCATGTATGCTCTGTAAGCCCTGAAAGAACGGGCCTTTGCGGTGCTTACAACTGGATGGACTGTAAAGCAGCCTTTGAAATCAATCCCACCGGTCCAAACCAGCCCATCCAAAAAGGCGAAGTTCTTAATGCCAAATTAGGTGAATTCCAAGGTGTTAATGACTTTATTGTAAAAGCCTCACGAGGCACTGTAACCAGTTATAATTTCTACTCCATGGTTCAGAACCCCATGACCACCTGTGGCTGCTGCGAATGTATCGCTGCCATGCTGCCTGGCTGTAACGGTGTTATGACCGTTGGTCGTGATTATTCAGGTGATACCCCATGCGGTATGAAGTTCACTACACTTGCCGGTGTTATGGGCGGTGGTGCTTCTTCTCCTGGATTTGTGGGTCACTCCAAACATAATGTTACCCAGGGTAAATTTATCCTTGGCGATGGTGGCCTTTTGAGAATGGTCTGGATGCCTAAAGCACTCAAAGAAGAGATGAAAGACAGAATTATTGCTCGCGGCGAAGCTATGGGTGTTCCAGGATTCTATGACATGATTGCTGATGAAACTGTAGGTATTACAGAAGAAGATATCATGCCCTTCCTCAAGGAAAAAGGTCATCCAGCACTTAATATGGAATCGCTTGTTGGATAATTATTAAATAAAAAGGTCTGGCAGCCGATCACACCAGGATTGATGCTGCCGGACCTTTTCATAAAGTTTTTTAAAAACTTAAGGAGAAAAAAATGGCATTAACCGGTATACAAATATTCAAACTCCTACCGAAAACAAATTGTAAGGAGTGCGGAGTCCCAACATGCCTTGCCTTTGCAATGAATCTTGCATCGAAAAAGGCGGAACTGGACAGTTGTCCTTATGTTTCAGATGAAGCAAAAGCACAACTAGCCGAAGCCTCTGCACCTCCTATCCGTCCTGTAGTACTGGGTAAAGGTGTTCGAAAAACCACAACTGGCGGCGAAACTGTTCTTTTCAGACATGAAAAAACATTCTTTAACCCAACAGTTCTGGCTGCAACCGTATCTTCTGATATTGATGCTGCCCAACTGGATAAAACACTAAAAATCTATAATGCATTTCAATTTGAGCGCGTGGGTTTAAACCTGAGGCCTGAACTTTTAGTCGTTAAAGATGCGGGTAACGGCGCTAAAGCGTTTGCTGCGGTTGCCGGCAAAATTGCTAAAGAATCTGAATTCAACCTTGTTTTGATGACACAAGACATTGCTGTCATGAAAGCCGGTATAGAAGCTGCCGGTTTCAAACGGCCGTTGCTTTATGCTGCCACTGAAGCCAATGCAGATGATATGGGCGCCCTTGCTAAAGACAATAATTTGCCTTTAGCAGTTAAAGCCGCTTCTGTTGAAGCCCTTATTCCGCTGACTGAAAAACTAACCGGTATGGGAATAAAAGATCTTGTTTTAGATCCAGGTGCAAGAGAAATCAAACAGGCTCTTGAAGATAATGTTGCCATAAGACGGGCTGCCCTGAAAGCGTCCAACAAAGCACTGGGTTTCCCAACCATTTCATTTCCAAGCGAGATGGCATCCAACCTTGATGTGGAAACACTTATCGCCGGTATGATGATTGCAAAGTACGGTGGTATTATAGTTATGTCTGATTTTACTGCAGAGTCCCTTTTTCCGCTACTGCTTGAAAGACTCAATATCTATACTGACCCACAAAGACCCATGACAGTTGTAGAAGGTATCTTTGAGATTGGTGATCCAGATGAAAACTCTCCGGTACTTGTAACCACAAATTTTGCTTTGACCTACTTTATTGTTTCCGGCGAAATTGAAGCCAGCAAAGTTCCTGCATGGTTGCTCATCAAAGATTCTGAAGGTCTTTCTGTAATGACTGCATGGGCTGCCGGCAAATTCGGCGGTGACGATGTGGGCATGTTTGTTAAAAAGAGTGGAATAATGGATAAGGTAAAACACACTGAACTTATTATTCCAGGTTATGCTGCAGCCATCGCAGGTGACATGGAAGAAGAGCTGCCTGGCTGGACAATTACGGTTGGCCCGAGAGAAGCAGCCCATCTGCCGGCATTTCTCAAAGCAAAATAAGGTTTTAAAAGCCAGAGCCATTTTTCATCGCCCTGGCTTTAACAATGAAACAATTTAACCATAAAAGGAAGAAAACATGATACTTTTTGGTGAAAGTCTGAATGTTATTTCCAATGTCATTGGAAAACAATTCAAAGAGGCAGATCCAGCCAAACGTGATCCAGTGCCTATTCAGGAAGAATGTGTAAAACAAAAAGAACTGGGTATGGATTATATCGACATCAATCTGGGGCCAGCTAAAAAGTTTGGTACAGAATTAATGCCATGGGTTGTTAATGTTGTCCAAGAAGCCGTTCCAGGAATGCCTTTACTTCTTGACACCTCCAACATTGATGCCATAGAAGCAGGGCTCAAAGTGTTAAAACCTGCTGATCAGCCACATATTATCAACTCTATCATGGCACGACCTGAAAGATATGAAAAAATGGTACCCATTGCAGTAAAATATGATGTTGATTTTGTTGCGCTGCTGTGGGGCCCTGATGGTTTGCCAAGAGATGAAAATGAAAGAGCGGCTTTGGCTGTTGAACTACTTTATTATGCCAATGAAGCCGGTATAGCCAACGAGAGAATGTGGGTGGACGGTCTTGTAACACCTGTGAATATCCAGCAGCAGCAGTTAATGAGCCTGTTGAATTTCCAGATGATGCTGGAAGACATTGCACCGGGTGTAAAATCCACCTGCGGTCTTTCCAATATCTCTAATGGACCTCCGGAACATCTTCGCGGTATCCTGAACCAGACCTATATGGTCATGCTTGAAAGATACGGAATGAAATCTGTTATTGCTGATCCGCTTGACAAACAACTGACCAGTATTGCCAAAGGCGAACGCCAGGATATTGTTGACCTGATTAACGGTATGATGGATGGCGATCAGCCGGATATTGCAAGTCTTGATAAAGAAATGCAGGACTATGCTAAAACCTATAAAGTCATTATGGGTGAAACACTCTATTCTGATTCATGGCTTGATATTTAATTTCGTTTTATTTTTGTTATATAAAGCCCCTGGGTTACCTACCCAGGGGCTTTTTTATTATGATAGATTGATTGGAGTATATCTTTATTATTTGGTATTGTCTCTATGACCTTTTTTTTGTATAAATCTGTCTTATATTGAATTAAACCATTTTAGATAAAGGATAGATCCAATTGGATGAACACATTGAAATAAATGGAACTCAAGACAAGTGGTACTATGTTATTATTCAGGATCCTTCATCATCAACCGAACAATATGTTGGATTTTCTGATGATCAGACCCAAGAAAAATTTATCCCTGTCTTTAAAAGCAAAGAAGAGGCCAAAGAATGTTTTGCCTTAATGCCTAAAGATTTATTTAATGGGAAATATGCGGTCCAGGCCGTCATAGAGGATGACCTTTTGGAAATTGCACAAACAAATGGTCATAAGCTCTATCTGCTGGATGAAAAAGGGACAATTTTAAATACTATCAATTAAGAACAGGAGATAAACCCTTGAGCTTAAAAATTGCAGTGGGCGGAAAAGGCGGAGTGGGTAAAACCACTATCACGGCCTTAATTGCACGTTCAATTGCCGCTTTAAATACACAGACAAAAGTTATTGCCATTGATGCTGATCCTGTGGCCAACCTGGCAGCAGGACTGGGTATTGATGAGTCCATACCCATCACCCCGGTATCTGAGCTGTCCGATCTGATCGCCGAAAGAACCGGCGCAACCCCGGGTACCATGGGTGGTTTTTTTACCTTGAATCCTAAAGTGGATGATATACCAGATCGTTTCTCCATAGAAAAAGACGGCGTCAAACTTTTGGTCATGGGAACGGTTCAACAGGGAGGTTCCGGTTGTATCTGTCCTGAAGCCACTATTTTAAAAGCATTGATGAACCATCTGGTTCTGGCTAGGAATGAAGTGGTGGTCATGGATATGGAAGCCGGCGTCGAACATCTTGGACGTGCCACTTCCGGATCTGTGGATGCACTGATTGTTGTGGTCAACCCCGGGAAAAGAAGCCGGGTGGCAGCGGATAAAATTAGAAAGCTGGGCCAGGATATTGGCATTCAAAAGATTCTCGTCTTGGGAAACCGGGTTAAATCTGAAGAGGATAAACAATTAATACGCAGCAGCATGCCTGACTATGAGATCTTAGGGTTTATCCCTGAAATGAATGAAATAGTCGCTTGTGATCGAAACGGCATACGACCCTTTGACGACATCACAACCATTCCCGATGAACTCAAAGAAGTCACCCGGAAACTGATCCAATTAGCTGAATAAATTCAAATTAAGTATGAGTGAAATAAACCGCTTCCACGGTTTAGTTCACTCATGGTAATAATTGATCTATAAAATTATGATCCGGTTTTTATCTAAGGTTTCGGCTGTGTATAGGTAATAGTGTAGGAAAAAGATTCAGGATCAAGCCAGTCTAATACTTTTTCCCCCACCTGGGCAAAAGGATACATCAGATAATTGACAGGTTCTCCTTTTTGGGGCGGATTTAATTTAAGATCTCTGCCCTGGGAGAGTTTGAAGCGAAAGGGGTCAACTCCTCCCCAGAAATAGTCTTGATACTCCTTTGTTTTCTTGTCAGACCATTTCAAGTTTTCCTTGAGCATCATCTTCCTGACATCTCCCGGGTCCACAGGAACCCATCCATAGCCGGGCAGATAAAATTCAGCCCAGCAATGCTGCCAAGTACTGATATCCTGAACCGGTTTTTTTCCCTGACGAATACCGAAGACCTCTCTGGACGGCACATTGGCCGCCCTGGCAAGGGCCACAAAGATCGAACTGATATCTGCACATTTTCCACCCGGGTCCTGCAGCAGCCGGTAAACATCTCCAAACCCGCATCCCCTGGTATCTGGATTCCGATAGGTATTTTCACAGGTCCAGTCATAAATCGCCTTTGCCTTACCTATGACTGTTTTTTGTCCTTTAACAATGTTATCGGCCAGAACCTTTATTTCCCCGTCAACCGGGCCAAGCCGTGTTGCAGATAAATATTGGGCATAATCTTTGGGGTCCCAGGCAGTTTGAACACCAGGAAAATCCCTGCGGATAACTTCGGTTCTTGTGACATCAAAAATGAATGTTAATGTTCTTTTTTCAACCTCTTTGTCCCAGCGGGCATAGAGCATGGGGGTTTCAAAGATGTTATCCGTATATACACCAGACGATGACATACTCCCCTTAATGGAAATATTGTCAATGGTCTGGTTTGCATTGGAAACCGGATAGGGAATCCACAACTGGGCTATTTCTTGGTTGGTTTGACCTGACAGATCAAATTCCATGATAATCCGACCAGATGATATGTTTGCGGCCCATGCAGTAGAATAGATCAGTACCAGACCGACAATAAGTATTAAATAAAAATTACGCATTATAAAAATCTCCGATATGAATTAATTTTATACCCGTAAATACGTGATGGCTAAAAATTTATCCAATATTTATTTCTGATGCAGATCAGGCCGTGCATAGGGATTATCTATACCAATACGATATAGATACGGAAAAACAAACGGAAAATCTTGAATTATTTTGCGTTAAAGGCAGCAATGGTGGTATCCAGCATCCTGTTGGAATACCCCCACTCGTTATCAAACCAGGCCTGAACTTTAACGAGCCGCTTCCGGCTCACCCGGGTCTGGGCCAGATCAATCACAGCAGATCGGGGATCATGATTAAAGTCACAGGAAACCAGGTTTTCGTCATTGACCCCCAAAATCCCTTCCAGATGATTGTTGGATGCATGAATTAAGGCCTCATTCACTGCTTGAGCATGGGTATCGGTTTGGACAAGAAGGGTGATATCCATGATCGAGACATTGGTGGTAGGCACCCGGATAGCCAAACTTTCAAATTTACCGTCCATGGACGGCAGAATCTTGGCAATTCCTTTTTCAAGTGCAGTGTTCACCGGAATAATGGATTGCAATGCCGACCGGGTCTTTCTCAAATCAGAATTATACGCATCAATCACAGGCTGGTCATGCATAGCTGAATGAATGGTGGTAATACTTCCGCTTTCAATACCAAGGGCCTGGTCTAGCACATACAAGACCGGAATTACACAATTAGTAGTGCAGGAGGCATTGGAAATGATGGTATCGGTGGGTTTTAATTGATCATGGTTCACCCCGTAAACAATGGTGGCATCCATCTGGTCTACTGCCGGCTGTGAAAAGATCACCTTTTTGGCACCGGAAAGAAGATGAAGCTCAGCCGACTGCCGGTCGTTATAAATGCCTGTGCAATCTAAAACCGCATCAATTCCCAGATCTTTCCAGGGAAGGTTAACAATATTATTTTCCTGAAAGATTTTAATTTTGTCTTTCCCTATGATCAATTGCGCCTTTGTATGCTCAACCGGCAAGGGAAAACGGCCATGGGTTGAATCATATTTGGTTAGATGAAAAATGGTTTGTTCATCTGCTGTTTCATTTATAGCTTTGAGTTGAATCCTGTTTGAAAATTTTTCAGATTCATAGATTGCCCTGGCAATACATCGGCCAATCCTGCCATATCCGTTAATCGCAATATTTATTATTTTTTTCAAATGGTTCTTAATCCTGGCTAATCAAGGTTTGCTAGTTTAAATGGGTGGATAAAAAATAAAAGCTATTGCTGTACCCACGGCACACAATAGCTTTTATAAAAAAATTAATCCAATGACATTAAGATCAGAATATTCCCACACTATTATGGATCTCGTCATAGTATTCTAAAACATTATCTTTTTTATCCGATTCCATCACTGCCATGGCGGTTCTCGGATGCTGGTTCATGGTACCTGTTACCATGTAAGGGATTGAATATCCCCAATCGATTTTTTTACTCCATGGAAAAATATCCTCTTCAATGCATTTAATGAGCGGCCGGACATTGAATTTAGGATTTTTCAAAAATGACAGCAGTAATTCCAGAGGACAATTACCAGCTCCGCGGCCAATACCGTAAAGCGTAGCATCCAGAAAATTCACACCATTGATAATAGCAGAAATAGTATTGGCAAATGCCAGCTGCTGGTTATTATGGAAATGTGCCCCAATGATTTTACCCGGAAGCCGTTCAACATACTTTTGCGCCAGGGCATCAATATCCTCTGAATAAAAAGCACCGAATGAATCCACAAGGTAGACAATAGGCACCCTGCTTTTATTCAGATCCTCAAGACTTTCATTGAGTTCCCGTATGCCAACCGTTGAAACGGCCATCAGGTTAATCGTAGCTTCATACCCCTTATCCAGGCAATGTTCAGCCAAGGCAATTGCGCTATCAACCTGGTGCACATAACAGGCAACCCTGACCATGTCCAGCGAACTTTCAGAGGCCAAAGGAATATCGTCCAGTTCAATCCGGCCGATATCAGCCATGGCAGATAGTTTTATCCGTTTTTCACCATCTCCGATGATTTTTTTCAAATCTTTTTCAAAGCAGAATTTCCAGGGACCGAATTCTTTTACATCAAATGCGGTTTTGGAACTTAAATATCCAATCTCCATATAATCCACGCCAGCATCTGCAAGGGAGTTATAAACATTTTTGACAAATTTTTCACTGAACTGCCATTTATTCATCAGGCCGCCATCTCTGACGGTACAATCAATTACTTTTATTTCTTTTCTAAACATATCGATCTCCTATTCACTGGATCGTTCTTTAAATTTCGCTTGTTTCTTTTCATAGAAACAAAATTGTTGAAACTGGGTTGTATATCAAAAAGAGTATTATTGTCAATAAAAGATTACACATAAGACACGATTGCGTGCTGCAGGGTTTACAAAACCAATCCTCGCGCTTATATTATCTAAAAAACTTGAATCCACCCACTATAGATATGGAGATACCCGGTGAAACAGATACTTGTTATTGCAACAACCAACAAAGGTAAAACAAAAGAAATCCGTCACCTTTTAAAAGGGTTTGATATTGAGATTAAAAGCCTTTCAGACTTTGGCCCCATTCCCGAAGTGATCGAAGATGGCAAAACCTTTGATGACAATGCATATAAAAAAGCATCATTTACAGCTAAAATACTTGGTTATCCGGCCATGGCAGATGATTCAGGCCTCTGTGTCGAAGCCCTTGACGGCGCGCCAGGGGTATATTCTGCACGATATGCAGGAGAAAATGCAAGCGATGCAGATAATGTAAAAAAAATGCTGGATGACTTAAAAGAAAGCAAGAACCGAAATGCTGCTTTTAAATGTGTGATCTCCATTGCTGTTCCCACTGGAGCAGCATTGACCTATGAAGGAGAATGCAACGGCATTATGACCCAGGAACCCATTGGAGAAAATGGTTTTGGCTATGATCCCCTCTTTTATTATCCAGATCTGGGCAAAACCTTTGCACAATTGTCTCTGGATGAAAAAGGGGAAGTCAGTCACCGTGGCAAAGCCTTAAAACAGGTAGCTGCTGAAATGGATAAAATCATAGACTGGATCGATATTAACATGCCCCGGTTTGAACGGGTAGAATGCCTGGGACAAAAAAAAGAATTGGCCCATAAAAAAAAGACCCGCAAAAAATGAACGCCATCATTATTTGTTCATGAAACAAAAAATGAACATTCTTCTGGTCAACCCGGCCTGCCAGGATAAGCGGATCACAGATAATGATGCAAAAGTGGTTCCCATAGGACTGTTTTATATTGCTGCCCTTTTAATCGAGAATGGATATAAGGCCAATATCGTCAACCTGGCCGATACTTTGGATGATCCAATAGCCGTATTTACAAATTTTATTGAAGACCAGAAACCGGATATAATTGGATTTTCCGTCACCAATCCCAGCCGGATGAATGCCATGGCATGTGCCACAGCTTTAAAAAAAGAATATCCAGACATCCCGGTCGTCTTTGGCGGACCCGCCCCCACTTTTCTGGCTGAGCATTTTTTTACGGCCTGCCCGGCCATTGATTTTATTGTTAAAGGTGAGGGAGAACTTACTTTTCTAGAACTGGTTGCTGCTCTTGAAACAACTGGACAGATATCTTTAGAACACGACCCGTTTGAACACGATCCCTTTAAAAATATTTTGGGACTGGTCTATAAGAAAGCAGATGCGCTTGTAGAAACTGACCAACGCCCCCCCATAGACAATCTGGATACCCTGGCACACCCGTCAAAATATTTTGCCTTTGACCTCCTTTCCATGTCCCGGGGGTGCCCTGGCAAATGCACATTTTGCGGCTCCCCAAAATTCTGGACAGATAACGGTGTACGATTTCATTCCTCTGATTGGATGATAGAAGAATTCAAGGAACAGGTCAAAAGAGGAATCACCCATTTTTATATGTGTGATGACACGTTTACCATGGATAAAAAAAGAGTGCTCCTGTTCTGCAGCCAGATCATTAAACAAGAACTGCCCATCACCTGGAATGCCATTTCCCGGGTAGATTGTATTGATGATGAGATACTGTTTGCAATGAGAAAGGCCGGATGTATCCAGATTAGTTTCGGGGTTGAATCCGGATCGGCAAAAATTCGTAAAACCCTCGGGAAACCTGTTGATCAAGAATCAATCATCCAGGCATTTGAGCAAACAGCATCATATGGTATCCTGCCCCGGGCCTATTTTATATATGGATCTCCGGGTGAAACCTTTGAGACCATCCAGGAAAGCATTGAATTATTACACAAGATAAAACCCTTGAGTGCCATATTTTATATGCTGGTCATTTTTCCCGGCACCCATCTGTATCAATGGGCCAAAAACAAAAACTTGATTACGGATGACCTCTGGTATGAAAAAATTGAAGATTTACCCTGGTTCGAAGTGGATGAACACCTTGATTTTCAGACAGTCAAAACCTTTGGGGATCGATTAAGAACTGAGTTTTATTCTAATTTAAATCGTTTTGCCACACAATTGGAATTGGCAGACATTAAAGAACTATATCCCTTTCATGCTGATTTTTTATCCCGGCTGGCCATGACCTTTTCCCACGGGGAGTATGCCACGGATAAACGGGTTCAATACCAGGAAGAAACAGCCATACTGCTTTATACAAAGGCATTAACCTATGCGCCAAATGCCAGGGCCTTTTTAGGACTATCTATGCTCTTGCAAAAGAAAAAGCAGTTTCCAAAGGCCATACAGACATTGACAAAGGGACTCTCATATTTTATTGATGATAAAGACCTGAATATCTGCATGGGGGTCTGCCTGATGAACATGGGTGATTTTACCAAAGCTTTGCCTTTTTTTGAAAAATTCAAATCGTCTGCTGATGCAGACCACTATATCCAAATCTGCCGCCAACACCTTTAACAGGAATATCTCAAATGAATGATAAAAACGATTATCGACTGGTCAACCAGCAAAACAAAGAAATAAAATTAAGAGCTCAGCGCTATGACATTATCAAATCTGACAGCGAGACTGCGCTTGCCATGATTCTGGATGCCCCGGCACCAGCCACATTGATCCAGTCTTTCCCTGACCAGGACCTTTATTATCTGATGCACAAAATCGGACCTGATGATTTTATTCCAATTCTCTCCATGGCAACCTCGAATCAATGGGAATATATTCTGGATGTGGATGTATGGGACAATGACCGACTGGATGTTCCCACCATGACCAAGGTGTTTGATGTCCTGTTCCAGGCAGATCCCCAGCGATTACTGCGATGGCTGATCACCCGGAAACCTGATTTTTTTGAATTCTATCTGTTTAAAAATATGAGTATCTTTATTAGAGAGCATGATGATATACCGCCAGAGGATTTTGAAGATTATATCACTTTAGATGATAAATTTTATTTCAGGTTCCCGGACAAACCCGACCTGGATGATGACGAAATGGCGATCCCGGAAGATAGTCAGCCAGCCTATGAACTCATTGAAGCCATGCTCAAATCTCTGGCCGGCATGGATTTATCAGTCTTTCACGGACTACTGCTTGAAACCGCTGCATTATTAACCGCTGAAACTGAAGAAGAACAGTTCAGGCTCAAAACCCTTCGCCTGGCTGAAAAAGGATTTTTACCCACCCATGAGGCCATTGGTATCTACCAGCCGGTTAAACTGTTATCTTTAGGCAAACGACCAAAGAAATTAAGCTCAACCCAAACCTTCTTTGACCCAAGCATTCCCCTGCCGCCTCAATTTTTTGCAGGATTCATGGAAGACGATAATTTGTTTGTAAAATCCATTCAACTGTTTGACTCCCAGGTTCTTCTGGTATTGGAATCAGAACTGGCCGCCCTGATCAACAAGGTCATTTCAGCAGATAAGATTAAGCTTCGCAGTAAAGAAGATCTTGAAAAAGCCATATCCAAAACCTGCAATTATCTGAATATGGGCCTTGAAGTTTTATCGGACAACGACCGGGGTCCTGCACAGGCAAAAGCCATCATTGAAGAACATTTTCTTGAAGACATTTTCAGAACCGGATCAAGGGCAGGTATACGGCTGAAAGCAATAGCTGAAAAATGGTTCAAGCAAAGCTTTATGGGCAAAAATGATCTGCCGTTAAGTTTTCTGGGTGAAGAATATTTAGGCATACTTGGTGGTCTCCTGATTGATCGGCCCTTATATTTTAATGAAATGGGCAAAGGAGATCGTTACCGGAATTTTAAAACCCTTTCAGATATTTCAATCACACAACAAAAACTGGACCAGATTATTGCGCTGGATACAGTCCTTGGCCATCTGGATGTGGATATTCGATCTTTTACCCATGGGATATTGACCTATAAAACCCTGCTTTTAACCCTCTGGGCCAAAGACCGTCTTAAGATGGAAGGCGACCTTAAACCCATGGGCATCAAACAATTCAAACCGTTTTTCAAAGCCCTGTTTGTCCCGGGTGATGGTGACACAACCTATGCCCTGCCCTTAAGTGATTTGACCATTTTTATCACAGAAGCCACAGGAATCAAGGAAGACGATCTGCCACAAGGGTATTATCAGGTGATCCGCAACCTGATCCAGGAACTTGAAGAAAATTACAGCACTATTAGTCCCCAAGACCTTGACCCCAGATTTATCCCCCATTTTTTACTTAAAGAATAAAGGCGAATGGAAGATCATATGATTTGAATTGGGCCTAATAAGATACAATACGCTTCCATGAAACCATATGCTAAGATTCAAATAGTGTAACGCCTAAGCCCATAATTGGTGTCAAAATAATGTAACGGGAATATACCCCGCCGCCGTACCCCGCCAATCGAACAAATAAACATTACCCCGCTTACCCCGCCGCCAACTGCAAGCCA